>JACPUH010000081.1 GCA_016192345.1 Ignavibacteriales bacterium | reverse complement strand
GAGCATCGAGAAAAATCCGAGCATTATCATCCCCCCATACATCAGGATCAGGCTCTCCCTCAACTCCGTGCTCTCGATCTCCACGGTTGCAAGACCCAACCCGAACAACGCCGAGAGCAGAAAATAGACAAAAGCGACGACAGAATGCTTCATGCCGAGATCGAGGATCCGCCGCATGCGATGCTTCAGGATCAGGACCAGTTGGACGACGAAGGTGAGAAGTCCGAGAACGAGGATCACAACGTATGTTGTCAACAGCCAGGCGGCCCCCGTCAACAACCATTCTATGCTCATACCGAGCAACCCGATGTTCACAAGCACCAAGGCCACCCGGGCCGGCCTGGTGGAATAACCATGGGAGAGACCAAACATCGGGATCAATTTCAATCCTACTCCCATAATGACCATGACAACCCAACCGATGAAACCCAGGTGAGCATGAATCTTAAGATAGTCGAGATGAATGCGGCTGATGAAAGGATACCCGAGGTTGACAGAAAGCAGTAATCCGGCGAGCGCTGTCATCGCGAGGTACACCAACGCGGATAACAAGAACAGGCCGGTGAGATTCCACTGCTTCACACGCCCCATGGTCGTCACGATATTCAGGATGAACAGCGCCATCGCGAGGGTGATGAGCGACGCGGACACCGTGAACAACACGCCGACATGAAAGAACCAGAACCCGTACACCAATCCTGCCGTCCCTGCAGTGTAGATCCAGAACTGGATCTCCCCCAGCCGCGCGCTGAAGAGCTTGACCTCGAGCACGACCGGCACCAACTGAAACATGGCGCCAAAGATAACCATGGTAATCCAGCCAAGCGTTGCGATGTGCGTCATGGCAAGAAGTTTCGGTTGAAAATGATGCCCCTGGATATCCGCCGAAAACAGCACCATCAGTCCGCAAAGAAGGACAAACGAGAGTACGGACGCAATGAAATATTTGCTTACCATCGAAAACGGGGGCGCCAGGGTCGATGCGAGATTCGTCGGGGCACTCATTTCTTCACCAGATGAATGAGCATTTCAAACTCCTCACCGAAGGGATTCCTTGGGCTGAAACTTGCGGCCCCGTCGGTAAGGTAAATTTCACCCGGTTGCAGCTCCATGTCCACCCCCTCGGGGGTCGACATCACAGCCTTCCCCCGTAACGGTTGCAACGTGATCTCGAACCCCGGGTGGGAATGAGGCGGAACAGTCAGGCCTGGCGAAAGACACAACAGCAGCACCTTCACCCTCTCTCCCACAAACACCGGGACATGGAGGTGTTTTTCGGTTGAAAACCGTTCGATCTCACTCCATACCTTCTTTTCCATCGTCGTTCATCCTTCCAGTGAAACTGTTGGTACCACACTATCGGCATTTGAAGAGGGCCGGTCTGAGCCTCTTTCTTTTGGCTCATAGAAATCATGCCACAGGGACCTTCTTCCGAATGACCACCTTATAGTAATGTTCCTCGATACGATTGGCAACCGCCTCGTATCCTCGCTCCTCGAGCTTCTCGTACAGCATCATCGGCTCGCGGTGATGGTGGACCAACAGGATTTCGTTGCCATCCATCCCCCCGATTGTTTCGAGAATCCGCATCATGGGTTCCGGCGGGGCGAGACCGCGGACGTCAAGTTCGATCACCTTTTCCCCTACGATCGTTTCAGATGCCGGAAACGGGGCCGGCCGGGAATCCGAGTTTTCTTCACTCCCCCCCTCACGGTTCAAGCGATCCGACAAAAACCAGATATGCCATACTCCATCAATCCTCTTCGTGATATGGCTATACCCTTTTCCACCCAGAACCGAATACAGCGGGACCGGCTCGAACGAATTGATCAGATGGAGGGCTTGACCTTTCTTCAGCCCCCGCACCGCTCCCATAATCGTTTTCAGCGGATCGCTTCCCCGCTGAATGATCGGCCGAACGTCGAGGAGTATTTCATCAAGATCCGGCACAGGGGCATCCGGGTTGATATCAACGCTGCTTCCCGCAACCGCCGGTTCACTCCCGACGTCACGAGACTCTTTTCCATCTTGCTCATGAAAGCCGGCGGCCTCATTGAGGCTTGCCAGGAGCGCATCAAGGCGAACACCCCCAATGGCTGCAGCCTGCTCCACGGTGACCCTCGGTGCGAGGGCCCTTCTCAGCAGGGCGTTTTTGAGTTTGTTGAAATGGGGGCTCGCTGCCACGAAGACCTCCAACGCCACCGGGCAGGCAGAGAGTACCGCATCAACTTTCCATTCTTTTGTAATCATGGTTGTACCTGCAGTGTGTCTTTCGTTTCGAGATAACCGATGATTTTCAGAATCGATTCATCGGGCAGATTATACTGTGGCATCCGCGTCCCGGGCTTCACATCGATGGGGGACTTGATCCACAAGAACAGATCCTCTTTTGTTTTTCGCTGTGCCGACCCGTTCAGACGCGGACCAATCTGGCCACCGAACCCATCAACGGTGTGGCAGGAGAGACACCCGTTGCGTTCCATGATCTGTCGACCTTCATGCACGTCGGCCGCCGTCGGATTGAACGTTTCCCAGGGAGGCTCCGCTCCACCGTGAGCGCGCCCCACGAGGCTGTTGGCAACGATCATCACCAACAACACCGCGACGAACACGCTCCCGAATTTGACAAAGACCAAAAGGCTTTCGCGACTCATCCCGCGACCTTCGTGATGTTGACTCTCCATACATCCGGACCCTGTTCGACATACTGCCAATCGAACTGTCCCGTGCGCTCAATCTGGAACTGGTACAGCAACGGTCTCGGTTCGTGGTCGTTCACCAGTTGGAATCCCTCTCCCTGCGAGAGCGCATCGAACGTGTTGAAGATGGTTGGATGTTTTTGCGGCGGTGGAATGACGCGAACATCAAGTTCTTTGATTGTTGCCATGATGACCTCCTGAGTATAGTGATGGAGAAAAGGAACCCCCTCGCCTCCGGTTTGCCATGGAAGAGAAAAGCCTCCTCCTGAATTAAAACTTTTCGCCTTGCGCTTCACGCAAGGCGCTCCCTACCGCACGAATCCTTCCCCACATGGAATAGAAAAACAGTCCAAAGGCGACTACCTGAAACGTTGAAGCACCGGCGATCGTCCACCGCAACTCGCGCATTTCCACAAAGGCGACAGTCCCTTGTGCGAGAAACCGGACCGCCGTGCTCAGGGCCATGATCCAGTACGCCAGCCGAATCAGATCGGGATTGTAGCGGGTATCACCCGCTTCCGGCCTTGGAAAGAACCAGAGGGCCACCCCCATGATCATCATCATCACCGATCCGGCAAGGATCAGATGCGCGTGCGCGGAGACCAGGTCGGGCGGAATGCCCTCCTCCAGAATATGCCGGGAGTAGGACATGAACAAGCCGGTTACAATACCGACAAAGAGAAATGTGAGGCTGGTCTTGATGAAATAGCGAACCGTCGAGAACATGGAATCCTTAGTTATGAAATGGTTGTCGGTGCCTTCGCGCTGAAATCGCGTGACCGGGCGATCGTGACAAGGTCCGTCGAATCCTCAGGGGAGAAGGCATCCATCGCGATACTCCCGTGCGCTTCAATGCCGGAAAAGCCGGCCGTCGTAAGCAGGGAAAAAAGAGAATCCTTGCGGATCGGTTGGAGGAGAATGCTCTTGAGCGTTTGGTCCGCGGTTCCCTTTTGCTTATCCAGGACAATGATATTAAAAGAGACGTGATCGCCGTCGTAATCATAATACCGGATGTACACTTTTGTCCCGGATTCCTTGATACTCTGAATACGTTCCCGGTCATGGAGGATCCGGTCATAGTTCAAGTGCTGCACGAAGAGAAGCCCGTTGGGTTTGAGAACCGAGGCGAAATTTTCCAGCGCTCTGGACAGATCGTTCACTGTGAGAAGATGGGGAAGGGAGTTGCCCAGGCAAAAGAGTGCATCCACGGGCTGATGGATCGTCGTCGCCAGTTCGTCGAAACCGGCCTGAACCAGCGTGAGGTCCATCCCGAGATCACGGACATGCTCGCCCACCCGTTCCAGCATCACGGCGGAAAGGTCGACTGCCGTGACCTTGACGCCAAGCTGCGCAAGCATCATGGAATGGAACCCGGTCCCGCAACCCGCATCAATGGCCGTCCCGATCTTATACCGTTCGATCAACATCCGGAAAAACGGCTTGTCCCGGACAAAGCGTTTCTCAAACGACGTCATGGCATCGTACTCCGGTGCAAGTCCGTCATAGAAATTGGAGATTGCTTGATGGGTTTGGTGGAGTTCAATCATGGGGACCATAGGGAGCGACCTCTCCTCGAAAGTGTTGATAAACGGGCGCATCGAGCTCCTGGAACCGCTTCGCATATTCCTCCCGGGAAATTGCATTCTGCCAGTTCCCTGTCAGCATCGCCAATCCCGTGACGGCGACGAACACTCCGGCAACGAGGGTTCCAAAGACCCAACCGGGGACCGCTTCAGATTGGCTTCCGGATTTCATGTGAAGGGTATCGATCACGGGACAAGCCTCCACACACCGCATGCAGCTCATGCATTCATCGCTCCAGACCCTGTCAACTTTGTGCACGTTGATGCTGGAGGGGCATGCCTTGGTGCACAGCGCACAATCAATGCATGTTTCCTTTGTGCGCGTAATTTTCAGAGGACTGAACCAGCTCAATGCCCCCAGGAAAGCACCATAGGGGCAGAGGTACCGGCACCAGAAATTCTTGATCACGACCGACAACCCGGCCAGGACCAGGATGGTCCAAAGGGCAAAGGAGGTGAGTTCGGCGAAGAACAGATACATCTTGATATCGGCCACCTTGTTGTACGGGCTTTCGATGAAATACTTCAAGGCATCAGCATCCATCTGCCAGATGGCGTACAGGAAAAACACAAGCAAGAGGTACTTCAAAGACCGGAGTGGATAATCGAGCCATGGCGTCACGCGCAGAGTGCGGCCGAAGAGTTTCTCCCCGGCCATCCAGAGAGACTCGCTTAAGGTCCCGATCGGGCAAAGCCATCCGCAGAAGGCTTTTTTCAGGAAGAGCCCTACCGCGACGATCGCGACCAGGATGAAGAGTCCCGATGGGTGAACCTCGTTAATCACACCGGTCATCATCCAGTATTTGAGACTGATCAAAGCACTGATCGGAAGGAATCCCTCCACCCCCGGCGGGCGCGTGATAAACTCCGCGGTTCCCCCGGACATCCCCCATTTTATGAACATCGAGAATTCGAGACCGATCCAAAGGCACAGGAGAACGAAGGTGAGCTGAACCGTGGAGCGCAGAAACTGTGAATCCTCCTTCAGCCTCCAAATCATCCGCCGGTACCAGACGGGTTCAAGTGAAAAATCCGGCTTCCTGCGACGGAGTTCGGGAGGAAGTTTTTTTACCGGCAGACCCGTCCGCCTTCCATCGTTTCCCCGGCGGATGGCCTGGGTCAAGGGACTTTCTGTGACGATCCCTGTTTCGTTCGAGGCTTGCCTCTCCCGGGACTCGCCCTGAGCGGTTCCAGCCACAACAAGATTCTCCCTGAGAAATCGGTCTGTCACTGTTCGCATGTTCATGGAAGCTTTTATATCAGATGTTTTTCTCTGAATCTATAGTAAAAAAAACAACTCACCTGCGCATGGCGGCATACTCCGGTTTTTTCATGGCTTTTGCCATTTCCGCAATGTTGCGCTTGACCAACATTTGATAGATGCCCTCGCGGTATTCCCCCCAGGAGTCATGAACCGCACACGGATTTTTCCCCGAACACTCCGGGAATCCGAGAACACAGTTGGTATTAAACCCGACGCCGTCGATCGCCTCCACGATATGGAAGAGCGTGATCTCTGTGGCAGGAAGGCCGAGCGCAAATCCCCCCGTCGGTCCCTTTTGCGACATGAGCAGCCCTTTGTACACGAGATCCTGCAGGATTTTCCCCAGGAAGTGGTACGGAATATCCAGTTTCTTTGCCAGCTCCTTGATCGAAGTCATTTCCCCCGCCGGCTTCAGGGCAAGATAGGTAACCGCCTGTAACGCGTACTCACACTGACGGCTGAAAATGATACTCATAGTAATCAGATAATTTTATCTTAAATTAACATGGCCGGTTGAGAATGTCAAGCAAAAAATTTCCTCAAACAGTCCGGGAAAACAGGGGTTTCTCTCTAAACCTATTCAGGGTCGCATCAAAGCACATGGCAATATTGCGCAGCACCAGGCGCCCGCTTTCTTCAATGACAATCCTGTTCAAGGAATGCCGCACCATCCCGAGTCTGACGAAATCAAAGAGTTGCTCGATCGACGAGTCGAAGTACTCGTCGAACGAGATATTAAAGAAGTCCTCCACTTCTGACTTCTCCACCTCCAGATCGCACATCAGGCGCATGATCACAAATTTCCGTATTTGGTCATCCTTCGTCATTTTGTAACCGACCGCTGTCGGGAACCGTTTTGACTCGATGGCTGCGAGGTACTCCGGCAGTGTCTTGGCGTTCTGCGCATACACATCGCCAAAATGAGAGATGGCGGACATCCCGAACGCATAGAGGTCGGCTCCCGCTTTAGTCGAATACCCTTGAAAGTTACGATGAAGGGCCTTCTGCCGCTGTGCAACCGCCAGTTCGTCGTCCGGCTTCGCAAAATGGTCCATCCCGATATACTCATACCCCGCACGGGTCAACGTTTCAATGGACGCTCCAAGCAATTGCAGCTTCGCATCCGCGTCCGGAAGATCCTCGCTATGAATCAACCGCTGGTGAGGTTTCATCCAGGGGACATAGGCAAAATTGAACACCGCAACACGATTCGGTGAAATCTCGACCACCTTGTCCAAAGTCCTTTGGAATGTCTCAAGCGTTTGCAGCGGCAGGCCATAGATCAAATCAATATTCGTGTTGGTGATCCCCAGGGTGGCGGCCCAGTCTAATGCCTGGCGGGTGATCGCCTCGGGTTGGACCCGGTGCACGGCTCGCTGGACTCGCTCATCGAAATCCTGCACGCCGAGACTGATCCTGTTCACCCCCATGGCGTGAAAGGCCTTCATGTGCTCAAACGTGAGGCCGCGCGGGTCGATCTCCACGCTGATCTCAGCGTCCTCTGCAAATCGATAATATTTTTTTAGAAAGGTCGAGAGTCGTAGGATTTCCCCGGGGTTGAGATAGGACGGCGACCCCCCTCCCCAATGCATTTGTGCCACCTGCCGATCCCGGTCGATATACGCGGCCATTCGACCGATTTCCGTCTCAAGCGCAGTCAAATATGTGCTGATCTGATCACGGTTGCGCGTAATGACCGTCGTACAACCACAGAAGTAACAGAGCGTATCGCAGAATGGGATATGAAGATACAATGAAAGAGGAGCCGGATTTTCATGATTATTCCGGATGACATCGATCTCATACCGCTTATCTGTATACTCGGAGGAAAAAACCGGGGCGGTAGGATAACTTGTATAGCGCGGACCCGGCCGGTCAAACATCTTCAGCGTATTGAGGAGGTCGTTATCTACCTGAACCATTGCAGCTCCTGTTCTTCATCTCCATACCATTCCGACAATCCTAAAGAATTACGTTCCCACAATTGACCCAACAATCGTGCCAATCCAAAACGGAGAAAAAAGTTTACTTTTAAATGTTTTTGGCTGGAACGAGGGAACACATTCCCGTTTCCGGGAATTCATCAACCTATCTTTGTCAGTTCTTCCACCGTGGGGTTTTATCCCCAAAAAAAATGCTGGGTTCCCTTGGGAGCATCAATCCTCACCGATTGTCGACAAGGACAACATTCCAACTCCCGGTCGGAATAGGTCTCATCCCTGCACCGCGGGTGTAAAACGTCCCTTCAATGACCCCCTTCCGCATCGTCCCTTCGAAGGTCGTCACGACCAGGCACCGGCATTCCGGGTCTTCATAGGGTTCAAGGACACCCCGAACGATGCCGTTCGAAAGTCTCAAAAAGCTAATCTTCAGAACCAGCGGCCGAATGGAGCCGCGGCCCACCTGCTGCTGCCCATCCATCGGCTGGTAGACATGTTCCTTCTCCGCAATATGCAAGCGGACATCGCCATAGGCAAATTCCGAATACGCCGTCAGCGTGAACTCTATCAATCCGGTTCTGCTCGTCGCGGCGTTCAGGAATGAGCCTTTCCAAGTCCCCGTGAACATGGCAAGTTGATCGGCATCCGCCAGGACGAGCCCCTGAGGTGAGGAAGGGGCACAACCTCCGGCCATCAACACAACACCCAGTATCATCACAAGAGTTCTATGAGAACAGCAATCCATGGGAACCCCCTTTCTCCGGTTGGTGCACGGCTACCGGTAACGGTTCAGAGCTTTCATATAGTTCGCCCGTTCAAAAGCGGATGGGTCAGCGACGGCGTTCTGGCTCATGCTTCCCTTCATTTGTGCAACCGAAACATATTCGTGCTCCAGCATCCAGCGATCAAGTTCCTGGAGCACCTCTGAAATTCTCTGCGGGCCATGCTTCAGGAGTGCAGAGCACATCATGGTCACATCGGCACCCGCCATCAGGAGCTTGAGAACATCCACCGCGGTATGGACGCCGCTTGTCGCCGCGAGACTTGTCCGGACCTGGCCGCGCAGAATCGCTATCCACCGGAGTGGCAGACGAATTGCCTCGGAGGTGCTCAAAACGACATTCGGGGTTACCTCAAGCTGTTCGATATCAAGGTCGGGTTGGTAGAAACGGTTGAACAGCACCAACCCATCGACCCCGGCATAATCGAGTCGCTGTGCAAAATGCGCCAGGGAGCTGAAGTAGGGACTCAACTTCACAGCAACGGGAATGGTTACAGCGTTCTTCACTTCGTGCAGGATATTGATATACCGATCCTCCACCTCCTGACCGGTGATCTTGACCTGGGCTGGGATGTAGTACACGTTGAGTTCGATCGCATCGGCTCCCGCTTGCTGCATTTTCGCGGCATACTCGACCCATCCCCCCGTCGACACTCCATTGAGACTGCCGATCACAGGGATACCAAGAGCCTCCTTGGCTTGTCGCAGAAGCCCCAGGTACTGGTCCGGCCCCAGGTTGTACTCGGAAGCTTCCGGGAAATAGTCGACTGCTTCCGCATGGCTCTGTGCCCCATGGGCAAAGTAGTGGTCAAATGCTTCGGCCTCATGCTCAATCTGTTCTTCAAAGAGTGAGTACATGACCACAGCCGCAGCCCCCGCATCCTCCAACCGCTTCATACTGTCGACGGAATGGGAGAGCGGGGAAGCTGAGGGAACCATGGGGTTCTTGAGCTTCAATCCGAGATATTGAGTGCTTAAATCCATGTCGTAATCTCCGTTGCATGAGTAGTTCGTGTATCGCACCAAAGACCGGCGAGCTTTCCTCCGGCCTCCGCTTGTTTCTTCTTCTACTGCGCGGTGGCGGGTTCGTTCTTCTTCTCCACGCCGTTCCGCGGCCTGGAGAGGCTCTCGTAGATCTCCCATCGAATCCGAACATCCTCTTGGGCGAGTTCCGCCAGTTCTTTTGCCCGTTCCGGATAGCTCTTTTCGAGCATGTTGAAGCGGACCTCCAGTGAGGTAAACTCCTTCAACCGGAGTTTCGGGGCCTTGGAATCAAGCTTGAAGGGATGCTTTCCATCACCTTCCAACATGGGGTTGAACCGGAAGAGTGGCCAGTAGCCCGTATCGACGGCAAGCTTCTGGTTCGTCATCCCCTTCGCCATGTTGATGCCGTGGGCGATGCAATGACTGTACGCGATAATGAGGGAAGGTCCGTCATACGCCTCGGCCTCGAGGAACGCACGGACGGTCTGGGCATCGTTCGCTCCCATGGCCACGCGGGCAACATACACGTTCCCGTAGGTCATCGCCATGAGGGCCAGGTCCTTCTTCTGTGTCGGTTTCCCGGCGGCGGCAAACTTCGCAATGGCGCCGCGCGGTGTGGACTTCGACATTTGTCCGCCCGTGTTGGAGTAGACTTCCGTGTCAAGGACGAGGATGTTCACGTTCCGGCCCGAAGCGAGGACGTGGTCAAGGCCGCCGTACCCGATATCGTACGCCCAACCGTCACCTCCCATGATCCAGACGCTCCTCTTGACCAGGTTGTCTGCCAAGCTCAGTAATTGCTTCGCGAGCGGATTGCGAACCCGCTCAAGCTTTTGCTTCAGTTCCCGGACGCGCTCACGTTGCTCGTAGATGCCAGTTTCATCGGATTGATCCGCTTCGAGCAGATCTTTCACGAGTGAGTCGCCAATGTCCGAGGCCAGTTGCACAACCAGTTCTCTCGCCATTTCCGTCTGCTTGTCGACTGTCAACCGCATCCCGAGCCCAAACTCCGCGTTGTCCTCGAACAGGGAGTTCGACCATGCGGGGCCGCGACCATCCCTATTCTTGGTCCAGGGAGTGGTCGGCAGGTTGCCTCCATAGATCGAGGAGCAACCGGTTGCATTGGCAACGATGGTCCGGTCTCCGAAAAGCTGGCTGACGAGCTTGACATACGGGGTTTCACCGCACCCCGAGCAGGCGCCGGAGAACTCAAACAGGGGCTGCATGAACTGCGAACCCTTGATCGTCTCGATGTTCACCGTGCGGCGATCAACCTCCGGCAGGTTCAGGAAGAAATCAAAGTTCGCCCTTTCCAATTCCCGAAGGGGTTGTTGCGGCTTCATGTTGATGGCCTTCACCTTCACCTCGCTCTTGCTCTTCGCGGGGCAGACCTCCACGCACAACTCACACCCGGTGCAATCCTCCGGCGCCACCTGGACGGTGTAAGACATCCCCTTGTACTCTGTTCCCTTATACGGCATGGACTTAAACGTGGAGGGCGAATCCTGCAACCCGGCCTGGTCGTACGCTTTCACACGGATCGCTGCATGCGGACAAACCAGGGCGCATTTGTTGCATTGGATGCACAACTCCGATTCCCACACCGGTATCTCCAACGCGATATTCCGTTTCTCCCATTGCGCGGAGCCAACCGGGAACGTACCATCAACCGGGAACGCGCTGACAGGCAACATGTCGCCATCACCCGCTATGATCCTGGCCGTCACGTTTTTGACAAACGCCGTTGCTCTCTCCGAAACCACCGGCGGCATCTCGATAACGCTGCTGACGGCAGCCGGTATCGGTACCTCGAAGAGATTGGCAAGGGTTTGGTCGACCGCTTCAAAGTTCTTCTTCACAACCGACTCGCCTTTTTTACCATACGTCTTTTTGATCGAACTCTTAATAGCGGCAATTGCATCGTCTTTCGGCAGGACGCCCGAAATAGCGAAAAAGCAGGTCTGCATGATGGTATTGACGCGCCCCCCCATGCCCGACTGCTGGGCGACCTTGTACCCATCGATCACGTAGAACTTCATCTTCTTGTCGATTAACTGTTTCTGGACATGGCGCGGCAGCTGATCCCACACCGTATCGGGGCCATAGATGCTGTTCAACAGGAAGGTGCTTCCCTGGACGGCCGGTTTCAGGACGTCATATTTCTCAAGGAAGAACCATTGGTGACATGCAACAAAATTGGCCTGGTCGATGAGATACGGCGCATGGATCTGCCGGGGGCCGAAGCGCAAGTGCGACGTGGTCGTGGACCCCGATTTCTTGGAATCGTACACAAAATATCCCTGTGCCCAGTTCTCCGTATCCTCACCGATAATTTTGATGGAATTCTTGTTGGCACCGACGGTCCCGTCGGCACCGAGCCCGTAGAAGATGGCCCGCACAACATCGTCCGCCTCGATCGTGAAGGTGGGATCGAAGTCGAGACTCGTGTTGGTCACGTCGTCATAGATTCCAACCGTGAAATGGTTCTTGGGGGATTCCTTCTTCATCTCGTCCAGGATCCCTTTAACCATCGCGGGAGTAAACTCCTTCGAGGAGAGACCATAACGGCCGCCGACGATCTTCGGAAGTTTTTTGAAGGGGGATGTTTCGTTCATCACGGATTCCATGATGCTGGTGACCACATCCTGATAGAGCGGTTCACCCGAGGCTCCCGGTTCCTTCGTGCGGTCGAGGATGGCGATGGTCTTCGCCGATGAGGGGAGCGCTTTGATGAAGGATTCCGCCGAGAAGGGACGATAGAGTCTGACTTTGATCATGCCGATTTTTTCCCCGCGGGCATTGAGATAGTCCAGGGTATCCTGCGCTGTTTCGATCCCCGAACCCATCATGATGAGGACCCGTTGCGCGTCGGGGGCTCCGACGTACTCAAAGAGTTTGTACTGCCGCCCGGTCAGGGAGGCGAACTTGTCCATGGCTTTCTGAACGATCCCCGGACATGCATTGTAGAATGGGTTGGAGGTCTCCCGCGCCTGGAAGAACACATCGGGATTCTGCGCCGAGCCCCGCATCACGGGGCGTTCAGGGGACAATCCGCGCTGGCGGTGCGCAATGACCAGGTCGTCGTCAATCATGGCCCTCATGACATCATCGCTCAGCTGTTCGATCTTCATGACCTCGTGGGAGGTCCTGAAACCGTCGAAGAAATGGAGGAATGGCACCCGTGACTCCAACGTGGAAGCCTGGGAGATCAGTGCAAAGTCCATAACCTCCTGAACCGAAGCTGAGGAAAGCATTCCCCAGCCAGTTGACCGCGCCGCCATCACGTCGCCATGGTCTCCGAAGATGGAAAGGGCATGGCTGGCAACGGTACGCGCCGCAATGTGGAACACGGTCGAGGTCAGTTCGCCGGCAATCTTGAACATGTTCGGGATCATCAGGAGCAATCCCTGCGATGCGGTAAACGTCGTGGAAAGGGCCCCGGTTTGCAGAGCCCCATGAACGGCCCCCGCGGCGCCCCCCTCACTCTGCATTTCAACAACCATCGGAACCGTCCCCCACAGGTTTTTCCGTCCCTGGGCTGACCATTCGTCGGCCCACTCCCCCATATTCGAGGAGGGAGTAATGGGATAAATCGCAATGACCTCGTTCAGTTTGTGTGCGACGAATGCGGCGGCTTCATTTCCGTCGATCGTCACCATTACGCGTGCTTGACCATTCTTCTTTTCAGAGTGCAGTGCCATGTCGTTCCTCGTTCATTACGTGGTGAAGAATTCTCTATCTCGTGCATCGGGGGTAACGCAAGTAGCGTTCCACGCGGAATGTGGAAAAAAAGGGCGAAAGGGGGAAAAAGCATGAGGGTGTTTTCCCACTCTTGGGAAAACACCTGCGAGTTTTGCATAATTGGAAGAATTGAGAGTCCTAGGAGAGGGATGGCCGGAGTTTTCGGCGGGCTCCAAACCTAGTTCGAAGGGAAAGAGGCGGGACCTTGGCCAGGAGGCACTGGCGGAACATGACCTTCAGGAAACGAAGAAGGACGCAGGTTCACTCTTCAGGATCCTTTTTTGCTGGAAGGGTACAGTTGCGCATCAGCCCTGACGCTTTCGATGACCTCGATAACCAGCGGATAATACCGGTCGAGGGCGCATTCAAGCGTTTCCCGTTTGGAGCATGTCCCATCCTCGCGCTGCCCATCGCAATGTGCACACACTTGGTTGCGCAGGGCATTCACATAGGCGTGATAGGAGCCCGATTTCATCCTTGTGATCGTGCCGACGATCTCCGGGAGAAAGACTTTGAGGGCACACTCCTCCCCAGCGGGCAACCGGCAGTTTCCTTTGCCGTCCCCGTCAAGACACCGATGGCAGATCCTGGCCTGTAACAATTCCCAATAAGGAGTTACCATGGGCGTGTTTCCTCTCCGGGGGTTTGGTTCGTAGCAGTTATACCCATCCCTTCTTCTAAAGCCATATTTCGATCTCCTCGCTCCCGTCCGTCGTACCGGTGACCTGCCGCCGGCAAGCCGCCACAAATTCCCGAACTCCCTCCAGGCGTGTGTGGACCTCGCTGAGTTCTTCCTTCATCGTCAGGAAGGTGTCCTTCTCGGAACATTTCACATGAAGCTGAGCAAGCTGCTGTTGCACGGAGTTGACAATCGCGCTGATCCGTTCCACATGATGGATCAACGCTTCCATTTTCTGGTTCATAACCTGCGATTCTTCCATGATGAATATCTCCCGGTACTTCAAGCTGATGGCGTTCCCGGCAATTCCCTGCAGGCCGGACAAACAGTCGCCATGGGGTCGGCTTTCAAGAGGGGGGCGGGAATCCTTTTTCCGCACTGCGCACATCGACCGTAGGTCCCGGACAGAAGCCGTTCGATCGCCCCGTGCATCTGCCGGACCGACGGGGAATCCCTTGGTCCGAGCACATGGGCATGGACCATGATGGAAAAGATCGTCTCCGGCGCAGGTTCGGCATCGGTCAGGACATTGCGTAACCGGAGTTCCGCAAGCACTTCCTCGAGCGATTGGTGATACTGCTTCTGGAGCGTTGCGTCAAGCCGTTTGAGCATCGCCGTCTGGAGACGGTTTGGTTGCCCGCCATGGATCATAGCGATCACCTCCTTGACCTCCCCAAGCAGTGAAATTAGGTCAATCTCTCCCGGATCTCCAGTACCTTGTGAATGGCATCTGCAACAGAGCTTCCCTCCAGGGGCTTGAACAAGACCATCTCCGCCATTTCCCGGATGGTCTGCTCCACTTCCATGCTCATAAGACGTTTGATCCGCAGAACGACGATCGGAATCCGTTTTCCACTCGTTTGAAGGACGCGAAGTTCCCGTATCACATCGGAGGGAAATGCAAAAAGGTCGATGATCATGACCGCCGGGATCGCGGCCTCAATTCTCGGCAGAAGATGTTCGAGTCGCGTGACGCACACAATCTCGAATTCCTCCTCCAGGAGGAGCGAGAGGCTCTTTGCCAGGTCAGGGTCGGGGCTGAACACCAGTACAGGTTTTCTCCTCTTGCCCGGAAATCCCGCTTGTTGCGGTTGTGATTGGAGCGGCATGCTCATAAACATTCTCTCGAGTCCACTCTTGGATTCGGCTCAAGTTGTATGCCAATGGCCGCCGGTCCGGCGCTGTACGCCGTGGAGGGAAACCGACCTGAATCGGTCATTTTGGGCGTTGAATTCAACAACACCCCCGGCCTAATTCCGAAATTGCGTGACTTGCGAATTCCTCTTTGCAAAAAAAAGAATCCCGCATGTCCGGACCTCGGATCATGCGGGATGACAGGGAGATTACTGCTTAATTGTTCAGCATCAAAAGTATTCCTCGAGGAAACCTTGGTGCAGACCTTACACGAGGAGAATCCCGCCACCGTTGTGGTGGCGGGATTTCCTGATAAAACTACTTGATCAGCGTCATCTTTTTCGTGGCTGTGAACCCTTCCGCCTGAATATGGTAGAAGTAGACGCCACTGGAAGCACCCTGTCCATCGTCTCTCCGGCCATTCCACATGGCGCGGTGCGCTCCGGCTTCCTTCACACCATCAACCAACGTTGCAACCGTCCGCCCCATCACATCAAAGATCACGAGTTTGACGTTGGAGGTTTTCGGCAACGAGAAAAGGATCTCCGTTGTCGGGTTGAACGGATTCGGGTAGTTCTGCGCCAGTTCGAATGAGGTCGGAACCGGGAGAGGATCCATGGCAATACCGGTCACCAAGCCCAACGATGCACGAAGAATCGCGACGGCATATTTGGTATTATGAATGCCGTTGCTCATGTCATGGGTCACAAAGTGATAGTTATAGAGAGCCGGCAGGACGCCCGGGTATTGAGGATGGTTCTTCACCACCATCGAATCCTTCGCCATCGTGACGGGTTCTCCCGTCGGATCGAGGGGAAGCTTCGCCTTCAACAGCGCCAGCAACCCCTTCACTTCGCTTTCGGCTCCTTCGATTGCTCCATCACCATCGTAATCCATCACGGCTTTGATATCGTCGAATTTCGTGATATTCCCATGGCATTCTTTGCACGCTTCGACCTTGTCAACCTCAACGCCGTTCACCTCTTCCTTCATGTGCATGGCATGATCGGCATGGACGCTGGAACCGTTGACCCGCTCCGACATATGGCACGTCACGCATCCATCCTTCACACCGCCGTGAGACATCATGCCGGTCAATCCCAGACCGAACTCGTACGCATTGGCGCCGAGGTACATGTCGGCCTGCGGGCTGTAGTGCGGATAGAAGCGATCAGAAAACTTGCTCTTCTGATTATTGATTTTCGTAACGGCGTTATCACGGGACTTGTGGCAGTTCATGCAAAGCTGCCCCGCACCTCCGACGCCGGCCGGCACCTGATAGCCGCTGGTGAGCGTTGCAATCTCCACCGTTCTGAGTGAGGCCTTATTGGAGTTCCCATGCGGATCATGGCACGTTGCACAAGCAATCGATGCAAACACGGTCGCCTTGGTGTAATCGGGTGTGGTCTTATTGGTTGCATACGCAGCGAACGCCGAGCCGTTGTGGCATGGATAGCATTGCGAACGTGAAGCTTCCGAGGAGCTGAGCCTCAGGTTCGAGTGGCTCGATTCAGTCCAGTAGCTTCCGAGGCGGTGTTTCTTGGGTGCATCGTGGCATTGCAAGCAAACGCCGGCATCGAGGCTGACCGCTGTTTTGGTCTTATCACCATTATGCCCTGCGCTCGGCCCGTGACAGCTTTCGCAACCTATATTGGCGACCTGCGCCATCGCCGGTGTGCTTGATGTGACTGAGTTCCATAGGGTCATATCGCCATTCGGGATCCAGTAATCGCCATCCGCGAGAGGATACGTCTTGTACCATGTCGTGTCGAAACCGGATTGTTTTGCAAGATATCCGAAATTGCCGTTATCGACGGTCGGTTCCCAACCCGTGGTGTGGCATTTAAAACAACTCGCCGTGTAGGCACCTTTCCCATAGGAGTTTACTTCCAATCCCCCCGTAATGCCCCTCTTGAACATGGTCGCATGCACCGAAGCAGCCCATGCCGTATTGTTGGTTGCGTGACACGTGCCGCAGGAAAGACCGGAACTCGGATTCCCGGCGTAGGTGTTAGCATACAGGGTATCCGCAGAGGTCTTCACTCCGCCGTTTACGGCCACCTGGATAATATACTGGCCGACGAGATCAGGGGTGAAGCTTGTCATTTTCGTCGCTGTGCTGTCCATGACTGCCGCGGAACCGGTCGGCTTTGTAGCAATCGACCAGGCATAGGAAGTCACCGGCGTTGCGCCCGAGCCAGTCGTGTCCGCCGAGAGATATGTCTTCATCCCCTTGGGAACGACACGCAAGCCACTCGAAATATAGTAAGGCCCCGCAGGTGCGGTATAGTTGGGAGCCCCGCTGCTTCGTCTGCTCGGCGACATCGCTTCCCTTTTTACCTTCACTGCCTGCGAAAAAACGATGCCCGTCGTCGCAAGGAGCAACAGGCCGTACGACAGAATTCTCAACACATAGTTCATAACTCCTCCAGATAGGAATACTGATTGATCAAGCACGCACCGTGGAATCCTTCCCTACCGACACCGGAACATGTGTCGCATTCGGTAACACACTCAATTTATATGCCGGTTCAACGAGGAAAGATCAGGGAGGGGATGGCAAAACCATGGCGGGTTTCGGAGGTCATTGCGAAAGGAAATAATTAACTTATTCAACCTTTCGCACTTCTTGGCAATTCATCCGTGGTGATTCTTGGAAACAAAAAACCCACCGGGGATTCCACCGTTCTGCAAAACAGAAACCGGTGTCGTTACCCAGTGGGTTCAATTGTTTTGTTCCCGGGAAACGCAGGGTCAATACAGGAAATTGACGCCGTCGAATTCGCTCTCCGGGATCTCCGGCGGAAACGCGCCGAAGTTCTTCGACTGATCATCGTCTTCCACGAAGTGGAAGCACCGCTCTCCGCGGCCGAAGCGCCGCCAGAGCAACAACGATCCTCCCACAGCCGCGGCTACGAGTCCTAGGGCCCACCATCGGAATCTCATAGTCTTATCTCCTTTCCGACACACGGCACCGATTGTACCGATGCCGGCTTCAGACGTACTGCTGCATCCTTAGTTCAAATTGCCGGCCATGCGCACTTCCTCGGCCTCGTGTTCCTCCATCGGCTGATCTTCAAACCCCTCGATGGAAAGCTCGCGGAGTTTCCGGTACAACGAGGAAAGGCTGATCCCGAGCAGTTTTGCAACTTTCCGTTTGTCGTTTTCATTGACGCGAAGGGCGTCGGTGATCACGGATCGTTCATAAGCCCTTACGGAGTCTTTTAAATTGCTCGCGACCGGCGGAAACTGTTCTGCCGGTTTTTGAATTCCAGGTCGTAACATAGAATCTTTCTCCTATAGGATGAGTGAAGAGACAGCAAGTTCAAAGCACATTATTTCTCTGGCGATGTCACATTTGAGACTGCAAGGAATGTGCCAATTCTCATCACTCAGGAGAACCTCCGAAAAAGGGACGCTTATGCAGATAAACAGGGAGATACATACCTCCGGTTCCCTAAAAATGAGAAGGACAGGGGGAATGGATTCTCACTCTTTAGAAGAGGCTGTCAGGAGGGGGGATTGCTTCCAAAGCGGGCCCGCCTGAACGACTTGCCGTTCAGTCAGGCAGGATATGCGAATGCCGCAGGACTCAGGATGTGTGGCAGAGGGACTAACGGGTGGGGATGTCCAATTCCTCCATTTTCCGATAGAGGGATGAAAGACTCACTCCGAGCGACTGGGCTGCACTCTCTTTGTTCCTGTTGTAACGGGTCAGAACCTGCTCGATATAGGAGCGTTCGAACAACTTGACGGCATCTTTCAGAGTTTTCTGTCCCTTGTGGGTTTCCAACGGATGTTCCATCGCGATGCGGCGGAATGATTCGGGCATATGCTCGAGACCGATGAATTCCGCGTCACAGAAAATCACCGCGCGCTCGATAACATTCTCCAGCTCACGCACTTCCCCTTTCCACTGGTAGTGCATCAGGGCATTCATGGCTTCGTTGGTAAATCCCCGGATGGGGCGCCCCATTTGGTTCTTGGTGATGTCGAGAAAGTGCTGGGCAAGGAGCGGTACATCCTCCGGACGCTCCGAAAGTGAAGGCAGATCAATTTCCACCACGTTCAGCCTGTAGAACAGGTCCTCCCGGAACCTCCCCTCCTCCACCTCTTTCTTCAGGTTCTTGTTCGTCGCAGCAATGATGCGGATATCGATCTTGATCGAATCAGTCATTCCCACAGGGTTGATTTCTTTTTGTTCGATGGCGCGGAGCAGTTTCACCTGGAGATGCAGGGGGATCTCGCTCACTTCATCGAGGAAGACCGACCCCCCTTCTGCAACCTTGAAGAGCCCCTCCTTATCGGTGGTGGCGCCGGTAAAGGACCCTTTTTTATGACCGAAGAGCTCGCTCTCAAAAAGGGTCTCCACGATGGCGCCGCAGTTGATCGCCACAAATCTCTTTTGTTTCCTGTTTCCGTTGTAATGAATTGCCCTTGCGACAAGCTCCTTCCCTGTGCCGCTCTTGCCGGTGATGAGGACCGTCCCTTCGCTTGTCGAAACGCGCTTGATCACCTCGAAAACCCGGCGCATGCTCTCGCTCTGGCCGATGATGTTCTGGAAATCATAGGTCCGGTTCAGCTCCTGCCGGAGCAGTGAGTTCTCCAGCAGCAGCCCCCGGTGGTCGAACAACCGTTTGATCCTGTGGAGAAGGTCATCAAAGTCGATCGGTTTAAGGATATAGTCATAGGCGCCCTGACGGAGCGCCCTGACGGCCGTTTCAATGGAGCCGTAAGCCGTGACGATCATGACAAACGTCTGGGGTGTGCGCTGGGTAATCCGGTCGAGCAACTCGGTCCCGCGCATCTCGGGCATTTCGATATCCGTAATGACAAGGTCGTACGGCGCCGCTTCCTGTTTGGCGAGCGCCTCCCTGCCGTTCCCCGCCTCGTCCACATGGTACCCCTCCTTCTTCAGTACGAAGCCGAGGGATTCACGAATAATTTGTTCATCGTCAACCACCAACACACGTTCTGCCATGATTATCCTTTCACTGGAAACACTACGGTAAAGGTACTTCCCTTACCGGGGTTGCTCTCGACGAGGATATCGCCGCGGAAGTTCCTCACAATGCCATAACTGACCCACAGGCCCAGGCCCGTTCCCTCTCCCACCTCCTTGGTGGTGAAGAACGGTTCAAAGATCTTGTCCCGGTCGTCCTTGGAAATTCCCTTGCCCGAATCGATGACGCGGATCTCGACGGAACCGTCGTTCAATCCCGACACCACCTGGATCGTTCCAGACTTCCCTTCGAACGAATCGACGGCGTTGATGAGGATATTGATAAAGACCTGTGTCAACTGGTCCGCCACCAGCATCAGCGGCGGCAGGGACTCGTTCAGCTCGACCTCGAAGGAGATCCCTTTGACCTTCTTGCCATACTGGACGATGTTGAGCGCGTCGCGGACGACGCGATTGACGTCGGTCGGACGTTCAACGTTCGTGGAGGGGCGGGAAAAATCGACAAGATCGCGGATGATGCGCGCGATCCGGTTGATCTGGTTCTTGATCAACTCCAGTTTCTCCTTCGCCGGTTCGTCGTTCGTCGTTCGCTGAATCACCTGGACAAGCGAGGAGATCGATGTGAGAGGATTGCCGACCTCGTGAGCGATGCCCGCGGCCAGCGTACCGATACTCTCCATCTTTTGCGAACGGACCAGTTGCTGCTCCAGCATCTTCTGCTCCGTGATGTCCCTGTGCGCTCCCAGGAACCCGATCACCTTTCCCTGATCGCCCACGATGGGGGAGATCAGAAGTTCGGTGTGCAACGGACTTCCATCCTTCCGACGGTTCTCCACCTGCCCCACCCAGACCTTGCCGCCAAGGATGTACCTCCAGACTTTTCCCCAAAAATCACGGCTGTGTCTTCCACTGCTCAGGATCCTGGGGTTCTTTCCAATCAACTCCTCTTTCGAAAAACCGCTGGCGTGCTCGAACGCCGGGTTGACGTAGACCATCAATCCGTTCGCATCGGTAATCTGGATGGGATTGATCGTGTGCTCGATCACATTGGAGAACCGGAGATAATCGAGGTCCCTCTTCTTCTGTCCCGTGATATCTTTCGCGATGAGCACTTGGTACTGCCGATCCGTCCCTTCCAGCACTTTGATATCCAGATCCACATCGATCGCCTCCCCCGTTGCCGTCACGAACTGGCTTTCGAGGTGCCTTCCCTGATCTGAACTTTGCAGGAGGGAGGCAATGGCCTTCCGACCGGATTCTGCAACAATGCTGTCGATCTCCCTTCCATGGAGTTCTTCCGCGCTGAGACCGAGCTTCACGGATGCAGCAGCATTGTGATCCACGATCTTTTTTCCGTCGTCCAGGATCAGGATCAGTTCCGGAAGAAGATCAAAGATCCGACCATATTTTGAATAGAATTTCTGCATGAAATGCCGCGGTCAAGTTACAAGAACTTCCTCTCGAGGGCAAGCTGTGTACCAGAGTTCTTAGGGATGGGAATGGATGAATTTCAGCTGAATATTGAGGTTTTGAAATCATATACCATGTTGATTCCCGTTATTGACAATCTCCCCTCGCCTCAATACCAGGAATAGGAAAGTCGCCTCACTGCTCCAAAAGGCGGTGAACCCGCGAGCACAAAAAAAATCCTGCCGGAACAATTTCCGACAGGATTTTCAGTAATGGTACCTCGTACTTCAAATCTCGTTGTGGACCCTCACCTTTACCTTCGGTTTGATCTCCCGCTCAATTTTTTCACGGATATCGCGTCCGTCGCGACGAAAGTCCTCCCGCATTCTTTGAAGATGGAACTTCAGCTCCTCGAGATCGGGACGGATGTGATCGACCTCGATACGGGGAATCCTGATATCGATGTCCGGCACTTCGTTAAAGTGAAACTCACGCTGCTGGCGTAAGTGACCGGGGTTGGAGAAAAACTGATAACCCCAACCATCTTCTTCCTCCCCGACTTCGAGCGACACGGTTTTCTTCGCCCCCTTACGCAACACCTCGACCTCCACCGTTTCCCCTTCATCGTAGGCACCCAGTGCCCTCGATACATCCCTGATCTCATCAATCTTCTTCTTCCCGATCTGCACCAGAACATCGCCCGCTTTGATCCCGGCTTTTGCCGCGGCACTCTCCTCGTCTACTTCCTCGACCAGGACTCCTTTCTTCTCAGGGGCACCGAAATATTCTGCCAGTTGTTCATTCAATTCCTTGAGGCGAAGCCCCTGCAAATGAGTTCCGCCAAACATTTCGATGCGGCCTCCACGGGGCGCTGCAAACGCAAACGAGCGGACGCGGGGAGCCTTCCCTACAGTAACGGACAGCGTTTTCTTTTCTCCCTTTCGAAGCACCACCAGCGACACCTTGGTCCCTGGCTCTGTTTTGCTCACGGCACGCTGAAGGTCATACGTATCCTCAACCTGCCGGGTTCCGAATTGGACGATGACGTCGCCCTCCTTCACTCCGGCCTCCTCTGCCGGGCTTTTCTTCGTAACCTCCCCCACCAGTGCCCCCTCCTCCGTTTTCAGGTCCATGGACTTCTTCAGCCCGGATGTGATATCCTGGATCGAGACCCCCAACCATCCCGGGCGCGAGGAGGGCTTCCGGTCTTGTGCATCATCCTGGAACGCCCATCCGAGTATGGGAACCACCATCAGAGCGGCCAACAATGGAATTATTCTCCTGTTCTTCACGATGCCTTCTCCTTATGAATTGTGATGAAAGAACTGCGGAAGCGCCGCCCTGGCCGCTCCTCTCGACCTCTGAACGCCGCTTCCGTTCTCCTATGAGTGATACTATAGACGCACCCACGGAACGAATGTTCCCACAACGATCGATACCGATCGGCAGAGAAATGAAGGTAACTCATGAAGGGTCTTTATTGGGATGGACGAGAAAGGCGGGTTTCATCAAGGACCGCCCTGATGATAGAGTGGACTGCTTCGGGAACGTACGGTTTGGCGATAAACGCCCTGGCCCCCACCTGCAGGCTCCGTTCATGCGCTTCGGTCTCGAGATAGCCGCTGGCCAGTACCACCGGAACATCGGGATTGATCTGCTTCATATTTTTCAACGTTTCCCAGCCACTCATATGCGGCAACCCGATGTCCATCAGGACGAGATGAATCGTTGTGTGATGTTCGTTAAAAATGGACAAAGCCATCGGTCCATCTTCTGCCGTGAGCACGCCGTATCCCTTGCTTTCCAGCATGGATCGGAGCAAATCGATCAGCATCTTTTCATCCTCCACCACAAGGATTCTCTCCGATCCACCCTGTGCTTCGGGACGTCGTTCGGGCTGCAATGCGGTGTATTCCCCCTGGCTGACCGCCGGCAGGTAGATCACGAACGTCGTCCCTTTTCCGACGAAGGTGTGGACGTCGATAAACCCTTTCTGACTTTCGATAATGCCATACACAACGGAGAGGCCCAGCCCAGTCCCTTTTCCCACCTCCTTGGTCGTGAAGAACGGTTCGAAGATCTTGTGTTTGATCGACTCATCGATTCCGACACCAGTATCCGAAATCTCGATCGCAACATACTCCCCCTCGACGGCCTTGGGAAACCGGCGGGCCAACTGCGACGACTGGGTCAGCCGTGTGAGGATCGTCAAGGCCCCTTCCCCGAACATGGCATCGCGTGCATTGACACAGAGATTGAGCAATGCCTGATGCAACTGGTTATGGTCCATCCGCACAGACGGAAGATCCTCTGCCAGCAGGAGGGCAAACGAGACCGTCTTGGGAAATGTTTCCGAGATCATGGTTGCCAGTTCCTGGACCGTCGCGTTCACGTCGACCGTTTCCAGCATGACGTCGGCCTTGCGGGCAAAGGTAAGAAGCTGACGGACAAGGGCGGCCCCCCGTTCCACGGTTTTCTGAATCGCTTCAATGCCCTCCTGGTAGCGGACACGGTTCTCGCGCTCGCGCCGGAGCATGGAGGCATAGGCGAGAATAATGCCAAGGATATTGTTGAAGTTGTGCGCAATCCCGCCAGCGAGGATCCCGATGCTCTGAAGTTTCGACGCTTCGCGAAGCTGCTCCTCCAGTTGTTTGCGTCCGGTGATATCGGTCAGGGCACCAACAACCGCGATCGTCGCACCGTTTCGCACAACGGGAGCTTCATGGACCTCCACCAAAATTTTCCGCCCGGTTTTTCCTATCAGCTCCAACTCATAGTTCGGCTGGCGTCTTCCCGTATCGATGGCTCGCTGAGTGTACTCTATCCCAATCCTGTTCATCGGGTTGTCCGTGAGAAACTCCGTCCAACGTGTTAAAGCTTCCTCCGGCTCACAGTCAAAGAATTCACGCGTTTGCGGACTGGCGTAGGAAAGGACATGGTGAATGTCGTGGATGTAGAACAGGTTCGTGCTGTGCTCAACGATGTCACGCAATCGTTGCTCACTGAGACGAAGAGCCTCTTCCGCCTTGTTGCGCTCGATGATCTCGAGGTTGAGGTCCTTCGTTCGCTCCGCGACGATCTTCACCAGCTCTTCTTCCCGGTGCTTGTGGCGGTGGGTCCAGGAATAGTATGTCGCATACCCGATGAACGTGAGGAGCAGCAGGCTCGACGCATAGAAATATTGAGTTTGATAAAAATACGGTTGAATGGTCAAGGCAACGGAAGTGCTGCTCTCGCTCCAGACTCCGTCCTGGTTGCCCGCTCTCACCCGGAAGACATACTCCCCCGACGGAATATTTGTATAAAATGCCGTCCGCCGCGCCCCCACATCCATCCACTCCTGTTCGAGCCCTTCCAGCCTGTACTGGAATTGCACCCGTTCCGGGGCACTGAAACTCGGGGCCGTGTACCGGATCTCGAGCCGATCAATTCCCGGGGGGAGGATTATGGACGGGACCGGGAGAATGGTGTTGGTCCCGGAGATCACCGCCTCCACCACCACGACCGGAGCCTGCTGCTGCACTTTAATATGGCCCGGGTCGATCGAAACGACGCCTTTGATGGTCGGAAACCAGAGAAGGCCATTTGCGGCTTTCCAGGCCGCAGGCTGGCGACGTCCATTGCATTCACTGCTGGGCATCCCGTCATGCCTGTTATAGGCAATCGACCGAACCCGGCTGATCGTTCCATTCGCAAAGGCGTTGAGTTCCTCTTTGGACACGCGGAAGATCCCTTTGTTGCAACTCATCCAAAGGAAACCAAAACCGTCTTCGAGGATGGAAAACACGACATCGTCGAACAGTCCCCCTTTGGAATCGATCACGGAAAACCGGCCTCCGGCATACCGTACGAGTCCACCCCCATCAGTACCAATCCAAAGAGCCCCATGCTCGTCTTCAAAGAGGGCGGTGATATAATCGGTTGGCAGACCGTGTTCCGTCGTAAAGAAAGACATGGACCCTTCCCGATAACGGACCAAGCCCTTTCCCTCCGTCCCAATCCAGAGTCCGCCATCCCGGGATTCCCTTATCGAAATGACCGCGGGCTGGTTGGGGCCGTCAGCGAGTTTCAAAGTCCGGAATCGTTCACCCGCCCGAACATTCAGCCCGCTCATCGTCCCTACCCAGAGTACACCGTTTGCGTCCTGAAACAACGCTGTGATGAAGTTGTTGGAAAGTCCGTGACGAACCGTAAAGGTCGTGATCTTCCCGGCATCCATCCGCGACAATCCCGCCCCGTACGAGCCCACCCACATCGATCCTGCGCGATCGGGAAGGACCGAGGAAATTGCATTCATGGGCAACCCCTGGGACGTCGTCACGGAAGCCACCTTGCCGTCCTTCAGACGATTCAGGCCGCCGCCGTAGGTTCCAATCCAGAGTGCACCATAGCCATCTTCGCAGACAGAGAGAGTGAAGTCATGGGAAAGTCCTTCGGCGCGCGTAAACCGCGTAAACTTTCCGTCGGTCAAAAGGTTGACTCCCCCTCCGTATGTTCCCATCCACAAATTCCCTTCGCGATCCTGGAGAAGTGAACGCACGAATCCGTCGGAGAGCCCTTCATCCACGCCGAATCGTTCCTGAGCACCATTCTTGATCCTCAAGAGACCGCTCCCGGTCGTCCCGATCCAGACCGCACCGAGGCTGTCCTGCAACATCGAAAGAGCGACGGCTTTGACCTCCCGGTTTCCCGAATGGTAAGGGGAAACCACACCGTTCCGGATGATGTTCACACCGCCGTTTGTCCCCACCAGCACCGACCCATCGTTCAGCTCGAGTATGGAAAGGACGGTATGGTCAAACAAACCTTCCTTCATGGTGAATCGTTCAAATGTTCCCTGCCGGAGACGATTCAATCCGCCGCCATTGGTCCCGATCCACAACGTCCCCTGTGAATCGTTCAGCAGTGTGTTCACTTCGTTATGGGCTAATCCGTCATCCGTGGTGAAAACCTGGAAGGTGCTGTCGGCGTACATCGCAAGTCCACGGGTCGTTCCTATCCAGAGGCGGCCCGACTGGTCGAATTGCAATGTGGTCACATGATTGGAGGGGAGACCGTCGTTCATCGTGAAGGCGCTGCACCGGTTGTTTTTGTTCCGGTACAAGCCTCCACCCTGGGTGCCAAACCAGAGACTGCTATCCGGACCCTCCACGATTGTCCAGATGTAATTGCTGGTCATCTCCGTGAGGTGTTTCTTGTCAAAGACGAAAAACTTGATCCCATCGAAGCGCACCAACCCTTCTTGCGTACCTAGCCAGATGTATCCGTGGGAGTCTTGCAGGATCGCATTGACGGAGTTCTGCGGCAAACCATCTTCTGCCTGCCAGACACGGTGTGTGTACTGCGTAATGGATTTTTGGAGATCAAGTCCATCAAGATGATCCGGGTATGCGTTCAGGAGTGGGAACATCCCTGAGAGCATTGTAACGAGATGCAGCGAACGGCGAAGAAGTGGGTGAGGAAACAGGAAGAAATGGTACAATCCAATTTACTCCGGCAAACCAGTGGCAGGGAAATGGAAGAACCGTCCTAATATACGCTTTTTTGAGAAAGATGCCTGAAATGGAGGGGATGGATCTTCCCCGGCAGTGGCAGTCTCTCGGAGAGGTGGGATTGAGAAGAGAGAATGAAGCGGGATTATTTCAAAAGGACGAGGCGCTTTGTCGCAACGAATTCACCCGCCTCCAGGCGATAGAAATAGACCCCGCTCGGCATCGAGGCGGCATTCCAAGTCGTTTGGTACGTGCCCGGGTGCAGCCGTTCATCGACGAGGGTCTGAACCGCAGAACCAAGGAGGGTATAGACCACGATCCGGACGGGAGACTCTTTCGGCACGGAGAAGCGGATCGTTGTGCTCGGGTTAAAGGGGTTGGGATAGTTCTGATGCACCACAAACTCTCCGGGCTGTCCGGTTTCGACGGGCTCCACCGATGTGGCGGTTGACGATGCTGTGAAGACCCATTCACCGGACCAGTCACTTTGTTCCTGGGCCGAATTGGCCCGGACGCGCCAGTAATACCGCTCGCGTTCGGTCAGGCCAGTGACCGTTATTGAAGTCGCCTGCAGGTTGTTGTTGTCGACGATCAATGTTCGGAAGTTCCGGTCCGTCCCGACCTGAACGGCGTACGAGGTAGCGCCGGCGGACGGGTTCCAGGTAAGAGTCGCGTTCAAGGGAGCCTCTCCCCCGTCCGACGGAGTAACAAGGGCGGGAGTCGAAAGTTTTCCGGTGCCGGTTTTGAAGCTCCACGCTGCCGACCAATCGCTTTCCGATGTTGTGTCCCGCGCCCGAACGCGCCAATAATAGGTCTCTTCCGGAGCAAGTTCGTTCGGCGTGAAGGAGGACCGCGTAAGGCCGGTGACTTCGACCATGGCCTTATTGAAATTCTGGTCTTTGGCAATTTGCAGGGCGTACGTCATTGCACCCGGTGTCGGCGACCAGCTGATGATGGGAACGGTGGAAATGCCCGTCGCACCATCGGAGGGGGATAAAAGTACAGGAGACGCAAGCCGCCCCGATCCGGTGGCAAAGGACCACTCCACCGACCAATCACTCAATCCACCGGTTGAATCAGCACCACGAACACGCCAGTAGTAATCCGTTTTGGGAGTAAGGGAAGATAACCCTACCGACGTCTCTCTGACATCAGTCATCTCCAGAACGATCGTCCGGAATTGCCTGTCGCTGGAAAGCTGCACGTGGTACGAAGACGCACCCACAACCTGCGCCCAAACAAGCGTCGGGTACGTCGAGATTCCCGCTGCACCATCGGAGGGGGAAATGATCACCGGAGCCGCCAGCAACCCGGAACCGGTGGTGAAAGACCATTCGGCCGACCAATCGCTCCCCGTGACCGTGTCTGCCGCACTCACCCGCCAGTAATATGTTTCCTTTGCTCCCAACGCGGGGATTTTCGCGGAAAGTTCACGGATGTCCGTGAGTTCTACGACGATGGTCTTGAAATTTTGGTCCTCGGCCACCTGCACCTGATACCGTTGTGCGCCTGTAACTGCGTTCCAGATCAACATGGGGGAGATGGATACCCCTTTTGCATCATTGGACGGTGCGACAAGCTGTGGTGCTGCCAGTTGACTGGAACCGGTCACAAAGGCCCACTCAACCGACCACGGGCTCGTGCCGGCAGAGTCAGAGGCATTCACTCTCCAATAGTATGAAGAATGCGATGCCAGGATCGGAGGTTGATAGGACGGCCTTTCAAGATTCAAAACTTCGGCAATCAGTGTTCTGAAATTTCGATCCGATGCGACCTGGACGCCATAGGTCGAGGCCCCGGGCACCTCGCTCCAGGAGAGGGTCGGCACAAGAGAGACACCCGTGGCGCCATCCGCCGGGGCAATGGGAGACGGAGCTCCGAGTTTTCCCGTCCCTGTTTCGAAGCTGAACTCCACCGACCACTCGCTCTGACGGCTGGAATCACGGGCCATCACTCTCCAAAAGTATGTTTCCTCCGGGGTAAGTTCTTCGAGCAAGGTCATCGAAGTAACGATGCCTGAAATCTCCACAACATCCTTGCGGAAATTGCGGTCGGTCGAGTATTGCACCGCGTAACTTTGCGCCCCCGGTGAAGTAACCCACATGAGGATCGGATTCGTGGAGACCCCCTGTGCTTTGTCGGAAGGGGAAATTAACACAGGAGCCCCCAGGGCCCCCGTTCCGGTTTCAAAACTCCACTCATCAGACCAGGGTCCCTGTCCCACCGTGTTCACCGCGCTTAGCCTCCAGTAGTAGGTCGAGGAGGGGTTGAGCCCGGTGAAAGAAAATGACGGGGACGTGAGTCCGCTCTGTTCAGTGACAATCGTTCTGAACTGACGGTCGCTCGCGATCTGAATGGAATAGGACAGGACGCCCAGCAAGGGTCGCCATGAGAATAAAGGATTGATTGAAACTCCTTTTGCCTCGTTCGAGGGGGATACCATTTCCGGTGCAGCCGGCAAGCCCGTGCCTGTTGTAAAACTCCAGTCACCAGACCAAGGGCCGGTTCCGACACTATTTGTTGCGCTGATGCGCCAATAGTAGGTTGTGCTGGCCGTAAGACCCGTTGCTTCGAACGTGGTACCGGTGAGACCGGTTCGTTCGACGTCAACAGTCTTAAAGTTACGGTCCGTTGAAAGTTGCAGGTTATAAGATTGGGCACCGCCAACACCGATCCAACTCAAGGTGATGGTGAAGGGAACATTCGTCGCTTTGTCGACAGGAAGCGAAAGCGCCGGTGCTGTTGGAAGAGCCGATGCGGTTTCAAAACTCCACGAGCCCGACCAGTCTCCTGCCCCGTTAGGGCCATGGCCACGCACGCGCCAACGATAGGAGGTATTGCCCGACAGACCGTTCACCGCGTACGAATGGGTCGAAAGACTCTCCGCCTCAGCAACGATCTGGTTAAAATTATTATCGGTCGCCACCTGAACGCCGTACGAAAGGGCACCCGTTACACCGGCCCATTCGAGCGTCACGTCCAAAGGAACATTGCGCGCATTGTTCGAAGGTGAAATCAACGAGGGGGCTGCGGGACGACCGGTTTCGGTCTTGAACTCCCAGGCAGCCGACCATTCGCTGACACCACCCACGGTTGTACTCCGAACGCGCCAATAATAGGTCTTGTCGTACGAGAGTCCGCTCAGGTCAAATTGCGTCCGGCTGGTCACCCCTCCCCCCACGACCGAGCTGAAGTTTTTATCTTCCGCTACACTTACTTCATACTCTGTAGCATTCGGGACGTTTCCCCAGAGCAGAGTTGTGTTGATGGAAACAGACGCAGCCCTGTCGGAAGGAGAGACCAGGGCCGGCGCGGTTGGACGCGTGGAGATGGTTTTGAAGTTTACTGTTGAAGACCATGGTCCTTCACCCGCATCGTTGTCCGCCCTCACGCGCCAGTAATATGTTGTTTCTCCCTTGAGTCCGGCCACGCCTGTTGATGTTCCTGTAAGACCGCTGCTGGAAAAAATGATGGGATTCAGATTCGGCTTATCTGAGAGTTCGACTGTGTAGGTCTTGGCACCAGCCACCGGACCCCAAGCCAGTGTCGGCTCAATCGACACATTCGAAGCACCGTCTGACGGGGAGATGATGGATGGGGCGACACTCGGCTTGCTCACCAATGTTGTAAATGACGCGGAAGCAGGCGCACTTCCACCCGAATCATTTTTTGCAACCACCTGCCAATTGTACGTCGATCCTCCCGTCAATCCGGTGACGCTGACAGACGTGCCGGTGGTGTTGGAGGGAAAGGATGGGCTCCCCGGTCCTGTGACCTGGAGATCATAGGACTTCGCGCCGGTACTCGCGTTCCACTGCAGCGTTGCTCCAGTTGCAGTAACATTGGTGGAGGACAAACCTTCGGGAGTCGGGGGAGGCCCGGAGGGGGGCGGTGGAGAATCGGATTCGGTGGTGAAATCAGGACCGTCTTCAAAACCGCTTGTCCTATCACCAACAACAGTTTGCACTGCCCAAGAGTAAGTCTTCCCCGGAGTAAGATTGGATAGTGGTAATGATGTCAATGTGGTGTTCAGGGTGGTTGTATCTGTTCCCGAAACCACCCTAACATTGTAAGAGTCGGCTTGATTCACACCATCCCAACTCAGGGTCACAGAAGTCCGCCCAATGTTCGAAACAGTCGGGTTCTTCGGAGCAGGTTGAGCAAAGGTAACATGGTGGAGGGAAGCCAAAAAGAGAACAACCCACACCACTCCCCATCCGCGCATCGAACGCGGGGAAGCAGAGACAAAAACCCTCTGAGGGGAGGTGGAGGTCATGCCAAAAGATCTCTCTGAGATGCTTATGGATTGGAAGGATCTCCCGCCTTCATCAGGGCACTCTGCATGGTGCGCCGCCCTTCGTACATACCCTGACTTATGGAGGAAATGCTGATACAAACTTAGAAAAGCATACGTCGAATGTCAAGAAAAGTGTCTCGTTTCGGGCCAAATTGTGCTTCGCGTCACCCCCGTTCGCGTGCGTTTTGTCACATTCATACAAGGGGAGGTCCAACGTACCTCGTTTCGGGGCAGAGGTACGTCCATGGCCACATATCCCAGGATTGGGTCAAACCGGCGTTAACGCCTTCCCTTCCGAAGTTGGAGAGGAACATCGACCCATCGTGGAATCTTGAATCCGATCCGTTGCGCGCCGACATCGATGACGATGGAATCTCTCGTCACCTGCTCGATCGCGGCACGGTCCAGATCGGTCTCGGGATGAAGCGGGTCAAGAAAGAGGGTCAACTGCGCAAGGCTGTCGGAGCGTTCGAGGAGAGCGGGGACGCTCTCCGGGTCTTTGCGTTGCCTCGGTTGTTGCGATTGTGGCAGATCGGCAAGCGGACGCTGCATCAATTGAAGGCCTTCCTGTAGGTCGATCCCTTCCTCCATTCGGGCACGCTCCTTTGACCTCCGGGCAGCCGACATCTCCGCCGCTTTCTTCTTTGATTCTTCTTCTGCCCGATCCTTTCTCTCCAACGCTTGCGACGGCCGTGTCTCTCCTTCAAGGATTCGTCCCTCCAGCCAGACTTCGGGGTTCTTTTGAAGCATCATGACTGTTGAGGGGGCGGGCTTGGCAGACAACGAGTAACGTTCAACAGGATCTCGCGGAGAAACAGACTCTGCCACCGGAGCGGGAGTACTTTCGTATTGCATCTGACGTTGGGGCACACTCTTCCTTTGGTCAGGAGCACCAGCCGAGGCCCCCTCTGATTGTTGCCGCGCTTCCTCCCGTTTCTGATCCATAGAGATTCGTTCATCTCTTTTCTCCGCATCGTCCTGTTCTTTCAGGGGAAGTGATTGTTTCTCCTCCATCATGTCAAGAGTCTCCGGGGATCGTTGCACTCCATCGGTCATGAACCACCGGTTGTGGACACCGACCGTGATCAGTACGACGATCGCTGCCGCAGCCCCGGCAAGCTGGTACCATGATATCTCCCTTCCCGGCCCTTTCGCCACCCTCTCCTTCAGTCGTCCTTTGAGGGCAGCGCGGCCATGCGCCCGTATGCCCGCGACGAGGACTTCCTCGTTCCGGACAACGCGTGCACAATCTTCACAGACCCGAAGGTGGTCTGCGAGTTGTGAGCGCTCAGCCGAATCGATACGATAGAGCACGTATCGCTCAACCAGATCGGGATCGGATGTCCAGTGAGGATTCTGTTTCTGCATTGTCGTTTTCATCACTCCTTCATCACTCCAGCCAGAATACGTTCAAGAGCTTTCTTGCACTGGTATTTTTTCGATTTTACCGTATCGGCGTTGGCAAACCCCATCCTGCCGGCAATTTCCTCCATCGACAATTCCTCCCAATAAAAAAGCAGCAACAACTGCCGGCATTGTTCGCCGATGGTCATAAGCGCTTCCTGTACCATGGTCGCCTCCTCGCTCTCTATCAAACTCTCCAGCAAAGAGATCCCCCCATCAGGATGAGAGTCCGGGTCGAGAATTCCGGGAGATTCCCGCCTCTGCTTCGTGAGGCGTCGCATCCACAGATTTTTGGCCGTTGCGAACAGAAATGTGCTGAGCTTCGCGGAATATTCGAATCGGCCCACCCGGACCCGCTCCCACAGGACCATCAAAGCCTCCTGCAACAAATCCTCGCCGTCGTCTGCCGTGCCGTTGTTCCGGGTTGCATAGGCCATGATCATCTTCCGGTTTGCCTCATAGAGCATCACCAGGGCCTCCTCATCCCCTTTCCTGATCAGGTCCAGGATCTTCGCATCGGTATCTAAAAAAAAGAGGGGGGCCTTCATTTACCTTTCAAGAGTTCATGTCATGAATGGTCAAAAGGTGAATGCTGTAACGAACGAAAATACGAAGAACGGCGACGTTATTCAAACCTCAACACCTACAACAAACTCGGGGGACTGTATGAAACAACGGATCATTCTCATTCTCATCGCTTTTACTCTCGGATCGACACCCGGCGCACGTGGACAGCAGGAAAGGGAGTCGGCAGCCGGAGAACGAACCGGGGTCGAATTGACCATCTATAACCAGAACCTCTCCCTGGTGCGGGAAGAACGATTGATGCGACTGGCCAAGGGAATGAGCCTTCTGGCACTTGCCGACATCCCTTCCACAATCGATGCCACATCGGTCTTCTTCCAAAGCCTGACGGATCCGAACGGCGTGAGGGTGCTGGAACAGAATTATCAATATGACCTCGTCCATCAGGCAAAACTGCTCGAAAAATATCTGGGAAGAGAAGTGGAGTTTGTCCGGAAAGACCCGGAAACAAACCGCGAGTTCACGGTGAAGGGAAAATTGCTTTCCACAGGATATCAGACTCTCCCCGCCTACGGAGGGAACACAATCAACTATCAGTACACCGGCGGCACGATCGCAGAGATCCATGGGCGGATTGAAATCAACCCGGAGGGGAGGCTCGTCCTCCCCGCTCTCCCCGAAGGATTTATCATCAAACCACAACTTCAGTGGCTCATGGCGACCACCAGAGAGGGGGAGCACCGGGCCGAAGTCAGTTACCTTGCCGGCCAACTCTCCTGGAGTTCCAACTACGTTGCGTCCTTGAGCAAGGACGATGCGAAGATCGACCTGACCGGTTGGGTGACGCTGACCAACCATTCCGGCACAAGTTTCAAAAACGCCGGACTGAAATTGGTGGCCGGGGACATCCATGTCGTGCAGCAACAGTTCGAGAACGATGTACAGTTCAAGAGATCCCAAGCCGTGGCGGACGTCGCCGTCCCGCAATTCACACAAACGGACCTGTTCGAGTACAAACTCTACACGCTCCAGCGGCGTACCGACCTGAACCAGAACGAAACGAAACAGATCGAGTTGGTCTCCGCTCATTCCGTTCCGGCAACGAAGATCTTCGTGTACGACGGTCTTGCGGACTCCTGGCGAGGGTGGTACCGGAATCACTCCTACCGCTCCCAGGGGAGCTTCGGCCAGCAATCGAACACCAAGGTCGGCGTCTATGTCACATTTAAAAACGACGCGACCTCCGGCATGGGCATGCCCCTCCCAAAAGGAAAAGTACGGGTTTACAAGCAAGACGCCGACGACAAACAGCAGTTCGTCGGCGAGGATACCATCGACCATACACCGAAGGACGAACCCGTGCGCCTCTACCTGGGCAACGCCTTCGACCTGGTCGGGGAACGGGCGCAGAAGGATTTCAAGTCGATCGTCTCGGGGTACATCGTGGAAGAAACCATCGAGATCAAAGTCCGCAACCATAAAGACGAGACTGCAACCGTGCAGGTGCACGAGCATCCGTGGCGCTGGAACCAGTGGGAGATCGTGAAAAGCAACACCGAATGGACCAAGGTCGATCAGACGACGCTCAACTTCCCGGTGAAGATCAAGAAAGACGGCGAGGCGGTTATTACCTATACCATTCGTTATTCATGGTAGAAGAATTGGCCCGCCCAGCCAGACTGACAGCGTCGGAAGATTGGTGAAGATTCGCGGGAAAAGATTCGAAACAATTCTCTTAAAAACTCACTCAAACTCACTGGAGGATTCACCGATGAAAACCAAAATCATATTCTTCCTGGCAGCCCTCGCGATCGCAAGCATCCCGGCCATAGCGGCAGGGGTGCATCAAGGGATCACCATCGATGGAAAGTTGAACTGCCCGACGATCTCCACGCTTGGCGGGAGGGCCTATCTGCACATCACAATCGAAGCCCCATCCATCGCATCGTCGAAGCGGCGCCCCATGAATCTTGCCGTCGTGCTCGACCGAAGCGGCTCGATGGGCGATCAGGCGAAGATGGAGTACGCACGAAAGGCATTGAGTTCACTCATCGATCAATTGAGCGAAGGGGATATCTTTTCGCTTGTCATCTATGACGATGTGGTCGAGGTCCTGCACCGGGCTCAACGGGTCGGCAATACTGATCGACTCAGGGGACTTGTGGAACGGGTCTCTCCGCGCGGTTCCACGAACCTCTGCGGAGGCATGATTGAAGGGTTCCGGCAGGTGGAACGCCATGCGGGAAAGGAATTTGTCAATCGTGTCATCCTTCTTTCGGACGGGCTCGCCAACCAGGGGGTAACCGATCCTCACGAATTGAACAGGATCGCCCGTCGATACAGGGGAAAATCCATCTCCCTCACAACGATGGGGGTGGGGGTCGATTACAATGAAAACCTGATGGTGGGTCTCTCGGAAAGCGGCGGCGGGAGTTATTACTTCATCGAGAGCCCCCGCACTCTTGCCTCGATCATGCGGAGGGAATTCAACCTTCTTTCTTCGGTCGTTGCTCAAAATGCACGCATCGAGCTACGCCCGGCCCGGGGCGTCCGCTTGGTCGACGTCATCGGCTACGAACACAAAATCGAAGGGGACCGGCTCGAAATACCGGTCGGCGATCTCTACGCCGGCGACCGGCAGGAATTGACCGTGGAGCTCGATATCCCTGAGGGAAGCGGTACCTTCACGGTGGTGCGCGGTTTTTTGAGGTACGAAGGGACGGGCTTCTTCGAGAATTTCCCCACATTTGCCGCGGCCGTTCACTATTCGAGCGATATGGCAGTCATCGAAAAACACTGGGACAGGGAGATCCAGGCAAAGGCGGATATTGCACTCTCCACCCGCAAGGTTGAACAGGCGATGCAAGCGATGGACCGGGGTGATATGGAAGAAGCCGCCGTCGAACTGAAAGCCGCGGAGACAATGATTGCCGCGTCCATCGCCGGTGCTCCTTCGGGAGCCGGAGCGGGGGCCCTCCAGCAACAACGGTCGAGACTTGAACAATACCAGCAGATGCTGAAAGACAGCGTCGACGACGGACGCCGGGCAAAGAAGGCCATTCAGTACGAGAACTACAGGATGCTGCGAAACAAACAATAAGATCGACCAATCCGCGCTATGGTTCGCTGTGCAGAGCCGGTCGTACAAACACAAAGGGTCACCAACCGAAGTTGGTGACCCTTTTGCGCTTCCCTGTATCGGAGCTTACGGGACCATACAGGAGCTTGGTACCGCTTAGTTTGTCAAGGTCAATGTGACAGTCTTGGAGGTCGCAGACAGCGTGCCGGCGCTTGCATCGGCTGAGAAGTTGTAGCTGATCGCCTGGCCTGCATCCGCTCCGCGGGAGATCGCTGTGACCACATCCACCGCACTGCCGGAAGTCGCATTCGAGATGTCCACACTGCCGGCACTCGTTCCCTGCGTGCTCGCAAGACCCAGCGTCAGCGTGTAGCCGGAGGACAAAGCTGAGTTCAAGTAGGCGGTGATCTTCACCGTGTTGCCGACGTTCTGCGTGATGCTGTAGGTGGTCGAGTTGTCGCTGACCGACGTCAACGCATCCACACCGGCTGTCCCGTTGCTGATCGTCAGGGCACCGGGGTTGCCGGAGGTTGAAATCTTATAAACCGCACTCACCGTCAGGTTGACGGTTTGGTTCGCACTGGCCTGGGCGTTCGACTCTTGAATGAACAAGAGGCTCAGGATTGCGATGGCG
>JACPUH010000016.1 GCA_016192345.1 Ignavibacteriales bacterium | reverse complement strand
CTGATCCGGTCCATTGAGCTCGATGACAGCAAGAGAATCCGGGCTTGGTATCGCCTGCTGGGTGAACGAGATGAGGGGTACGCGGGGCGGCCCACGACCTGGTTTGATCCGGCATGGAGTACATCCGACTGGTCGAATATGAACATCCCCGGATATTGGCGGGATACTGAGCTGGGACCGGTGAACGGTGTTGTGTGGTTTCGAAAGAAATTCGATGTCCCTTCCGCGATTGCCGGAAAGCAGGCGAAACTCATTTTAGGAAGAATTGTCGATGCAGATTCCGTTTTCATCAATGGCGTTTTCGTCGGGACGACATCGTACCAGTACCCTCCCAGGAGATATGATGTTCCTCCCAACCTTCTGAAGGAAGGGGAGAATATCATCGTAGTTCGTGTCATCAATAGTGCAGGATATGGAGGATTCGTCCTCGACAAGCCATACGAGATTGTAGTCGAAAACACGATCATCGACTTGAAAGGAGAGTGGAAGTATCGGCCTGGAGCCGTCATGGATCCCCTGGCAAGTCAGACCTTCATCCGATGGAAGCCCCTCGGTCTTTATAACGCAATGCTTGCCCCATTGCTTGAGTATCAAATCAAGGGCGCCATCTGGTATCAGGGGGAATCCAATGCAAGAAGGCCTTTGGAATACCGGGACCTCTTCCCGGCACTGATCCGGAACTGGAGAAGCGCATGGAAGCAGGGGGATTTTCCTTTTTTGTTTGTGCAACTGCCGAATTTCATGGAGCCGAAACGTCAGCCTGCCGAAAGCGATTGGGCATTACTCCGGGAATCCCAAGTCAGCGCACTGTCGCTGCCGAATACGGGAATGGCTGTGGCGATTGACATCGGAGAATGGAACGATATTCATCCTCTCAAGAAGAGAGATGTCGGCAAGCGCCTCGCACTGGTCGCTCAGAGCGTGGCATATGGGGATGAGGGTGTGGTATCCTCTGGTCCGGTTTACCAGTCGATGAGAATTGAAGGGAACAGGATCATCCTGACATTTTCACACATGGGCGGGGGTTTGAGTGTGAACGGGGGAGGGGATCTCCGGCAATTTGCAATTGCGGGTGCCGACAAACAGTTTGTATGGGCACAGGCAACGATCGAAGGGAATGAAGTAATTGTCTGGAGCGAGACGATTGAGCATCCGGTCGCCGTGCGATATGCCTGGGCCGATAATCCGGAGGGGGCGAATTTATATAATAGCGAGGGATTGCCGGCGTCCCCGTTCAGAACTGATGATTGGGCAACGCGATGATTGACACGAGCGATGTTTTCCCCACCATGGGCGCTTCACTTTTGCACGACGATTTCCTTCTGGACACAAAGCGGGCGCGCGAATTGTATCACGATTATGCCGAGCCCCTGCCCATCATAGACTATCACTGCCATGTCCCTGTGCAAGAAATCGCTGAGAACCGGACATTTCAGAACCTGACACAGATCTGGCTCGTGGGGGATCATTACAAGTGGAGAGCGATGAGGGCATGTGGCGTTGACGAACGATGGATCACCGGCGACGCCACAGACTGGGAGAAATTTGAAAAGTGGGCGAGGACTCTCCCGAAAACCCTGCGGAATCCGCTGTACCATTGGACCTGCCTCGAACTGAAGCACCCCTTTGGCATTGCCGACCGATTCCTGGATCCTTCCACGGCCAAAGGGATTTGGGACGAATGTGAAGCAAAGCTTCGCTTACCCGAGTTCTCGACGCGGGGCATTCAGAGACAGATGAACGTGGAGGTCGTCTGCACCACGGACGACCCCGTCGATGATCTGAAGTTCCATCGTATGGTGAAAGCCGATACTTCCACCCACATGAAGTTGTACCCGACCTTCAGGCCGGATAATGCCTTTGCCATCGAGGATCCCGCCGAGTATCGAAGGTATCTGGACCGCCTTTCCGGAGCGACGGGGAGGTCCATTGGGTCGTTCGATGATTTGGTGGAGGGGCTTCGACGGCGACACGAGTATTTCCATGAAGCCGGGTGCCGCCTCTCAGACCACGGACTTGACTCGATCTACGTCGAGGAATATACCGGGAGCGAAGTGAACGCGGTGTTCCGGGACATGCTGAGCGGCAAACCGGTGTCGCAGGCCGAAGCGCTGAAATTCAAGTCGGCTCTCTTGCATGAATTGGCCGTCATGAACGCCGGAAAAGGCTGGGTACAGCAATTTCACATTGGTGCGTTCCGCAACGTGAATTCACGTATGCATCGGCTCATTGGTCCAGCCACGGGTTTTGATGCCATTGGCGATTTTGAAATAGCGCGCCCGCTGGGGGAGTTCCTGGACAGACTGGACCGCGACGACAGGCTTGCGAAGACTATTCTCTACAATAACAACCCGCGCGACAACGAGGTGGTTGCCTCGATTGCCGGAAGTTTCCAGCGTGAAACTCCGGGAAAGATCCAGTACGGTGCCGCATGGTGGTTCCTCGACCACCTGGACGGCATCACGAGACAATTGGAGGTGTTGTCAGCCCTGGGGTTGTTGAGTCAGTTCGTCGGTATGGTCACGGATTCGCGCAGCCTGCCTTCGTATTCCCGGCATGAGTACTTTCGCCGGATTCTTTGCAACATGCTGGGGAGCGACATGACGCGTGGGCGCCTTCCGGATGACCTTTCGCTCGTGGGAAGCATGGTGGGAGATATCTGCTACTTTAATGCAAAAAGGTATTTCGAGTTTCCGGACTTTGATGGCTCCGACTGACCAAATGTGGTGGGTCAGGTCGAGGAGCTCACGAATGCGGTAAGAGCAGCCCAACGTTACTCTTCCCCCCGAAACCGCCTCACTTGGCTCCACACAAGATCGGGAAGAGAGCCATTAAGGTTGTATTGTTCTCGCATCCACCGGGCCTCATTCCCGTTCCGGACGATGGCGGCAATGGCCGAGAGGGCTTTCGCTTCACCGTCGTCTTTCACGCGGGGGGTCAGCAGATCGAGCGTGGCCAGGATATCCTCGCCGATGGGGCGACGCGTTTCCACCAGCACATCCACCAATTCCCCCTCCATCCCGAACCGGCACGCCTGGAACCGATTAAAGCTGTACGCAAGGTAAATGTCCTCTGTGAGCTGATTCGGGCGCGTCTCCAGCAGCCACCGGGAGAGAGCCTGAACGTAGAGGGCCAGCGCGGCAGCCCGTTCCACGGTGAGCGGCGTATCGCAAATACGGATCTCCATCGTCCCGTATTCCGGCTTCGGCCGGATATCCCAGTAAAAATCCTTCATGCTTTCAACAATCCCCGCCTTGCGCATCCGGTCGAAATAGAGGTTGAAATCATCCCATTTCAGGACGAACGGTGCGCGCCCGGAGAGGGGGAATGCGAACACCGCGTTGAGTCGCGATGACTCGAATGCTGTGTCGACTCCCTGGTAGAAGGGAGAGCATGCAGAGAGGGCGATCAGTTGCGGGATATAGCGCGCCCAGGCATGGAGGAGATAAAGCGCATCGTCGCCGCTCGCACAACCGACATGGATGTGCTGGCCGAACACGGTGAACTGCTTGGCGAGGTACCCGTACAGGCCGGAGACATGCCGGAACCGTGGCCGGTCGAAAATGCGGCGCTCGGTCCATCGCTGGAACGGGTGTGCGCCCCCCCCGGTCACACCGATGTTCAGCGTCTCGGTCGCCGCGGTCAGCGTGTCCCGGATCGAACGGAGCTCCTGGACCAGCGGATCGTACGTGGAGTGGATCCCGGTGCTCACCTCGATCATACTCTCCGTGATCTCGGGCTTGATCTCTCCCGTATAGGACCGGTTCTTGAGAAAGCTCAATAGGTCGGAGGCGGCCCGCGTCAGGTCGTGGTCCCGCGTGTTCACGAGTTGCAGCTCAAGCTCGACACCGAGACTCAATGGCGAAGACTGTCTGAATTCAAGGTCGTTCATGGTCAGGTCTGTCCCTCTTCAAATGCTTCCCCGGATTTCTTGAGCGCATAGGAGGCGAGCGGAATTCCAATCAGCTCGAGGATGACGATGGATGAAACGACGATGGTGGCGAGTGCCGGCCCGAACTGGGGATACATGGCATTGACCTCATGGACGAGAATGATCGTTACGCCGGCTTTCGGAAGGAGGCCGATGGAGAGATACCACGCTTTCTGCAAAGTAAGTCCCGATTTTCGCGCAAGCGCAAACATCCCCAGCGATTTTCCGGCGAACCGGGCGAGGACCAGCGCCAGACCTCCCAGCGCGCCTGCAGGGAGGAGACGCAGATCGAGGCTCGCGGCAGTCAGGACGAAGAGGAGGACGAGGAAAATACGTCCCACCCGCCCGAAGTTGAGCGAGACGAAGTGACGTTCGGTGTCGAAGGTCCGCATCATCGTGCCGTACCCCAGGAGTGCAAGGGCGACGGAGAGCTTCAGGGCGATCGCTCCCCACACGGCAACCGCGACCAGGCCGATCACACAAATAAACTGCGATTCCTGGCGATGGCCGAGGAGGCGAAGCAGTCTGAGCGTTATCGAAGCGAATACGGCGGCAAAGAGGAGTGAACCGAGAACCAGGTAGGAAGGATGGCCGAGAATGGATATCCAGTCACCCCGGTATTCCCGGGCCAGCGAGGCGAGGAGGATGCTGACCGTGATAAACGTGTAAATGCTGTTGAGGGCGGTGAACAGAAGCATGCGCTCAGTGACCTGTCCCTGGGCGCGCAGGTCCCGTACTAGTGCCAGGACGACCGCCGGTGCGGTCGTGACTCCCAGTGCCGCCGCGACGGCAGCAACAAGGGGGTGAGTGTTTAAAAGCCGGAGGACGAAGAACATGGCAGCGAACGATAGCCCGCTTTCCAAGATGCTCGTGCCCAACAACCACGGGTTCCGGCGGAGCCAGGAAAGATCGACCCGCTGCCCCAGCTCGAACAGGACCATGCCGATGGCGACGTTTAGCACACCGCTCAGGGATGCCAGCGTCTGCTGATTGAGAGCTCCCGTAACGGAAGGGCCCACGATGAGGCCGACAGCCACCCAGCCTATCAGCCGGGGCAACCGGAGCCAGCGATGGACGGCAATGCCGGTAATCTCCCCGGCAAGCAACAGGGCTCCATACCAGAACAAGTCGCCGGCAGAGGGGGGCCAGGATGGGAGAAAGAACAGATCGTGCAAGCTGTCCTCCAAAATGATGTGGGGTAACGGCTTGGGGGGCAGGCTACGGCTTACTTCTTAAACAGGGTAGGCAAAAAAAGGGGCATGGTCAAGCAGGTTTTTGTTGGGTGCAGAGGGGCAGGTGTGGTGCTCGGTACGGGAAAGGGTCAGGCTTCGAGGTCTGTTATCTTATCAGTAATCCTTCCTATCCTCCTCAGTGCATCTTGAAGAGCTGACACATTTCAATCGATTTCGGAACTCCGGCATGGACGACGAGACTTTTCTGCCTGCCACAAAAGATCCAACCAAGGCTGCATTTTAGTTCGACGTAAAAACTCGCCGCCTCCGGCGGTGGGTATGTCCAGGCGGCTTTGCCGGAGTCCAGACTCAATCAAGCTCCAAGGTCGAGACCTCGGATGAAAATTGCCCACGAAACACCCCGGCTAAAAATATGCCGGGGCAGGCACGAATCACGCGAAAAACCATTTAGTGTGTTTTGCGTGTTTCGCGGGAAGAAAAAAGGCACCACCTTTAGCGATGGTCGCTCACCGCTTCTTGATAAACGTATCGTTCTGCAGATCCGTCAGCGCCTGGTGCAGCTCCTCCTGTGTGTTCATCACGATCGGTCCGTACCACGCGACCGGCTCCTTGATCGGTTTGCCGGAGACCAACAGGAAGCGGATCCCCTCGTCGCCTGCCTGAACAGTAATCTCATCCCCACTGTCAAAAAGAACCAGTGATCGATTTCCCGTCATTTCCCGCAGGGGGGTATCATCTTCAGAACCGACCGGCTCCGTTAAAACGCCGAACGGTTTGGATGAGTCGCGGAACGTCCCGGAGCCCTCAAAGACATAGGCGAAAGCGTGCCGGGATGATTCAACCGGAATCCGTTTTCTTTTGTGGGGGGGAACCCGGATATCAAGGTAGCGTGGGTCGGCGGCGATCCCCTCGACCGGACCCTGCTTTCCCCAAAAGCTGCCACAGATGATGCGCACTCGCGTACCGTCGTCGTCCGTTACGTCCGGGATCTCGCCTCCGGGAATGTCCTGATACCGCGGATCGGTCATTTTGAGGGACGAGGGAAGATTGGCCCAGAGTTGGAATCCGTGCATGGCGCCACGCTCGTTCCCGCGGGGCATTTCCTGGTGGAGGATGCCGCTCCCGGCAGTCATCCACTGGACGTCGCCGTCTCCCAAAGTGCCGGAGTTACCAAGGCTGTCTTTATGGTTCACCGTCCCGGCCAGGACGTACGTTATGGTTTCAATCCCCCGGTGTGGATGCCAAGGGAAGCCCTTCAAGTAGTCGAGCGGGTTCTCGTTGCGGAAATCGTCCAGCAGGAGAAAGGGGTCGTACTCCCCCGTCTCGCCAAACCCGAATGCGCGACGCAATTTCACCCCCGCGCCTTCCATGGTTGGTTTTGCCTCGACAATCCGCTTAACCGCACGTATGGACATACTTGCTCCTTCGTCAATGGTTGAAATGCAAGCTTAAGAACACGGGAAAGGGGGAGGGGGTTCCACGCAGGTACTTCCCACCCTGGCATCATCGATGATCTCTGATAACCCCGACCTTTAGGTCGGGGTTATAAAGCCCAAAACCACCAAGGGCTTTAGCCATGAGAGACACCGTTGCGATAGGCTTTCGTTACGATACCCAGCCAACACAGAATCCCCTCTCTCGCACGCTCTGCAACATTCGTCCCGGGCCGTCCTATGGACGCCTCTGATCCGCCGGGAGGATCGCCCAGAGAATCACATAGACGATAAATCCCGGGATGATCGGCACAAACGATCCCACCACAAATATAATCCTCACCGTCTTTGGTTTCCAACCGAGCCACTCGGCAAGTCCCGCGCAAACCCCGGCAATGATTTTGCCTTCCATAGACCGTCGGAGTTTTTTTGATACAGGCATGTCCGCCTCATGGAAACCGGCAACGGTTCGTTCAACCGAGGCAGGAGTCAGATCTTCCGGACCTCATATTTTTCACAGAAAGATCCCTGACCTCAGTTTGTTGGTTTTCTCTCTTCCATGATGCTAAAGCTATAACAATTTCAATGAAATTCAACGTTTCGCTTATGGTTTTCTGGCCCCAAAAAAGCACCGGATTCATCTTAGTATAAATATTCCCGGAGAAAATGTAAGATTCTTCCCTCACCCCGATTGTATATTGCCACGTCGTCGAATTCAACCACGAGTCTCGGGTGCGGAAGGCAAATGAGTTGTTGAATTTCCTTAGAGGTGGGGAGTCTCTTTCGAAAATTGATTTCTTGTTCCGCAACAAGTCCCGTTGTCTTGACGTAGCAAACTGGCCAGCAGAAGGGCAATTTCCCCGACCCCTTTTGTCAAGACACCGCGCAATGGTCAAAATGGCTCTGTCCACTCAATCATCGACCAAGAAAGGCAGTAGAAGTACATGCGTACCGGATTGGCTTTATTGTTCTCACTCATCACCACAACTCTGTTAGCCCAAACCAACCCTTATTCCATTTCGCTTGAACCGAAAGGTCCGGAACGTACCTCTTTACGGGGCCATCTTCCCCAGCGGAAGCAGGACTGGATCTCCGAAAGCGTCCGTGTTGCGCAAGCTCCCTCTCCTTGTTCTTCAGCGAAGGGGAGTGCCTGGAGCGATCAATTTACCGTTCCCGGTATTGTGGATGGATATGTGTACGCCATGACCACCGATGGAACGAACCTGTATATTGGCGGCAAGTTCTCTGTCATTGGGGGAACGATCGCCAACAACGTCATTCGCTGGGATGGCGCTCGGTGGCATTCCATCGGCGAAGGAACTGAAAATGGAGTGACTGGCACTGTTGAAGGGCTCGCGTATGCCGATGGGAAGCTCTTTGTCGGTGGAGCAATTTCGAAGGCCGGTTCGAGGGAAGTCAATTCCGTGGCATACTGGGATGGTTCGGCATGGCACCCACTCGGAATCGGCGACACAAACGGGGTCAGGATGATTTACCGGTTTGACGACGGAACCACTCAGGTGGGGAGAGGACATGTTTGGTCACTATACGCTCACAGCGATATGCTTTACATCGGCGGATTGCTCCACCTCGCCGGTACGGATACGACACAAGGGATGACCGGTTGGAGGATCTCCGCGGGACGATGGGAGCGGTTTAACGGAGGATTGAAAAGCCGATATGAAAACGACCTGGTGTATGGGATGTCGTTCATCGTACAAGGAAACAGTCTTTTCGTCGGGGGGAAATTTGACACCGCCGGTGGCGTTCACACGCGCAATATTGCCCGATGGGATGGAACAGCATGGTCCGCCGTCGGGGGTGGGGCGAATCACTGGGTGCGAGGACTGGCTGCCAATGCACAAGGAACTCTCTTCGCCTCCGGTTTTTTCGACAGCATCGGGACCAGGAAAGTCTCAGGTGTAGGACAGTGGGATGGAACTTCGTGGGAACCGGTGGGAAAGCTCTCTGTTCACGAACCAGGTTCAACCTCCATGCCCGATGTGCGTGAAGTTCATGCTCTGAACGGGGAGGTCTACATTACCGGGAATTTCCAGTATGTCAATGATGTCCCCGCGAACGGCCTTGCGCGGTGGGACGGCACGCAGTGGCATCCTCTTGCAGGACTGGGGTTCACGCACGGCTTATGGCGCGGGGCGGTCAGGAATCTCCGACAAGTGGGTACCAATCTCTATGTCGGGGGTGATTTTAAGACAGCAGATAATTACTTGCTGAGCAATATTGCCATGTGGGATGAGGCATCATCCGCCTGGCGGTTGTTGGAAGACGGCTCCGCCAACAAAGGGATCTACGACGGGTCAATCTATACGCTCGCAAGTTCGGGCAGTGCAACGTACGCCGGCGGCATCTTCTCTGCGGCCGGAGGTGTCTATGCACGAAGTATAGCGAAGTGGGAGAATGGCACGTGGGATCATCTGAGCATGGGGTTCATCAACGGCATCAAGGGATCGGTCTCCGCGATCATCGCCGATGGGGAGAATGTGTACGTGGGTGGGAGTTTCGGGTTTGCCGGTTCGGTCCAGGCCTATCACATCGCGCAATGGGATGGAAAAGAATGGTCCTCCATGGGGATCGGTGTTGGGGGAGTGAGCGGTGCGTCAGTCGACGCGCTCCTGAAGGTCGGCAACTATCTCTATGTCGGCGGACACTTTGCCGTTGTGGGGGATGAAGAAAATTATGCACTTCCTGCCAATTCTATCGCCCGCTTCAATCTGGTGACGCGACGCTGGGAATCGCTTGGGTACGGCATTGAGTATGTGGAGGGATTTCCGGGATTTGTCGATGTGCTCGAGTACGATGGGATGACAATTTATGCAGGCGGACTCTTTTCGCGCGCTAACGAGCGGGAGGCCTGGAGCGTAGCCGCATGGGATGGAAAGGCCTGGATTCCCGTCGGGCCGAAGGAGGCGAACGGGGTGGATGGACGGGTGTCGGCGATCAAATCCATGGATGACAAGCTGATCCTCGGAGGCATCTTCTCCGTCCCAGGACATGTCGAAATCCGATCTCTTGCCTCATGGGATGGTGAGTCGTGGAGCAGCATCAGCGGCGGAATATCGAATGATGACCAAAGCACACGGGTCTCTGCCCTCTACCAGTTTCAAAATAAGTTGATTGTCGGAGGTTTCTTCGGTGGAGCGGGCGATGAGAAGGTCTCCGGCCTTGCGATGTGGGATGGGGTGGAGCGATGTCGGAGGTGGAACGAACGGTACCGTTCTGGGATTGACCGTCGTCAACAACAAACTGATGGTGGGTGGATGGTTTACCACCGCGGGAGGGAAGCCGTCGATCGCGATTGCGCAGTTCGATCTCTTAACGACCCCGGTGGAACATGAGGGAACGGGCGCGCCGGTGGACTTCGTGGTCTATCAGAATTATCCGAATCCCTTTAACCCGGCCACCAACATCCGCTTCCAACTCGACGCAGAGCGACGGGTGAGAATTTCGGTCTTTAATGTTCTCGGAGAGAAGATTGCGGAGCTTCTCGATGAGTCAAAGCCGGCCGGAATTCACGCCATCACCTGGAACGCCTCGCGTCACCCGAGCGGAACATACTTCGGTCGCGTGGAGGTCGCCGGGAAGGAAGATGGCTTCGTTCAAGGATCCAAAATATTCAAGATGATCGTTGTGAAGTGATATCGCCGCTCTCCCTTCAGTGTTCTGGACTTGCAGAGACGCCCCACCCTGGGGCGTTTTTGTTTCTGAAGGATTTCTGATTTCACTCGTGACCGGCTCTCCGGAAACGAATACGAATCTTTTCCACCGATTCTTCTGCCACTGAGTAGATGACCGGGATAACAATAAGAGTTAGGACCGTTCCCGCCGCCAATCCACCCATCACCGCGCGGGCCATGGGACCCCAGTTTTCTCCGCTCTCCCCAAGCCCGAAGGCTAGCGGAGCCATCGCGAGGATGGTGGTCATCGAAGTCATGAGCACGGGTCTCATCCTCACGCTCCCGGCTTCTTCGATTGCCTCAAACAGTCCTGTGCCGCGTTGGCGCAACTGGTTGATGTAATCGACCAGCACAATGCCGTTGTTGACAACGATCCCCACCAGCATCACTATGCCCACCAGTGCCATCACGCTGAGACTGGTCCCGGTGATGAACAGCGCCAGCGCTACTCCGATGAGTGAAAGAGGAATGATGAAAATAATGATGAACGGGTCAAGGAGCGATTCGAATTGCGAAGCCATCACCATATACGTGAGGAGGATCGCTGCGAGCATCGCGAGGCCGAGATACATAAACGATTTCTGTTGTTCCTCGGCGGCTCCACCGATTTCCACCCGGAAATCGTTCGGGACCGTCACCCTGGTGAGGGCCTCTGTCACATCCCCCGTCACGCTGCTCAGGTCCCGGCCCGATACATCAATCGTTACGGTCACCAACCGTTCCTGATCCTCCCGGGAAATTTGCCGGGGGGCCGCGACGTACGACACCTCCGCGACCGCGCGCAGGGGGATCTGTCCACCGTCCATGGTTTGAATCAGCAGGTTATCGATATCCTCCTTCGTCATCCGGGCGTCCTGCGGCAGTTGAACCCGCACATCATACTCATCTCCTCCCTCACGATATCTCGTCGCGACAGTTCCGAGGATACTCGATCCGATCGTATGGCCCACATGACTGGTGCTGAGGCCCAGGTCTGCAATCCGTTGGCGGTCGGGAGCGATGCGCAGTTCAGGTCGCGATTGACGGATACTCGACTCGGCGTGGGCCACTCCCTCGATGGGCGAAACGGTTTTCACCACCTCTGCGGCAAGAGCTTCAGCCCGGTCCAGATCGTGGCCGAAGATTTCCACGATGATATCCCCGCCCGTCCCCATCATCATCTCTCCTCCCCGATCCGCAAAGCGGACGTTGACATCGGGTAACACCTTGAACCGTTCGCGCAGAGTATCCCGAATCTCGAACATACTCCGGTCCCTCTCTGACCTCCTTGAAAGACGCAGGGTGATATCTCCTTCACTCGATGATTGTGACGAAAACATTGCCATGATCCCCTCTCCCTGGCCGAAATTGGCAAACACAATCTCCGCCTCCGGTACGTCTGCCATGAGGATGTTGTTCAGCACGCGATTGCTCTGCTCCATTGCCGCCAGGCTTGTTCCGGGTGTCCGATCAACCGCCATGGAGATGAATCCCATGTCGCTTTCCGGCATGAACTCGCCCCCCAAATTCGCGAGGATCACGATAGAGAGGATAAACACTGCGGTAATACCAAGGATCACGAGCTTTCGCCGGTGCAGTGACCAGCGTAGGGCGATTGCATAGACTGATTGAAGCCGTACGGTCCATCCGGAGACAAGTTCTCCGATCCGGTGAAGGAATACTATCCTGCTTGCTGGGTCCTGTTTGCCGAGATAGCGGGAGGTGAGGAAGGGAATCAGGGTCAGTGCCACAAGGAGCGAAACGGCCAGCGAGAAGCAAATGGTCAGGACCATTTCGCGGAACAGCTGTCCGGCCAATCCGGGGACGAACAGGACCGGTATAAAGACGGCGAGCGTGGTGAGGGTGGAGGCGGTAATCGCCATACCGACCTCCGTCGAGCCGGTGTTGGCTGCTTCATGGATTTCCGTTCCGGCTTCGCGGTGCCGAAAGATGCTTTCCAGGACGACGATGGAATTATCTACCAGCATCCCGACCGCGAGGGCCAGCCCGGCCATCGAGATAATGTTCAGAGTCAGGTTCGCCTGGTCCATGACAGCGAACGTGACGACGGTGGAGACCGGAATCGAAACGGCGACGATCAAAGAACTGCGGAGGCTTCGGAGGAAAAAGAGCAGGACTAAGAACGTAAGCAGAACGGCCTGGATTGCGGTATTCCCGAGGTTCGAAATGGACTGGGTGATGAAACTTGCGGCATCGTAAAACGTGACAATCCGGACACCCTTGGGGAGCTGCGCCTCAATTTCTCCGATCCGCTCAGCCACGGTTCGGCTGACCTCGACCGTATTAGCGTCCGACTGTTTCTGAACCATGAGCATCACGGCGGGGCGTCCGTTGCTCCAGACGCGCTGACGCTGGTCGGCGAACCCGTCGACGACGGTGGCCACATCCTTCACCCGGATGGGCGCACCGTTGGCATTGGTGACTACGGTGTTTTCGATCTCGCCGAGATTTGTATACTCTCCGGCTGTCTGGAGAGTGAATTCCGTCCGTTCATCTTCGATCCAGCCCGAAGGGACCTGGGTGTTGTTGTTCCGGAGTGCGGCAGCAATCTGATCGATGGAAACCCCGCGCGCGTGCAACCGGCCCGGATCAGCAAGAACTTTGATCTCTCTCCGCATTCCTCCAATGGTGAACGCAGCAGCCACCCCGGGGATGCGCTCCATCCTTGGCTCAATGTCGCGCTCCGAAATGCGCCGCAACTCTGCCTGCCCATGAACATCCGACTGGATCGCGAGATAGAGAACCGGCTGGCTGGAAGGGTCGAAGGCAAAGAGGAGCGGTTCATCCATATCGGGCGGCAGGACGGCGCGGACAAAGTCGAGGTTGTCGCGCACATCGACCTTAGCCTGGTCCATGTTCGTGCCCCAATCGAACTCCAGCATCACCAGTGAGAGTCCCTGAACGGAGCGTGAGCTCACCTTGGTCACATTCTTAACGGAGGCGACGGTTTTTTCGATGGGGCGGGTCACAACCGTCTCAATATCAAACGGCCCGACGCCGGTATACTGGGAAATGATGGCGATGAGCGGGAACTCAAGCTTCGGATACAAATCAAGGTTCAGCCGCGCGAGAGAAAACATGCCAAAGCCGACCGCAATGAGGTAGATCATCGAAGTGGTGACACCCCGGCGAATGGCAGTCCGGGTGATCTTCATGGCTCCGCTCCTTTCTTTTGCTCGCGGGAAACCTCCAGCACCGCTGCGCCATCGCGGAGAGCGTTCTGTCCAAGCGTCACGATCCGTTCGCCGGGCTCAATCCCGTTCGCGACGGCAATGGATCGGTGGTTGACGGACACAGGGGCGAGTTTTCGCTGAACCGCCCGATTCCCCTCCACGATGAAGACAAAATAATCCTTCGAGACGCGTTCCTGCCCCTGGTTGTACTGCATGGAGGTTGCCTCGATAACGGCATGGCGCGGGATGACGATGACGCTGCCGATTCTCCCGGTGATCAACTCAACGCGCCCGAACATTCCGGACCGCAAGGAGCGGTCGCGGTTGTCGATGAGCGCCTCCACACGAGCCATGCGGGTGCGTGCATTCAACACCGGACTGATGAGAGAGATTTTTCCCCGAAAAGAGCGCCCCTGAAATGCGCTGACCGTCACGACTGCCTCCTGGTTGAGCCGAAGTGCGCCCAGATCCGACTCCGTGACATCCAGAATGATCTTAACCCGCGCCGTCTGAATGATGGAGAGGAGGGGGCGGGCGGGACTTGCAACGTCTCCGGGATCATAATTGCGGTTGGCGACAATGCCGGCGATGGGTGCGGTCACTGTGGCGTCGTCCAGCATGGAATGCGCGGATGCCGCCATGGCCTCCGCCTGCTCGCGCTGCGCTGTTACTGCCTCAACCTGAGTCTGGATGGCATCGAATTGTTGCCGGCTCATCGCGTTCTCGTTCAGAAGCCTCTGTGCCCTGTCGAATTCGATCCGGACATTGGCCTCCTGTGCGCGGGCGGCCGCGAGAGCAGCTTCCGCCTGCCGGACTCCCTGTTCGATGGAGGTGGCGAGGATCCGCGCGACAGGGTCACCGCTTTCCACACGACTCCCCTCGTCGACGTTGATGGCCAGGATCCTGTCGGCAATCTTCGAAAAGACCTGCACCTCTGTCTCGGCCTGGATGCTCCCGCTGTAGCTCACCGACTGGACGATGCTGCCGAGCGCGGCAGTCATGGTCTCGACCGGCACCTTCGGCTCCGACTCGTTTTCGGCGTTGCCTTTTCCGGTGCAGCCTGCTGCGAGGAGTCCGGCCGTCGTGACAATCAACGATAACATCTGAAACCGCTTCATGGTGCGTTCTCCGGGTTCAAGGACGACAGTTCAAAGTTCAAGGTTCAAAGTTTGGAGTTTGGAATTTGGTATTGAGGGCGTCCAGTTGTTTTTAAGGAGTCTCTTTCTTTCCCTCAAGGGCTCCCGTCAAAGTGCCGGTGGCTTTCCGTAGTTGGTACCGAGCCACTTCATACTCAAAGAGAATGTTTGCGTAATTCAAGCGGGCGCGTGTCAGCGAGAGGTGGGAATTGAGAACATCCAGCTGCGTGTTCGCTCCCTCCTCGTACAACAGGCTCGCCAGTCGGAGAGCTTCGGTGGCGAGATCGACGGTCCGGCGCGCGGAATGGTACTTCTCCCGCCCCTCCCGGAACTTGTTGAACGAAACTTCAACCTCCGCGAGAATTGCATCGGCAACCTGCTTGCGGACGTCAAGCATCATCCGGAGGTCCAGTTGGGCTTTCTCATGCTGGCGCAGAGAAGCGAAGCCGGAGAAGAGGGGGAACTGCATGCTGATGGCGGAACTGAACCCTTTGCTGAAATCTCCCGACTGAAACCGAAGGTCATCGCGCATCGCGAGAAACGAATAATCCGTCTGGAAAACAACCTTCGGAAGGAAGTTGCTGCGTGTCACGACTACGCCGCCCTGAGAGATCTTCTTTTGTTCGTCCACCATGCTCATTTCGGGACGTCCCGCAAGGGCCAGTTCCTGAAGGCTCCGCAGGGCTGCCTGATCGAACGTATCCTCGACGTACCGAAAAGCTCCCTCGGGAATAAATTCAGCATAGTCTCCAAGTCCAAGGACTCTCCGCATCTGAGTGAGAGCCACCTTGTGGTTGTTGCGTGCGGTGATCACTTCGGGTTCCAGGTTCGCCACTTCAACCTCCGCCCGCATCCTGTCGAACGGCGACGCAGTTCCGACCCCGTAGCGTTTGTTGACGACGTCGAGATTCGCCCTGGCCTGGGTGAGCGCGTTTTCCTGTACCCCGAGCAGATCTTCCGCGAGGAGGCAGGAATAGAACGCGAGGGCCGTTTCGAAGATGAGTTGTTGCTTCCGGGCCTGGAAGTTCTGTTCGGCTGCGTTGCGGGTCGCTTTCGCGATGCTGACCGCAGCGAGCCCGGCGCCGCCGAGAAACAGGGGCTGGGTCAGCGTTGCCCCATACCGAAGCGTATTCTCAAGGCCGAAAGCGAGATCGACAAAATCCGGCATCTGGTCGATCCCTGGCAGCACAGGACCCAATGGGGCAAGCATCGGCTTGAGAAAGTTCGGGATCCTGCTCGTCTGGATCTGCCACATATGCTGGAGACTGGCGTATCCTTCGATGTGGGGGAGGAGGATGGAGAACGCCTCGCCGACGCCGGCCCGGGCCTTCGACAGTTCCTTCTCAGATTGGGCGATGCCGGGGTTATGGGTGAGGGCAAAGTCAATAGCCTGCCCGATCGTCAATGTGACCTGCTCCTGCGCGACCACCGGCGCTTGCAGGAGGGTAAGGAGGAACAGCACGACACACACAGCATGTCTCATGACGGGTATTGCTCCGTTTCATCTGGATACTTCTTCGGGGGCGATGGATATGCGTTCAGCGTGAACCCTTCTCGCCACTGATGCCGATTCCCCGAGTGTTCAGCCGATCGCTTATTCCGGAGAGAAGCCCCACCCCGATTTCCGGTTCCGAGAATGCAAGCGACGGCGACTGCTACGACTGCAAAAGCCGTGCCTCCCTGAACCGTGAATCCACTCAAAGGAACAGCTCCGTTCTTGCCACGTTCCCGATGCTGAGAAGGATTCTGTCATACCTGGAAAGGTCCCATAATCGAAAGTCGGAATCAAGAACGATACTTACTTTGAGGAATCAAACCTCGGAAACATGGAGAGTGCACGGTCATGCATGCCGGGGTGGAGGCAATCCTCCACGCGGGTGATGAAACGCTCCTCAAAGAGCCTGGCTTCGTCTACGGGGGGGGCATCGTTTCTTGCGGTGCTCAATTGTTTCGCCAGATGACTTTTGCCGCGTCCGCTTGAAGTCTCCTCCCCAAAAAAATTCATAGAACATGCGAATATCAATTGCCACTTATTGTAAACCGGAATTGGGCGCTCAGTGTGCCGGAAGTGACGGGAGAAAAAGGCGCCAATCCTTGTCGTCGAAATGCTGAAGGATGGCACGTAACTTGTCATTTAGTATTCCAGATGTCGTTAGAAACACATCGATCCACCGGTGGAACCTGGATCATGTCGACCCTCCTTCTTCAAGTGAGGGGCATGTGTGGCTGAACACCAGCCTATCACAAAACATCTCGAAGAGACTTCCTGCAAAATCCCGCTCACGTCTTTTCGTCTTTGTTGGTCTTCTTCATGATTGGTTCTTCCCGGACGGAAAAATGCGCGTTGACTCAAAGGAGAACAGACATGAAGATTGCAGCAGTTTATGTTCTGGTATCCGCCCTGGGACTTTCCTCCTGTCACGAGCCTCCGGTTGCCCCGGCCATCCCGGCCGGCGTTCCGCCGAAAACCCTCACGCTCGACCTTAAAGTGAAGAATGCGGGGGTCGACGAGCTCGGAGAATGGGCTCGGTTGAGGGGCACGGTCGAGTATTCTCTCACTTGTATGACCGATGTCGATCTTTTCGAAGAGAAAGTCGGCGCTTACCGCCTTGCCCTGGACACCGAGGTTATGGTGGAAGCGGAATGTGGCCCGGAGATCCAGACCACTTCCTGGTCCGTGCATTCTGAATCGTGCGACAATTTCCAAATCAGGAAAGGGGAGCTACGGAAGGTCCGGAAAGCCTATCCTCTGGACGGCCTTGGCCCTGGCGTCAGTCTCTTCATTGAATATGACGCAAGGGAGACCGGTCTCGCAGCTTCACGTGCATGGATTGCATCGAAGGATTGAACCGCAGACGCGTCGATCTTCCTGAAGGTCATCCCATCGATCAATGACAACAGGAGGGGTATTCGAAAAGCAGCCCATAACAGGGTACCACCGCGTCTCTTTCCTCCAACATCACTCTTTGTCCATTCATGATTTTTCCCGAAATTCCTTCCCTCCGCCGTTCACTTTCAATAAGAGGCTCCACCATGAAATCTGCAATTCTCTCTTTTTGTATCCTCACATTCTTGTTTGTTACGCCCCTTTCCGCCCGGCAGGACACAACTCTCTACGGTTCGTGGGAGCTGGTTCCTCAGAAGAGCACTGACATCGATCATTTCAGAACGCTCCGGATCGATATCCGACCTGTGGGAGACCGCGTTGCGATCTCGCAGACCTGGGTCTCCCGTGTAAACGTGAAGGATTCCCTCCTCCTGACCCCCGGCGGGAAGCCGGTGACGGTTCCGGTCGGGAGCTGGGTTCTTCCTCACAATGTCTTTATGGGACTCCGAATGGTGGAGGGAGAAGTACGGACGGTTTCGGCGCGGTGGGAGCACGAGGGATTGGATCTCAGGGTAGAGGATCGATTCAACGTACAAGGGTCACAGGGAAAAATCCCCCTCTCGGTCGTTCATCGGTATGCGCTCTCGCCGGAGAAGGAAGTTCTATTTTACACCGTCGAGCGAGCAACGCGCAGGACGGGACCCGAGATCAAGTACGTTCTCAAAAGAGCCGGGACGCGCGAAGCGTTTGTTCTGCATATGGAGGATAATTGGGAGATTGAAGGGAAACTGCCGATCAACGCAATGCTCATCAGCCTCCAGGGACTTGCCAACAAGAGCGGACCGAATGTCTACGCTCTTTATCAGAAGGACTGGCCTTTTACGTATGTCACGTCGGTTTTTGATTTCTATAAGGATCGCCGCTACTACACCTTCAGGGATTTGAAAACTCCGCGTGATGCCGTCCGCGCCCTCAAGAAGTATGCGAAGGGGTATGTGGTGTGGGATAAAGCGGTCCGCACGTCACTCATCGTCGCGTTCACGGTTGCCGGACTCGAAGAAGCTGTGGTGGTGAGCGAAGATCAAATTCCTTTGATGAAAGAGGCGGGGTTAAATGCGGTGGAGGATTTCCGCGGAAAGTTTGTGGGAAAGAACGACGCCCAGATCTACACCTGGGCCTATGAACAGTACTGGAAACGCTGCAGCAAGGAATTTATCATCTGGCTCGGCGGCGAGCATGGGAACATGATGAGGCCGGCGGTCGCGGATTGGGGAATCAAGAAGCAGGTCTTCTTCAACGACCTCTCGAGTCGCCCCTCGGCGAAGGAGGAGTATGCCCTCGCGGATCGCCTGCTCTCGGAAATGAAGCCGATGTCGATGGTGATGGGATGGCACTCGTACGCGAAAGACCTCGAAGAGGAGCACCTGACGCTCACATCGAAGTATGGTCACCGGGTCGAGGGACTGAACAGCCTCCCCAATCTCAGCTTCAGCTCACAGATCCCGGTCTCACCCGGTTTTCAGTTCAAGAACAACCATCACGTCAAACCGGGCGAGACAATCGTTCCCCAAAAGAAAGTCTATATTACCTGCATCCAAACGGACGGCATCGGACTCGGAGCCTGGCTGGAGCCGGGCCGCGGTGAAATCCCCTACGCGTGGGAGGTATTGATGAACTACGTCTGGATGGCCCCCGGTATGGCAGAATACTTCTACACCATGGCGACTTTCAACGATTACTTCATCGGATGCCTTTCCGGTCCGGGATACCTCTACCCGAAAGCGGTGCCGCCGAAGTATCTTCCTCAGCTCATTGCCCTCGCGCGGGAACAGATGAAGATCCTCGACCTCAAAGTCTTCGAAACCATGGATTGGTCGGAAGGGTCGGAAGTGGAAGGGAATACGGACCTGACGAAGAGTGTGATGGATGAGTACTACAAGGGGATGCCGGAAGCGATCGGATTTGTGAACGGGTACGGGCCGGGCCACACGTTTACCGTGCGGGAGGGACGCCCCTGGGTGTCGTACGATTACTACCTTTCGCCCGAACGGCCGGAGGCCGACGCCGCGGCCGATTTACAGGAGCTGGCGACCGTGAATGCACAACGACCCTACTTCCTCCTGATGCACGTACGGGAGTGGAGCAACATCAAGCGTGTGAAAGGGATCCTCGATAGGTTGGGGCCGGAATTTGAGGTGGTGCCGCTCGATGTGTTCCTGACGATGGCCGGGAAGGCACCGACGTTCAAAGAAAGGTTCCTACCGCGATAGGGGATACGATCTCTTTCCTTATTACCGATGGAGGAAATACCGTTCGGTCAAGGTGATGAGCGCATCGTCCACCATTCGAAGCCGTAGTTGATGTTCTGGAGCGAACCCCACCGAAACGGTGTCGGGTTGTGCGGGGTGGTCGTTTGCCGGATCCATCTCAATTGTACCACTGCCATGTCAGCAACGATCGCATATTTGTATTTGGCTGTTTTTTTTCCTATCTCTTCGCCGTTGGTTGTATCCAACTTGTCGAGAGGAATGGAATGAACCGGATTCTTCTGTCCGTGTCCATCGCGGCTTTCGTTTCCGTGACTGATTCCGGAGTTCCGGTCTGGATCGGCGCGAGCCAAGCCCACGCGGTGCAGGCCTCAGACAAGGAACGGTTCGGTATTCTCCCGGATGGGCGTGAAGTATTCCTGTACACGCTGAGAAATGAGAACGGGATGGAGGCAAAAATCACCAATTATGGCGGTATTATTGTGGTTTTATCGGTTCCGGATCGTCATGGAAAGGTGGAGGATGTCGTCCTCGGCTACGATTCCCTTGCACGCTATGTTGAGACCCGTTCGACGATGGGGGCTCTGATTGGCCGGTACGCCAACAGGATCGGGAATGCGAAGTTCACCCTGAACGGAACGACCTTTCAACTCTCAAAGAACTCCGGACAAAATCAGGTTCACCACATCCATGGCGGCGCGAAAGGATTCCACCAGACGCTCTGGAATGTTGATGAAGAAGAAAGCGAGCCGGGAAGATCTCTCGTCCTGACCCATTTCAGTCCGGACGGGCAAGAAGGGTATCCGGGAAACCTCATGGTCAAAGTAATTTACACGCTCACCGGGAGCAACGAACTGAAAATCGACTACACCGCTTCAACGGACAAGCCGACCGTGATGAACGTAACCAATCACGCGTATTTTAATCTGGCCGGAGCCGGAAACGGCGACATCCTCAACCATGAATTATACCTGGATGCCGACCGATTCACTCCGATCGACGAATCGCGGATCCCGACCGGCGAACTGCGCGCGGTGTCCGGGACACCCATGGACTTTACGAAGCCCGGCCTCATCGGCAGTTCCATCGAAACCGACGACGATCAATTGAAGATAACCCGCGGGTACGACCATAACTGGGTCTTGAATAAGCCATCGGGAAGCCTCGGTCTTGCCGCGAGAGTCTTCGAACGGAATTCCGGCCGTGTGATGGAGGTCTGGACAACCGAGCCCGGGGTCCAGTTCTTTACCGCGAATTCTATGAGCAGAAACACCATGGGGAAGGAAGGGAAACCGTACGGTCCCCGGTTTGGCTTGTGCCTTGAAACCCAACATTTCCCCGACTCTCCCAACAAATCTCACTTCCCCTCCACCGTCCTGGACGCGGGACGACCTTTCTCCTCGACGACGATCTATCGCTTTCATGTTCGAAAGTGAGAAAATCTCATGGAGAAACCATAACAAGAAGAGGTACCGAAAGTTCATAGAGTTGCATGGTGGTTGAGATGTACCCTCTCCGTATCCCTCTCTGATTTTCCCTTCTCACATGGTGCGGTAATTTCCCCGCGCGGTTTGGTGTTGTTTTTCATTTTAAAAGAATGTATCATCGGCCTGACCTGGAAAAAAGTTCCCGGGTGTATCTTCATCATACGAGAGGACGTTATGGAAAGACCGAATGGAATTTCGCGCAGGGACTTCGTGGCCTCCACCGCGGTTGTGGCTGCCGGTGTGATGAGCCTCCCGTTGTCTGAAGCGCTGGCCGCGTTGCAACAAAAGGGGAAAACGAAAGTCGCGTTGGTCGGAACCGGTGTTCGCGGCGTGAGCATGTACGGGCGGGACCTGGCGCGGAACTACGGCGACCACGTGCAATTTGTTGCGCTCTGCGATATCAACAAGGGGCGCCTCGAGTATGCGAAACAGTACATCGGTATCACCTGCCCCCTGTTTACAGACGTCGACAGGATGCTGTCGGTAGCCCGCCCGGATGTTGTGGTTGTGACGACGGTCGATGGAACCCATCACGAAATCATCATCAAGGCTCTGGAGGCCGGTTGCGATGTAATCACCGAGAAGCCCCTGACAACCGACGAAGTGAAGCTCAATGCCATCCTCGACGCACGCCGCCGAACGAATAAGCGGGTGATTGTCACCTTTAACTATCGTTATTCACCCCACCGGGCAAAGATCAAGGAACTGCTGATGCAGGACCGGATTGGCCGTGTCACGTCGGTCGATTTCCATTGGTACCTCGATGTCTACCACGGGGCGGATTATTTCCGGCGGTGGCACAGGCTGCGCGAGCAGTCCGGCTCTCTGCTCGTCCACAAAGCCACCCACCATTTCGACCTCCTCAACTGGTGGATCGATTCCGATCCACAGGACGTCCACGCTTTCGGCGACCTTGAATTTTATGGACGGAATAACGAATTCCGGCATACCCATTGCCGTCCATGCCCGCTGAAAGACCGGTGCAAGTTCTATTGGGATATGACCAAAAACACCCATTTAATGAACCTTTATGCTTCAAACGAGAAGTATGATGGCTACGTCCGGGATGGTTGTGTCTGGCGCGAGGACATCGACATTTTCGACAAGATGGCTGTGCAGATCAAGTACGCGAACAATGTCCAAGTCAGTTATTCCCTGACGGCCTATTCGCCATATGAGGGATACCGCATCGCCTTCAATGGGACCAGGGGAAGACTCGAAGCCTGGGTGCAGGAACGACAACCCTGGCCGATGCAGGACTTCGATGAACTCCGACTCACGGACAATTTCGGCGATACACAATTGATAAAAATCGACCATCAGAAGGGGGGGCATGGCGGCGGAGATGCCCGGCTTCTGGACAAAAATTTCAAAGACATCTCCCTGCCGGACCCGTTACACCAGTCGGCTACGGTTCGGGATGGCGCTACGTCAGTCCTGATTGGGATAGCGGCTCGTAAAAGCATCGATATCGGTATGGTTGTGAAGATTGCCGACCTCACCCAATTGGAACCGCGGGAGAAACGATAAACAAAGACCCGGATAAGCAAGCGTTGTATTTCATTTCAAAACAATGTATCATCGACCGAGTTCATAATGCTCCCCGGGGAAATGTGGGAAGTGAAGATCCTGTGCGAAAGCCCCTGGAGTGGGAGAATATTCGAGGGGCTTTCATATTTTCCGGGACTCAGTGTCAGTTCATGCTTCAATAAACGAATGGCGTTTCCGCAGTTCTTCTCTGGAAGGAATCATTGGAATGAGCAGGCCCAAGATCGTCTCCCACAACACACGAAGTTTGCTGTACTGTCTCCTGTCGACCCTGCTCGCTGGTACGCTGTACGCTCAGCTCAACAGGGAGGATTTGTCGAAATCCATCAACACCGGCAAGCTGCAGCATCCCTATCTTTTTTTCACCGAAGAGGACAAACCCGCCATCCTGAAAAGGATTCAATCGGATAAGGAAAGTAAAAATATCATGGCCGGCCTGTTGGCGGAGGGGCATCGTTTCCTGAACATGCCGATCAGGAAGGAAGCACCGCCGGCTCCCAAGAACCCCCGGTATTATGTCGAGGACACCGAAGCGACCAGGCACGTGGGCCAGCTGCGATCCGGGGCCACGACCCTCGCCTTCCTGTACCAGATGACGGGGGAGTTGAAGTATGCGAAGAAAGCGACTGAATTTGCGCTGGCGATCTGCGACCTGACCGAATGGATCAACCCGGCCCACACGTTTGATATTATCTACCCCCGCGTCTGGCCGTGGAATGTCCCGGATGACCAAGTGGTTTTCTCATACGATATTACTTCATCGGGAAAGGCTATCACCTTGTCGACCGTGTATGACTGGCTCTATCCTGCCCTCACAAAACGGGAGCGTGACAAGATCCGGGGAGCTTTGCTGGAGAAGGCGATCACACGGGTGCGGGGGAACTACGATTTTTTCTGGTGGTCGACCTCCTATCGCTGTAACTGGTCGGCGATCTGTTTTTCCGGCCTGGGTATCACCTCCCTGGCCCTCTTGAAAGATCATCCGCAGATTCTCGATGTGGCGGCCGAATCGTACAATCGCCTCAATCTCACGTTTGATCAGATCGATGAGGACGGCGGCTGGCAGGAGGGGCGGGGATACTACGGCTACATGATGCGTGAAAGCGTCCTGTTTATGGACGCTCTGAAGCGGCTTTCCAATGGAAAATACAACCTCTTCAATCATAAAAAGGTCAAGAATCATCCATTGGATTTCATCCTCTACACACTCACGGCTAATTTTGAGGACAGCGGCGGCGGTCCCGTTGGCGGAACGATGGTCAACAAGCTGGTCGAAGAAACCGGGAATGCAACGGCGGCCTGGTACCGTCAGACATTCGTTGAAGAGGGATCCGATATCTTCGACATCCTCTGGCCCAGGAGCAACGTGAAGCCGGTCGAGCCGGAACAAAAGTCCAAACATTTCCGGACCATCGATTGGGCTGTCATGCGAAGCGATTTTCTCGATCCATCGACGGTGACCATTGCCACCAAGGCGGGTTTACACGACGACCCCCATCATGGGCATCTCGACTGCGGGCAGTTTATCCTCACATGGCAGGGAGTACCCTTCATCCGTGATATCGGCAGGATGCGGTACGACGAGTACTACTTCAACGAAGATCGATGGGTGTACCCCTTCGCGTCGAGTGTGGGCCATAACCTGATATTTGTCAACGGTGAGCAGCAGATCCCGGCGAAACTCAAGGATCAACCATGGAAGGAGGGGATCGGAGGCCGGATTTTGAAATTCCAGGCCGGCGCAAAAAGGGATTACGTTTTAATGGACCCGACGAAGGCCTACCCCGGGAAGGAACTGAAGAAATGGAGACGGAATATCGTGCTGGAGAAACCGGTCGTGACCCTCGTGCTTGATGAAGTCGAATCCGCCGTTGGGGCATCCATTGAAGCGAGGTTTTTCCCGGGACTCGGTCCCCCCGCCGCCTCGATCGAACGTGAACCGGGATTTCCGCGCCGTCCTTCGGTCGAGTACAAAGTGGCCGCCGACCATGTGCTACTTTCCTCCCAGCAACATCACATGGCGCTCGTTCCACTGATGCTCGGGAACAACTTCACGATCATTGATGAAAAAATTCCCGCCATCCCGGTGATGGAGGATGCGCGACTCGAGTGGCTGCCGTACGTCGGCACGGTCACGACCGCAACCTCAACCTCGACGATCATTGTGACTCTCCTTGCGCCGGTCGCCAACCGGGAGGAAGCCGGGAAGCTGGTGCAAAACGCGAAGGTGAGCCAGCTGAATGCGAGTGAGCTCGAAGTGACCATGAGCGGATCGGCCGGAAACTTCCGGTGGATATTTGAAAAGGAGAAGGACGGCTTCGTGTTCAGGAACCCGTAACGGGAGTGAAGCCGTTTATTTTCGAACGAGTCTCTTCACCAGCGAGAGCATGGCAGCCCGGTATTCTGCGTAATCGTCCGCCGGTTTCCATTCCTTGCTCTCAAGGTACCGGCGGATGAGTTTGGGGTGATCGACTTCCGACGTGTCACCTTCGAAGAGGTTGGAGAGAAACGTTCCGGTGGTGCCGCGGAGTTCAACCGAGACCCCGGGGTCGGTGTGCCCTTTCAATGGGGGAAGGCTGAGGAGTCGGGCGATGAGGAGTGCGATATCCGGAGTTTCCGCGTAGGGAATGACTTTTCCCCTCTTGATCCCCGGACCGTAAATGTTCATATAAATGGTCCATGAAGAAAGCGACGATGCCGGATGGTCGCTTCGGCCCGTCATCCCCATCCCGTGGTCCGATGAGACAATGACATACGTGCTGTCCCAGACGCGATGTCTTTTCAACATTTCGATGATCCTCCCCAGGTGGCGGTCGACGGTGCGGAGGGCGTTCTGGTAGCCGGAGCCGGGATTGAGCTTGTCCTCAGGGCCGGTCCAGTGGGACCGGAGCTCCTGAACATGAATCGATAACAATCGCACCCCATCCTTGCTGAAATGATCGAGGGCGAAGTCTACCACGAGAGAGTCCTGGTGGTTAACGGCGTAGGTGTAATTCGGTGAGGTGAGGACCTTGTAATTCTCGGCGCTTCCGGAGAAGACCGATTTGATCCCTACTCTTTGTCCGGCCCGGAAAACGTCGTCCATTTCCTTTGATTCGAACACGTGCGTCCCCGTGTGCATGGCGACGTTTGGTGGGGATGCGGTTCCCCAGGGTCTCGACTTATCCGGAAGGAAAGCGATGGCAGAAGGGCTCGAGCAATATGCCTCTTGTACCGAGACACCGTTTTCAAAGAGAAATTTCATATTGATGGCGCCGTTGGCCATGGCCACGCGAGCGGCGTCACTTTGAAGACCGTCGATGATGAACAGGAGGACGGTCGGTTTTTCCGACTGGGAAAAACCTGGAACTGCGATCGCCAAGAGAAGGAGGGTGAGCTGGTAAAGTCGGCGGGCGCTTGATACGATGAGGGTGATGTTCATGGCTCTGCTTCCTCTGTGTCAGGTCCATAGTACAATTTAAATTCTTGATGTCAAACCCTCTGTTCCGCTCAAATCCCTGAATCGATATTTGGATGATTGCTTGTGGCGGGATGGCGTTCTCACTTTTGCCATCCGCCATGGAAAGGAGAACGGTATGCTTCGAAGAATATTCGCGGTCGGATTGTTTCTGGGTCTCATGGGAATGCAGGCACGTGCTGAAGATGGGAAGTGGTATACCGAAGGAAATTTCGCCCCGGGACAGCGCCTGAAGGTTACGCTGCTGAATTCCCTGGACATCGACCGGACCGATTGCCCGATCGTGATCACGAGGGAGGATTTCCCGGTCAAGAAACTCCATGAGATGTGGGTCACGGTCGTGGACCCATCCCTTGCATCGAAGACCAAGCCTTCTTCACAGGAGCTCGCGTTTGTCGGTGGTCACGGCATCCGTGAGGAAACGAATGGTCACCAGATTTTTTATCAGCTCGATGATCTCGACAAAGATGGGATATGGGATGAGTTGTATTTTCAGACGAATATCCGGGCGCGCGAGCAAAAGACGATCTACATCTATTTTGGTTTCTCCGGACGCGGGTGGAACGAGCATGGCACGCATGCCACGATTGGGAGTTATTGCCGGCACATTATTCCATGGTGGGAGTCGGCCAATATCGGCTGGAAGCTTTGGTTCCCCACCAGCGTGGATATGTACGCCAAACGGAAACCGGTGCTAATGTCCGAGCAAATGTGTGTCAACAACTACTGCGGCTACAACGGTGTCCCCAAAGTGAATCCCGATTTCGGCTCGGATGTCATGGGAGTGGGTGGCTCGTTTGGTGCCGGGGGAATAGGGATATTTGAATTCCAGGAAAAACCGGATTCCATCTCGGTTCCCCGGTTTACTCCCTTCGAAGGAGAGAAGATCTCCGAACGGAACTTTAACGAAGACCAGATCACCGATACGCGCTACGCGTTCGACGTCGTGGTGAACGGCCCGATGCGGAGCATGATCAAGGTGAAGACGATGAACTGGAATAGCGGGAACGGGTCCTATGAAGTCGAACAATACTATACCGCCTACACCAACCAGAGTTACTCGACGTGCCGGGTGAGGTTCACGAAGTTTGTCCCGCAACGCAACGGCGTGAAGTTTGGCTGTGGGATCAAATCCCATGCCGACCACTCCGGGAATTATCTGGAGAAGGGAATTGCGATCAGGAGCGGGAGTGAGGATGTTGTCGACCCGGACGATGATACCGGGCAGAAATCTCACAGGGTCGAATTTGTCGGCTCCGCTCTCGTGGTGAAGGATCGGTACAGGCCGGAGTATCAAAAGGTGAGATCCCTGGGGGGCAACCACACTTTCAGGGTTCCTGTGACCGAAGACCTGACCTTCGAGTACATGATCGCGGGAGCGTGGAGTGAGGGGGTCGTGTACAATACGCCGGAGTCGTTCAAGGCGTATGTGAAAAAAACGGCACTCGAGTATAACAATCCGATCACGGCGGAATTCGGAATCCTCGAAACAAAGAACACGGCTACGAAATGAGTCCCATTCTCTCCAGCGCGAGGCCGGATCCGATATGAGAAAGGAACAATCATGATAATGCAAGGATGTCTGGTCATTTTTCTTCTGGCCGGCTGTTTTGCCGATGCCGGGGCCCAGGAACGATGGCGCGACCTTTTTAACGGGAAGGACCTTTCGGGATGGGAACAGGTTAACGGCAAGGCCGTGTACCGTGTTGCGAACGGGGCCATCATCGGCGAAACGGTGCTTGGGTCACCGAATAGCTTTCTATGTACGAAAGAGTTGTTTTCGGACTTCATTCTTGAGTTTGAAACCAAAGTGGATGGGGACCTGAATTCGGGGGTTCAGTTCAGAAGCCACAGTATCCCTTCGTACAGGAACGGGAGAGTGCACGGGTACCAACTGGATATCGATCCGACTGAGAGGGCGTGGAGCGGTGGGATCTATGACGAGCAACGAAGAGGATGGATGTACACTCTTGAAGGAAATTCGAAAGCCAAGAAAGCTTTCAAGCATGGTGCATGGAATAAAGTGCGGATCGAGGCCATTGGCCAATCGATCAGGACATGGTTGAACGGCGTTCCATGTGTCAGGCTCGAGGACGACCTGACGCGGGAGGGTTTCATAGCATTGCAGGTCCACAGTGTTGGAAACGATAGCGGCCGCGCAGGCTTAAAAAGCTCCTGGCGAAACATCAGGATCATGACGGCGGGACTCGACCACTTTCGGGCCAAAGACGATGAAACGATCCCGGAAGAAAACTTTATTCCCAACACGCTTTTCGACTGGGAAAAGAGGAACGGATGGAGATTATTGTGGGATGGCAAAACGACATCAGGATGGAGAGGGGCCAGGCTCGACCGTTTTCCGGATCAAGGCTGGAAGATCAGCGACGGCATGTTGACGGTCCTCGGTTCAGAGGGGGCGGAATCGAGGCAAGGGGGCGATGTCATTACCGTGGAGAAGTTCAGGAATTTCGAACTGATCGTCGAGTTCAGGATTACCGAAGGGGCCAACAGCGGCATCAAGTACTTCGTTGATCCGGAATTGAACAAGGGGGAAGGTTCCGCCATAGGGTGTGAATTCCAGATTCTGGACGACGAGAAGCATCCCGATGCGAAGCTTGGCGTGAGCGGCAACCGGACGCTCGGAAGTCTCTATGATCTCATCCCTGCAATCAGGAAGCGATTCAACGGCGTCGGCCAATGGAACCGCGCGCGGATTGTTGTCAACGGGAACAGGGTGGAGCATTGGATGAACGGCTTCAAAGTGGTTGAATACGAACGGGGGACGCAGATGTGGAAGGCGCTGGTCGCGTACAGCAAGTATAAAGACTGGCCCAACTTTGGAGAACAGACCGAAGGTCATATTCTTCTCCAGGAGCATGGAACCGAAGTGTCATTTCGAACCATCAAACTGCGAGCGTTGAACTGACTGTTCACAAGACGAAAGGGTTTCGCATGAATCAATCCCGAAGGGAGTTTCTGAAGAAGACGGCGGTTGGGACTGCAGGGTTCGTAGCCGGCTCGATGGGCCTGACCGCCAGGAGTTATGGAAGGATCCAGGGGGCCAATGACCGGATTGCTGTTGGCGTTGTTGGTTTCTCCGACCGGGCAAAAGATGCCCTCCTTCCAGCTTTTTTCAACCACTCCAGGGAAATGAACTGTGAAATCCTGGGCGTTTCGGACATCTGGAACCGGCGACGGGCGGAGGGGATAGGGTTCTTGAAAGGGAAGACAGGGACAACCCTTCGGGCATATCGGAACAACGATGAACTGTATGCCGACAAGGATCTCGACGCCGTGATCATTTCGACGGCGGATTTCCAGCACGCGTTGCATGCGGTGGAAGCCGCAAGAAATAAACGGCACGCGTACGTTGAGAAACCGTTCGCGGAAACGATGGAGGACAACAGGCTTGCATTGAAGAGTCTGAAGGAATCCGGAATAATCTTTCAGATCGGATCCCAGCGGAGAAGCGGAAGGAACTACCGTGCAGCCGCTGAGTTTATCAGGTCGGGAAAATTTGGTGACATTACGATGGTGGAGATGTCGTGGAATGTGAACCAGCCAGGCCGCTGGCGACGCCCATCCTTGGTTGCCGACATCCGCGAATCCGACACGGACTGGCGAAGGTACATCATGAACAGGCCGCCGGAACCGTGGGACCCGCGTAAGTATGTCGAGTATCGGCTCTTCTGGCCTTATTCTTCGGGGATTCCCGGCCAATGGATGTGTCACCAGATCGATACGGTGCACTGGTTCAGTGGATTTCGTTTTCCACGCAGCGTTGTGGCAAACGGCGGGATCTATATGTGGAAAGATGGACGATCGAACGATGATACCATGACCGCTGTGTTCGATTTCGGTCCGCCGGATGATCTGCGCAAAGGGTTCCAGGTTGTCTACTCCTCGCGGATGCATAACTCGGCGAACGGTGTGAAGGAGATTTATTATTCGAACGGCGGGGAGTTAAATCTTGACACCAATAAGGTCACTCCCAACGGAGGTCTGGTGGAGCGGTTCGCTTCGCCGATGGGGATGAAGCCGTTCCTCTTATCGGAAATGGATTTGAGTGATACCTCGGCAAGGGCGGAGACGGCGGCAGCCACGGGAGTGGAAGAGATGACGAACCTCCATATGCGGAACTGGCTTGAATGCATGCGGAGCGGGAAAGAGACCAACGGCCCGGTGGAAGCGGCGTATTACCATTCCGTCTCCACGATCATGACCACTGCGGCCCTGAGGACCGGCGGGGCCGCGCGGTTCGACGAACGAAAGCAGGAAGTGGTTGTGAACGGAAAAGTCTTTCACTATTAACGGGACGAGAGTCAGTTCCCCGTTTTGAAATGAGCGGCGATGATGTCGTCCCGACAGGGAGTGAAGACGTCGACCAGGCTGGCCTCTTCCAGCGCCACCACGCCATGCTCGATGTCTGCCGGGACATAGTAGCAATCTCCCATGTGCAGTGTTTTCGTCTCCCCTCCGATCGTCACGTCGAACGAACCGGAGACGATATAGCTGACCTGCCGATGAGGATGTTTGTGGGTGTACCCCACCGCTCCTTTGTGGAATTTCACATGCATCATCATCAGGTCCGGGCCGAACCCGAGGACCTTCCGGTCAACCCCTTCGCCGGCAGCCATCCATCCATGCTCTTGGGCGAAGATAAACATCGGACTCTGCTTCATAGTGACAATCTCCTTTCGGCGTGTTCAGGATTCGAAGCGCGGTGGGCTGGGGCTGCTACAATGGGCGTTTTTTCCCTCAAGATCAAGATGTGGTTTATTTCTTTCAGCAACGTGCGTGCTCAGACACCAAGGCACAATGAAAAGACAGCGAACCTCAGACTCCCCACACCAAGAAAAGGAAGTTGTTGAAGCCAAGATGAAATCGGACCCTCGGGACGGAATTCTTTATTCTCCTGAACTGGAAGCGTTTGCAGGAATGATACCATGAAACATGCCACTATCATCGACATTGCCAAGAAACTCAGGATCTCCCCCTCAACAGTTTCCAGGGCTCTCAGCAACCATCCCGACATCAAGCTTGAGACAAAGGAGCGGATCCGGAGGACCGCGAAGGCGATGCTGTACTCGCCGAACCCGATTGCTAAGAGTCTGAAAATCAGTCAGACAACGACGATCGGGGTGATTGTTCCGGAGATCAAGCATGATTTTTTTTCCTCGGCAATCAGCGGCATGGAGGAGGTAGCCTACCGGTCGGGGTACACGATCATCCTCTGCCAGTCGAACGAAAACTTCGAACGCGAGCGGATAAATGTGGAAACCATGATTCATCACCGTGTAGCCGGCGTGATCGTCTCGATCACCCAACAAACCAAGCGAGGAACTCACTTTCAGGATCTTCTGAAGAGGAAAATCCCCCTGGTGTTTTTCGATCGTGTTCCCGGGGGAGTCAGGGCAAGCAAAGTAGTGATCAACGATTACCAATCTGCGTTTGACGCCGTGAGCTACCTGATCGGAAGAGGGTACAAGAAGATAGCGCATTTTGGAGGGCCAAGGGAATTGGATATTTGCGTACAACGGTGGAATGGATACATCGATGCCATGAAGAAACAGAGGCTGCCCGTGCTCAAGGAGTTTGTGCGCACCGGAGGATTGCAGGAACAAAACGGCTATCTGTCGATGGACGCGTTGATCAGGGAACATAAAATCCCTGATGCCGTTTTTGCCGTCAATGACCCTGTTGCCGTCGGGGCCTTTCAGAGGATTGGGGAAGCCGGGCTGCGCATTCCAGGCGATATCGCGATTATGGGTTTCTCCAATAACAGGATTACGGGGTTGGTCGATCCTCCCTTGACCACCGTCGATCAACCCTCCTTCCTCATGGGAAGCACGGCGGCTGAAATACTCATCGAGACGATCGAAAAAAGGGTAACCGCGCCGAAAACCGTGATATTGCCTGCAAAGCTGATTGTACGTGGTTCCACCTAGTATTCGTTCCCACCCTTTACCCCCCCGGCGAAAAAACACAGGACAAGAATAGTTCTCAGGAACCGTAGTAATTATTAGCTTTTTCTGCAAACGTTTGCGGAAAAGTGAGAGTTTTTGGGCTTATTCTATCGAACGATGATACCATGGGAGGAGAGCCCGGCCGTGCCAACACGATTTTTTCCACAGCGTTAAAAAAAAGAACTTGACAAAAGTGGGTTGAATGCGTACTATCGTATGCCTGGTATACCAGGTTACAAAAAATGCCTATCGATCTCCACGACTCCACGCCGCTCTATCTTCAGATCGTCAACGACATCAAGTCGAAGATAGCCGGGAACAAACTGAAAGCCGACGACCAACTAGGGTCGCATGCCGAGCTAGCTTCCTCGTACGGAGTAAGCGTCATCACGGTGAAGAAGGCGTTGGCGACCATGATCTATGAAGGGATCGTGTTCAGCCGGGTCGGCAAGGGAACCTATGTCGCCAAGCCTGCGCCGGAAACGCACCGGCGCGAGCAACGTACCATCGGTCTCGTCCTTCGCGATATTCGAAGTCCCTTCTTTTCACGCACCATGCACGCCGTCGAGGATGCCGCCTACGAACTGGGATACCACGTGTTGATCTCGAATTCATCCGGGAAGGTGGAAAAGGAGGAGGCGCAGATTGCGCGCTTCCGGAAGTTTGGTGTTACCGGGATGATCATTGCGACAATGACCCATAAGTATCATGCCACACCCACGATCCGAAGGTTATTGCACGAAGGATTTCCCTTTGTCATGGTTTCCTACATCGCCGATGAGACGATCCCGCTTGTCGGGTGTGACCATGCGCTCGGTGGATTTATGGCGACCGACTATCTTCTGAAGCTTGGTTACCAAAAGGTTGGATACATCAATGGGGAGGAGGGGAACATGGTGGGGGAGTTGCGCCTCCAGGGATATCAGCGGGCTCTGAAGGCGCACGGACGACGGATCGACAAACGGATCCTGTTCCGCCTCAGTAAGAGGGGTGAGTGGCATGACTACCAGTCGGGCTACGAGATCGGAAAACGGTTCGGCAAATTGACCGTCAAGCCGGACGCCATGTTTGTCTACAACGACCTCTCGGCCTTGGGATTTGAGCACGCGCTCCTGGAACAGGGAGTCCGGGTGCCCGGCGACGTTGCCATCGTCGGATTCGACGATATCGAGCGTGGAGAGTATGCGGCGGTGCCGCTTACCACGGTTCGTCAGCCGACGGATCTGATTGGGCGTCAAGCCATGGAATTGCTCGTGAACCAGATGAAGAAAAAAAACGGCTCGATCAGGAGAATTTTAAAGCCGGAACTCGTTATCCGCGAATCGTGTGGCGGTGCAAGGAGCGCGACATCCTTCAGGTCGCCACGAGCCAACGTCTCCCGCGGTGGGAGTATTCGGTAGGGCTGAGTGTCAACAACATTGGAGTCTCACCCATTTGGCATAGCAGCCAAGACAGTGTGTCCTTCCTTCCAATGGTCCCAAGGAGGAGTATCGTTATGAAAGCTTTTTCTTCTGCAGCAGGTTTATTTCTTTCCCTGGTTCTTCTCCCGCCCATCCTTATGGCTCAGAGTACGCTCCGCGGTATCGTGACGGATTCGACCAACGGCGAGCGCCTCACGGGTGTGAACGTCTACCTTCTTGGCACGTCACTGGGAAGTGCAACGGATCTTGAAGGAGAGTACAGGATCGTCCGGATTCCTCCGGGGGTGTTCAACGTGAAAGTCTCGTACGTGGGCTACGAATCCAGAGAGATCAGCGTGGATCTGACGACGGGCCGCGACGTGGAGTTGAATGTTCAGCTGAACCCGGCAATTATTCTAGGCGAGATGGTGACAGTGACGGCTCAGATGCGGGGCCAGATTGCGGCGATCAACCAACAGATCACCGCCAACACGATGGTGAGTGTCGTGTCGGAGGAGAGAATCCAGGAGTTGCCGGACGCGAACGCGGCGGCGGCCATCGGGCGGTTATCGGGAGTCTCGTTGTTGAGGAGCGGAGGCGAGGCGTCTCAGGTGGTCTTGCGCGGACTCAGTTCCAAGTTTTCGACGATCACAATTGATGGAGTGAGAATCGCCCCGACGGGGGCAAACGATCGCGGTGTTGACCTCAGCACCATTGCCCAGGGTTCACTGGCAGGGATTGAATTGTACAAAGCGTTGACACCCGATAAGGATGCCGACGCTATTGCGGGTTCGGTGAATTTGGTGACCAGGAAGGCTCCGAGTGAACGGCTCATCCGGTTTGACGGGAGAGGGAATTACAACGGGCTCGACGCCTCCGCCTCGCAGTATAACCTGAACGGACGGTACGGTGAGCGATTCCTTGATGATTTCCTCGGAGTTCAGGTCACCGGCAATCTCGAGAAAACGATTCGAAGCAACGAAATCACCGATCATGACTATGACCAGTCGGAAAATAATTATACCGACTACAGAGTCTCTGAATTCAACGTCACCTATGTCAATGAAAACCGAAAGCGTGGTGGCGGCAGCATCCTCCTTGATATCAACACCCCGGATGACGGTACGATCCGGTTCAATAATGTCTTCAACAAGACGTCGAGGGATTACCTCACCCATAACAGAAACTATCATTGGTCGGGCGGCGTGGACTACGCCTATCGCGATAGGATGACGGATATCTCGACGTTCAGTTCTTCACTGCGGGGGGAGAATTACCTGTTCGGATTTGAAGCGGATTGGAATATCGCTTTTTCCGAGTCGAGAGTAAAAACCCCGTACGATTATAATTTGGGCTTCATTGAGGCTTCGTCAACTTCCGGGGACAGCTCGGGGATGCGAAACGTCCCGAATGAATACCGGAAAGGTCCTGTCGAAGAGTGGATCCCCTACGCGTTCAACAATTTTCGCGCCGCAGTCCTCGACAGGGCCACCGACCGCCGCTCAGCAAATTATGATAAGGAACGAACGGCATTTTTAAACGTCGTGAGGAAGTATACGTTGGGGGAATCCGTCTCGGGTGAGGTAAAGATGGGGGGAAAATATCGGGCGAAGTCACGTTCGTTCATGACGGATGAATATATTCATACGATCTATCTTTTTGCCGTTGGTGCGTATAACATAAATCCTGACGGGTCGTTTTCGCAAAAAGACTTCTCCGGAACGCGTTTTGACGGGTTGATCGGCACCCAGGGAGTCTCCTTCACTAATTTTCTTGATCCCAATCCGTCCGACCGGGACATCTTCGGCAACTACAGGCTCTATCCGCTGATTAACCGATACGATTTGAGATTGTGGCGGTCGCTTAACATCAACGGATACAAGGAGGCCCGGGATACTGAATTTCACGACGACGCGGAGTATCGGAGAAACGTTCTGGTCGATGCGGATCGATACGGCCTGACCGAAAGCATCGGGGCCGCCTATTTCATGAACACGCTCAACATCGGACCGTTGTTAACGCTGATGACCGGTGTGAGAGTGGAGCAGGACGACAATGATTACCTGGGGACCTATACACCACTCCCCTTGAGCGGTTTCATCTTTGCCCAGACTGGTTATAGTTATGAAAAGGAGGTCAACTACAAGGAAACGACCGTGCTCCCGAACGTCCAGGCAATTATACGGCCCGTGAGTTTCATGACCTTGCGACTGGCAGCCTATAAAGCATTGGCAAGGCCCGATTTTAACCACCGATTGCCGAAATTCGTGGTTCGTTCCGCCAGCGGCAACACGCTCAGCATTGGAAATCCCGAGTTGAAAAATGCCATTGCCACGAACTATGAGGTCCAAACACAGTTTTTCGGCGAGAACATCGGTTTATTCAGTGTGGCCGCGTTCTACAAGGACATCAAGAATATGTATCACTCCATCAGCGGGATCACCTTCCCATATGATTCGGTCGATGTGTACGGCGAACGAGTCGCGCGGAAAGACGTTGTCGACAAACTGGGAGTGAACTGGCGGTTGTACACGGATACCTTTCCGTTCGCCAGTTCGGATTACACGCTTACATACCACTACAATTCTTCGAGGCCGACCCGCGTGTGGGGGTTCGAAGTCGAACACCAAACGGATTTACGCTTCCTCCCCTGGCATTTCAAGAACATCGTTCTCAACTACAATTTCACCATTGTCCGATCCGAGACATGGTTGACCACCTCGGACACTGTGAAAACCCCGAACCCGCGCCCCGGCCGGCCCGATATCACTCATCGTACCATCGTTGAGAAAAAACGCAGGCTGGAGGACCAACCCGAGTTCTTTGCCAACGCATCCCTCGGATACGATTTTGCTGATTTCTCACTGCGGATTTCATTCTTCTATCAAGGGGCGTTCAACCGCAGTTTTTCATCCGATCAACGGGGGGATGGTGTCACGGATGCCTACAGGCGATGGGATGTCGCCGTGAAGCAGAAAATGACGGACAATCTTTCGTTCATCTTCAATGCGAACAACGTCACCAATGTCCGGGAGGGCACTACGATTGCCAATCGACTTGCCGATTGGATGTTGACCGATGTCAGCAACAGGTATGGGACGACGGTTGATTTTGGAGTAAGGCTCGAGTTCTAAGGATGCCAATGGATCAAGGCATCTTTGTCACCCTTGTATCACACCATAAATCACAAGGTTCAATCATTTACAAACAGGAGGTTGCAATGAGAACCCTTGTCATCATCATCTTCGCAGCGGTATTCATCATACCATGCGCGATGTTTGGACAAAACGAACTCACCCTCGAGCCGTTTATTACGAGCAATAAATATCTCGATGATCAAATCCGGGGCGATACAACAGCTACCGGCCAGAGGGTTAATCCGGCACGGGTGTATGTCCTGAAGAGAAATGGCTTGTACTTTTCACGGGCTGTCCAGAACACAGGATATGCGCTGCGAATAAGGGCGGCGTACGGAACAGGCGCGAAGCCGATAGTGAATGCATTTAGAACCGGGGCGGGGACCTATGCGGCCCAGATCTTCCAGGTCGATACCCTCCTGTGGCTGAAGAATCTTTCTCTCAATGGTTGGGACGAAGGGGGCGAGGCCTTCTCTGTCTACCAGTCCCGCATTATCAACGTGAATCGACTGGGATCGTCAGTCTATGTTGATAGTTGTACGCTGAACGGCAGCACGGCGACCCTCATTCAGACCTCGGTGGCAACACGATATGTCAGGGTAACCAATTCGGTTTTCGCGAATGCCGGGAACGTCCGCGCGAACAATCTTGGAAACGGAAGAGCGATAGATTTCAGGAATGTTTCCATCGATTCAGCATACATCGAGAACAACTCCTTCTTCAACATGAGCGACCGTGTGTTCCGCCACTTTGGGGCCGGTCAGGTTCCCTTGAGGAATATCGTCATCAATCACAATACAGTCTTCAACGAACTGGCCGAACATGGTGGGATGGGTCTTGGGATGGTTGGCGGAGTCGTGCGCATCACCAACAACCTCCTCGTCGATAACTTCATCTTCGGGAATGATAGCACCGCAACCGAGCGCCTGGGCGAGTTTGGCGATACCGGTGAACGGGGTCCCAGCGGTGCATACAGAATGACTCTCGTTGGCACCATCCCCGCCAATGACACTATTGCCGCTGCAAACTACTCCATCAAGAACAATTTCTATTCCGTCAGTCCGTCCCTCCAGGCGTTCTACGACAGCCGCAACGGTCTCTCCGATGCGGGTATCGGAAATCTTATTCCACTCACCTGGTATATTAATAAACAACTGGGGGCCGATTCCGTCAACGCGTTTACCAAGGTTACGACGCCGGTCGTCTTTACCAAAGCCCTCCCGACGGCGGTCTCCATGGCCGAGTGGTTCTACAAACCGATCGCGGAAGGCGGATCAGGAAAAATCAAACAGAATGCGACGTTTGACCCGAAGTATGACTGGGAGCGCAAAGAAACCCTATTTTTGACAGACACGCTCAACTTCGCCTATCCGACTTCTTCTGCTGCCTACACCGGTGGGGCAGGCGGTTATCCGGTCGGCGACTTGAATTGGTTCCCGACGAGAAAAGCCCAGTGGCAGGCGGATCCCGCCACGTCGGTAAACGTACCGGATGGAGCCATCCCGGTGGAGTTCGCCCTCCATCAGAACTATCCTAACCCGTTCAACCCGACGACGACGATCAGCTTCTTGCTCCCCCAATCAGGGAACGTTGTGCTGAAGGTTGTGAACATGCTCGGTCAGGAAGTGACGACGTTGGTCAATGAGAAAAGGGATGCCGGAACGCATTCCGTGACCTTCGATGCCTCCTCGTTGACGAGCGGCGTGTATTTCTATACGCTCACATCGCAGAACTTTGTCGCTGCACGGAAAATGTTGTTGATTAAATAAGCGGGTCTTGAGGGCCGGACAGCTTTGTCCGGCCCTCTTTTTTTTGGCGAACCTGATATGACATACCGCTCCTAGCCCCTTCGCCTCCTTTGCGACGAGGCCGGTTATTCGAAGAGCCTACCGTGTCGGCAACAGAACCCTATGCGGACCCACAGAGCACATACGAATGGGATCCCCCGATGAAGAAGAATCAGGCGCTTGGTCATGATGGAGTCGCGTCGCATTCGAACACTGGTATGAGCGTTGCAGCCCCGAAGAGCGCGATGAAACCGTTGCCAAAATGGCTTTGGAGAATGCGCCATACTCTCACCAGGCGAAGAATCACGGGCCGGGTTGCTTTTATCGTGCTTGGGATCCTTTCAACTGCGTGGTTTGTGGTGCGGGTTGTCCCGAAGCCGAGTCGGGCAACCTATCCCTGCATGCAGGTTGCAACTCCTTTCATGTCCGGTCTGGTTGTCTCCTTGCTTGCACTTCTCACCACGGTCGGCGCCTTTCGGAAGGCCAAAGCCAGCCTCATGCACTCACGCTATGTTACGGCCGCCTGTTTCCTCCTCCTCGGTTTCTCGGCTGTGTTTGTGGTGTTGACCCATGATCAGCCACCGGTGTACGCCGATTCAAAACTGCTGCTTTCGCCCAACCAGCCCGTCGGAGAAGCAAGAGGCATATTTCCCGGACGCGTCGTGTGGGTGTGGGATCCCGCTTCAACCAATGAACATTGCACGAATAACTTCGGTGACGGCTGGTTCCTGCCGAAGAATACCTCCCTTGATGTTGTTGCGGCCATGACGGCGGATGCGGTCATGCAATTGACCGGTAAACCTACGGTCCGTGAATCATGGGATGCGCTCTTCCTGGATTTCAACCGGACCCATGGGAAGGGGGCCGTCGGATATGCGGACGGTGAAAAGATCTTTATCCGAACGAACCAGGTGAGCGCGAGCGGCGGGACGTATGATGCTTCCACGTTTGAGATCAAAAGTCAAAGCCGTTATGGTATGGCGGAAACCTCCCCCCAGGTCGTTCTGGCGTTGCTCAGACAACTCGTGAACGACTGTGGTGTACGGCAGGAGAACATTTCCGTCGGGGATCCAATGAAGCATATGTATAGACACGTTTTTGACATGTGGCATAACGAATTCCCGAATGTGGTCTACGTCGATGCGGACGCGAGGTTGGGACGAACGGCCCCCCGGTCGAGCAGTCAACCCGTGATTTTTTATTCGGATCGGGGCCAGGTGCTCAAAACCAGCGGGACAACCGGCTCACCCGTTCTCTCCGATTATTACCCCACGGTCATTACGGAAGCAACCTACATCATCAATGTGCCGGCGATGAAGGGGCATGCCCGCGCCGGCGTGACGTTGACCGGCAAGCTCCATTTTGGCTCCAACCTTCGGGGAAGCGCGACCCATCTGCATGGTGGGCTCATCGCCCCCAATAAAGTGACCGATAGTTCGACGATGCGAACCGGGTATGGACTGTACCGTGTCCAGGTGGACCTGATGGGGCACAAAGACCTTGGCGGTAAAACCGTGCTCTTCTTGGTGGACGCCCTCTGGGGCGGATCCGAGGCCAACGATCCTCCACGCAAGTTTTCCATGGCCCCATTTTACAACGATTGGACCTCGTCGGTCTTCGTATCGCAGGATCAGGTCGCAGTGGAATCGGTCTGCTTTGATTTCCTGAAAGCGGAGTTTACGTCGAACAATCCATACGGTTCGTATCCGCAGGTCCCCGGTGCAGACGATTATATCGTTCAGGCGGCGGATCCATCGTACTGGCCACAAGGATTCACCTATGACCCGGAGAATGATGGCACGCTTCTCTCCAGTCTCGGTGTTTGCGAGCACTGGAACAACGCGACCGACAAACAATACTCACGAAACCTCAAAACCGGCACCGGCGTCGAACTCCTTCTTGTGAAAAGGACGGCGACCGCGGTCGATGAAGAGGTCATCCAGGTTCCGCGGTCCTTCACACTGCAGCAGAATTATCCGAATCCATTCAATCCGTCTACGACCATTCGATACGTGCTGGGCGAACCGCTTCCTGTTCGTTTGGGGATCTTTGACCTTACAGGCAAGGAAGTCGCCTTGCTTGTCAATGAGTCCCAGGACAAGGGTGAGCATTTGGTGGAATGGAACCCGCGTGGACTACCGAGCGGTGCATACTTTTACCGCCTCAATGCGGGAAATCACTCCGAAGTAAAAAAACTTATCCTGCAAAGGTAAGTTGCTCCTTGACGACCATGGACGCCAAAGCTCCCTTTCGATTGATTCCAGTTGTTCTCATCCTTCTTTCTTCGCTCCTCTTCCTGCCGGAGACGTCTCATCCGCAAAGCGGTGATCGAATACAACCTCCGTCGACCCGGGACAGTACCCAACCGGCGCCTAAATCCCGGCAGCGTCGGGGGACATCGCAGGGGGTGGCTGGAGCGCGCCTGAAGTACGTTCCCGGCAACGCCCCTGCCTTCTGGTCGATAGCAACAGCCGAAACGATCATGGAGCGCTATCCCGACTACCGTGAAGCATACTGGAAGCCATGGTCCTACGTTCAAGGCTATGTGTTTCATGGGTTCGAGATGTTGTATCGCTCAACGGGGAATCCACGGTATCTTGATTACATAAAGCGCTATGTGGATTATTTTGTTGATGAACAGGGCAATTTTCTCGGAGATAGTCTGAACAATCTCGATAATTTCATGACGGGCAGCAGCATCGCGACGATGTACGGGTACACGGGAGATGAACGGTACAAAATCGCTGCGGCGCAGTTCCGCAGGGCCCTCGATCGCTACCCGAGAAGCGACGGTCAATTCTGGCATGGAAAGCGGTCGGCCCATATGTGGATTGACGGTGTGTTCATGGGACAGATGTTCGTACTCCGATACGCCTCAACCATCGGTGACCGCGCATATTGTTTTGACGAAGCGGCGCTGCAGATCCTCACCTTTGCCCGGCACTGTTCCAAAGGGAATTCGGGGCTCTACCTTCATGCTTGGAGCGCACACCCCCAACTCACCCCATGGGCCAATCCGAAAACCGGTTGCTCTCCGGAGGTATGGAGTGAGGGGCTGGGCTGGTATGCTCTCATCCTTGTGGAGACGCTTGCCGTCCTTCCCTCCGATCACCCGAAGCGAGGTGAAGTGGAGGAGATTTACCGCGGTTTGGCGGAAGGCTTGGCCGCGGCGCAGGACCAAAAAAGTGGTGGTTGGTATATGATTGTGGACAAGGGTGACCACCCCGGAAACTGGATCGATCCCTCGGGAACGGCGATGTTTGTTTATGCGCTCCAGCGTGGGATCGATCTTGGTTTGCTGAGCAAGGAGCGATATGCGGAGATCACCGTGAGGGGATATAACAGTCTTTTCGATTTTGTGCGAATCAATCATCAGGGGTTGGTGGATATCCATGGCGCAGGAGACGGAATATCGGTGAAGAAGGATTACGAAACGTACGTCGGCGTCCCAAGGATGGTGAACGCAAAAGAAGCAGTAGGAGGTTTATTATGGGTAACCGCTCTTATGGAAGAGCGGGAACTTGAAAAACTCAAGAGCAGGTAACGGGAGCTTGACTACGATGAGGGTTGTGCGTTGTGTCGCTGTGGGATTTATGGTCGTCTGGCCGGCCGCCGTATCCTCGTATGCACAAATACCGGCAAGCATAACCGTCGAGACGAGAAGTGTCGGCGGGGAAGTTCCCGAAAATTTTATCGGTCTGAGCTTTGAAGTGGAGAAAGTGCTTCCGGATCCCCGGGGGGAGTACTTCTTTTCGCCAAACAACAAACCGCTTATTGCGATGTTCAGGACCCTTGGGATCAGGAGCCTTCGGGTTGGCGGCAACACGGCGGATCGGTCCAGTGTGCCGGTTCCCGGGGAACGTGACATCGATGCCCTCTTCAGTTTTGCCAAGGTTGCCGGAGTGAAGGTCATTTATACACACCGCCTCCATGGCGGGGATCCGAAGAGAGCCGCGGAGATTTCCCAATACATCATGGATCATTATGAATCCGAGCTCTCCTGCTTTGCCATCGGCAACGAGCCGAATGTCTTCGCCCAGGAATATCCCGGATATCTTGCCGAATGGAGAAAGTACGTCGACTCCATTATATCACCCGGGCACGCCCCGGGAGCGAGCTTCTGTGGACCCGGGGCGACGCCCGGCAAAGTATCCTGGTCCGGCGACTTCGCCCGGGATGTCCGGGAATCGGGGCGCATACGTTTTATCACGCAACACGCTTATCCGGGCGGCAGCGGACGGAGGGTGCTCTCGGCTCGTTCAGCGCGGGACAGCATGCTCTCACAATCATGGGTTGCCTCATACGGGGCATTCTTCGAGCAATTCGTACCGACGGCCCGTGAGCTCGGCATCCCGTACCGTCTTGAGGAAACCAATAGTTTTTTTCATGGCGGTGCGGATGGAGCAAGTAATTCATTTGCCTCGGCCCTGTGGGGACTGGATTTCATGCACTGGTGGGCGTCCCATGGTGCAGCCGGACTCAATTTTCACACGGGGGATAGCGTTGCGGCCGGGGATGCGAACGCGCCGTGTCATTATGCCGTCTTTACAACGGTCGTGGAAGGGTTTTCCATCCGACCGCTTGGCTATGCGCTCAAGGCTTTTGATCTGGGAGGAAGGGGAAAGATCGTTCCAATACGCGTCAGCTCGACGGCTCAAGACCTTAATCTCACCGCGTACGGAGTTATGACAAAGGATGGGGCGCTGACCGTCACCATCATCAACAAAGAACATGGCATTGAGGGGCACGAAGTCGACATGACGGTGAAACTGGACCGGTCTTTTATCAAAGGGGAGGCACTCTTTCTAACAGTCTCGAATCAGGATGTTGCAGCCACCATTGGTGTGACTTTGGGCGGATTTCCCATTCGCGAGGACGCAACATGGCAGGAACGATGGGGACCGCTTTCCCTGGATTCGGAAAAGAAATCGTTTGTCGTGAAGATACCGGCTGCGACCGCCGCAGTTGTCCGGCTCCACCCGCTTGACTAAAAGAAGAACGATTGGTTCTAATATCTCCACGCTGTTTAAAATGAATGCATGCAATTCATGAGATTGAGAGGGGAAACATATCTTCTTCTGATGTTTGCTGTGTCGAGTGCGTTTTGTTCCCTCGCAGCCCAGGAAAAAGACGGGCAAACGGGGAACGAATCGAGGCTCTGGTACCGCCAGTCGGCAACGAGTTGGAATGAAGCATTACCGATCGGGAATGGCCGATTGGGGGGCATGGTGTTTGGAAGCGCGCCGCTCGAGAGGATTCAGATCAATGAGGAAACGATCTGGGCTGGGGAAAAAAGGGACCGAATCAACCCGGAGGCAGCCCGCAACCTGTCTGAGGTTCGACGGTTGCTTTTCGAAGGCAAACCCGTCGCGGCGGAATCGCTTGCCCAGCGAACGCTCATCGCCGTTCCGAAGAGAATGCCGCCGTACCAACCGCTGGGGGATTTATGGATTCGGTTTTCCAATCACGACAATCCTCGAGAGTATCATCGTGAACTGGATCTCGACTCCGCGGTGGTCCGGGTGTCGTACCGCTCCGGCGATGCAAACTTCAAGCGCGAAATCTTCTCCACGGCGGCCGACCAGGTCATTGTCATCCGGCTGACGAGCGACCGTCCGGGCCGCATCACGTTTTCGGCGAAACTGACGAGGGAGCGGGACAGTGAAACACAGGTCCTGGGCCCGGGACGCATGGGAATCGAGGGCGAAGCCATTGCACGGGGTCCCCGGCATCTTGAGGAACCGAAGTCCGGTGTACGTTTCTACGGCAGCCTGATGATTGTTCCGGAAGGGGGACGGCTGACGTACGACCATGACTCCGTAAGCCTCGAGGGAGCAAATGCCGCAACAGTCTTCTTTGCAGCGGCTACGAGCTTTCGGAGCAATGATCCTCTTGAGCGGAGTGAGCAATATTTGTTGGATGTCCAATCGAAAACCTATGCTCAACTGCTCTCCGCCCATGTCAAGGATTACCAGGGGTTCTTTCGCCGGATGGAGTTACACCTTGGTGACGGATCCCCCGGTGTTCCCACCGATGAACGGCTGAAACGCGTCCAGGCGGGAATAGCCGATCCCGGACTTGAGGCGCTCTATTTTCAATTTGGTCGTTACCTTCTGATCTCAAGCAGCCGGCCCCGTACACTGGCGGCTACCCTCCAAGGGATCTGGAACGAGCAACTCGAGCCTTCATGGGACAGCAAGTTCACCATCAACATCAATACCGAGATGAACTACTGGCCGGCGGAAGTATGTAATCTCTCCGAGCTGCACCAACCACTGTTTGATCTCCTTGACCATGCGCGGGAGAACGGGAGAAATGTTGCGAAGACGATGTACGGCGCCCGCGGATTTGTCATTCATCACAATACCGATCTCTGGGGCCATGCTGTGCCGATCGATGGTGTCCATGCCGGCATCTGGCCCATGGGGGGTGTGTGGCTCAGTCTGCATTTGTGGGATCACTATGATTTCACACGCAACCGCGACTTTCTTGCTCGACGCGTCTATCCCACCATGAAGGAGGCCGCCGAGTTTCTTCTCGACTATCTGGTCGAAGATGGCAAAGGGCATCTGGTCACCGGGCCGTCCCTTTCTCCTGAAAATCGTTACCGGGCCCCCGACGGTTCGGAGGTCAAGCTCTGCATGGGACCGACCATGGACATTGAACTCGCGTACGACTTGTTCAGCCGCGTGATTGAGTCGAGTCTCCTTCTCGACGTCGATAAGCCTTTTCGCGAACAGGTGAAGGCCGCGCGCGATCGGCTCCCACCCTTGAAGGTCGGTAAGCATGGACAGTTGATGGAATGGCAAGAGGATTACGATGAACCGGATCCAGGTCACCGTCATATCTCGCATTTGTACGCATTGAGTCCCGGCAGCCAGATTACCCTGCGTGGAACTCCGGATCTTGCGCGGGCGGCGAGGATTTCGCTGGAGCGACGGTTGCAGGCCGGCAGTGGACACACCGGCTGGAGCCGCTCCTGGATCATCAATGTCTGGGCGCGTCTCGAAGAAGGCGATCTTGCCCATGAAAATATCGTCGCATTGCTCGCCAAGTCAACCCTCCCCAACTTGTTGGATAATCATCCCCCGTTTCAGATCGACGGCAACTTCGGCGGAACCGCTGGTATGGCTGAGATGCTCCTGCAGAGTCATGCCGGTGAAATTGCGTTCCTCCCGGCGCTCCCATCGGTCTGGACAAAGGGTTCGGTCAAGGGACTGAGGGCCCGGGGTGCGGTCGAAATCGATATTGCGTGGAGCGTGGGCAAACCGACGGTTGCCATTCTGCGGCCCTTGGTGGATGGCAATCGTCTGCTCAGGCCCCCCCGTGGAAAACATATTACTAGGGTGATTGAAAATGGAAAATCGGTGACGACCGAGCCGGCTTCCGGTGGCTTGGTCCTCTTGAAGATGAGTGCTGGAAGTGAGTACCAAATTACCTTTTAGGGTGCGTCGAACCGTCCTTGTGAAGAACAATACATTTCCTTGGAGACTCATATGAAAACAACAGTCCGCTCCTGGTTTTGCAGAATATGTCCGCTCTTCCCCGCCTTCATTTTCATGGCGGGAGCGGTTGCTCCCTCTGCTGCCATGGCTCAGGTTGCGGGGATGCCCCCGGCCCCCAAGTCGCAGGATGAGAAAATGGCATGGTTCCGCGAGGCAAAGTTCGGGCTCTTTATCCACTGGGGGTTGTATGCCATTCCCGCCGGCGAATGGAAAGGCCAACGCTCGCCCGGTATCGGCGAATGGGTCATGCACCGGATGAAAATACCGGTCAGGGAATACGAACAGCTTGCCAGTCAGTTTAACCCGTTCAAGTTCGATGCGGAGGAATGGGTGAAGATGGCCGAGGATGCAGGGATGAAATACATAGTCATCACGAGCAAACACCACGACGGGTTTGCCATGTACCGGTCGAAGGTGAGCCCCTACAACGTCTTCGACGCGACCCCGTTCAAACGCGACGTGCTCAAGGAGTTGGCAGATGCATGTGCCAAGCGCGGGATGCAGTTTGGGTTCTATTATTCGCAGGCGCAGGACTGGCACGACCCGAACGGCGCGGGGAACACCTGGGATTTCGGTCCGGATGAGAAAAAAGATTTCGACAACTATCTCCGCGCAAAAGCCGAGCCCCAGGTAACGGAACTCCTCACCGGCTATGGGCCGATCTGCCTGATCTGGTTCGACACCCCCCGGATGATGACGCCGGAACGCGGGAAGAGATTTGTGGATATCGTTCACCAACTGCAGCCCGCAACGCTGATCGACGGGCGGCTCGGTATCCAGGGAGACTACCATTCGACCGGGGACAATGCCATTCCCAACCTCACCCGCAACGACGACTGGGAAACCCCTGCCACCGTCAACCATACGTGGGGATTCCGCCGCGACGACGAAGATTGGAAATCCCCCACCGAGATCATCTTCAAACTGCTCGACATCGTGAGCAAGGGAGGAAACTACCTCCTGAACGTCGGGCCGGATGCAGACGGCATCATCCCCCAACCGAGCGTGGACAATCTTCGCACCGTTGGGCGTTGGTTGAAGGTCTATGGCGAAGCCGTGTATGGCGCCGGGCGGTCCCCGTTCGGCGAGGAGTTCGGTGAGTTCAGTCCCACCCAGAAGGACCGGAACGGCCAGCCTCTCTTCCTGGTTCGGAACGATTGGCGTTGCACGACGAAGCCGGGTAAACTGTATTTTACTCTCTTCACGATTCCCCGGGAAGGACTCGACCTGCCGGCGTTCAAGAACCCGATCACAAAAGCGTACCTGCTCGGCGATCGGGAGAAAAAAGAGATCACCATTGAAACGATCAACGGTGTGCGTGTCGCGCGTGTCCCGCGCCCCGGACCGCACGCCACCTCGTACGTGCTCTGTCTGGAAATCAAAGGGGATACCGTAGAGCGTTGAAGCGTGTACAGAAATTAGAGGCCTGATGCGATCCGGAAATAATTCTTTTACAATATGATTCATAGGATGAAGAGAGCCATGATTAAAAGATCAAGCATCATTTTCGTGTGCGGATTGTTCCTCGCCGGTTCTCTCACGGCACAGCCTGTTCCTCCGGCCGTCGCAAATTCGGTTGTCTACAATGTGCGGGAGTTCGGAGCCGTCGGGGATGGAAAAACACTGGACAGTCCGGCGATCAACAAGGCCATTGAGGTGTGCGCGCAAACAGGGGGAGGGACGGTTTACCTTCCGCCCGGCACCTATCTCAGCGGCAGCATCCATCTGAAGAGCAACATCCATCTTTACCTTGATGCCGGGGCGACGATCCTCGGCGCGCCACAGGAGTTGAACGCCTATGACCCTCCGGAACCGTTCGAGGGGATCGCCTACCAGGATGGCGGGCACACCTATTTCCATAACAGCCTGATCTGGGGGGAGGATCTTGTGGATGTCTCGATTACGGGACGGGGTATGATCAACGGGGGCGGACTCACACGGCAGGATAAACCGGTGGGAGGAGGCTCGATCGGCCTCGGGGACAAAGCGATCGCCCTGAAGCGATGCCGCAGCGTCCTCATTCGCGACATCACGATTTTCCATGGCGGCCATTTCGCGATCATTGCCACCGGATGCCACAACATGAATATCGACAACGTGACGATCGATACGAACCGGGACGGGATCAACCTTGATGCGTGTACGAACGTCACGGTGGCCAACTCCCGGATCAATGCCCCGTTCGACGACGCGCTCTGCCCGAAAAGCTCCTTTGCGCTCGGCAAATCGGTGATCACGGAGAACATCACGATTGTCAACTGCCAGGTTTCAGGCTTCGAGGAAGGAACTCTGTTGGATGGGACGATGAAGCCGAGTCGCGTCAAGAACGGTCGGATCAAGTTCGGCACCGAATCCAACGGCGGCTTCCGGAATATCGTCATCTCCAATGTCACCTTCCGTGAATGCCGCGGGCTTGCCCTCGAAATGGTGGATGGAGGGATCATGGAGAACATCAGCATCTCCAATATTACCATGATGGAGGTGGATGACTATCCGATTTACATCACCCTTGGAAGGCGCAACCGCGGACCGGATAGCCTCACGATTGGAACCGTACGCAATATTTTCATCTCGAACGTGATCGCGACGGGGATCGATACGATGAGCGGCGTTCACATTACCGGTCTTCCGGGATTTCCCGTGGAAAACGTCCGTCTGCAAAACATCTGGCTTTCCTACAAAGGCGGAGGCACCAAAGAGCATGCCGAGCGAGTGCCGCCGGAACTCGACAAGGGGTACCCGGAGCCGCGGCGCATCGGCTTTACTCCAGCCTACGGAGTCTTTGCGCGCCATGTCAAGGGCCTGGAGCTTTCGGACATACGCCTGGATTTTGTGAATGAAGACCTTCGTCCCCCCCTTGTCTGCATCGATGTGGAGGGCCTTGAGATCGATAATTTCAAGGCTAGGGTTGCAAAGGGAGTGAAGCCTGCGCGGTTCGATGATGTCAAGGGATTGGTCATTCGCAATTCGCCCGTGTTGGGCAAGTAGCGTGGAAGGCCGGGCATTTTGACAAGGAATAAGCGAAAGAAGGAGAGATCTTTCCCCATGATCATGATGCTCCTGCTGTTTATCACGCTTACCTGGGGGGGAGTAGATGGAAACATCCGGGCCGGAGACTCACCCAACAGTCAGTGGGTATCCATGGGGCCGGAAGGTAAACTGGTTTACAAGAGCACGGCGCGTGGCGACCGGATCATGGATTTTTCCCACGCGGGGTACGGTGGAGGCGGAGTTGCTCTCCCGCGTGTTGGCGTGAAGCGGGTTGTGAAGCCTTCCGGGGGTGAGGACACGGCGATTATCCAGGAGGCCATCGACGCTGTCTCGGCAATGCCGTTGGAACAAGGTTTCCGCGGCGCGGTTCTCCTGGCTCCGGGAATTTATAACACATCCGGAACGATTACGATTTCAACGAGCGGTGTTGTTCTCCGCGGCAGCGGGGCGGAGGGGGAAACAACGTCGACGATCAAAATGTCGGGCGAGCCACATCTCGCTCTCGCCATCCGTGTCTCCGTCGGTGGAGAAGGTAGTGGACCAACGCATTCGCGGGAGGAAAGGGCAAGGACAACGATCCGAGATGAGTACGTTCCGTCCGGCGCGCTGCAGTTGCATGTTGCCGATGCTTCCGGGTTTGCCGTTGGCGATGCTATTGCTATCCTCAAACCGGTTACGAAATCCTGGGTCGAATTCATGCAAATGCACGACCTTGTTCGTGACGGCCGCAGCCAGACCTGGCTTGCCGTGGATCGCATGCTCACAACTGAACGTCGGATTGTGGCAATTTCGGGCAATACCTTTTTGCTCGATGTTCCCTTGTCTGATTCCTTCGATGCAGGGTACTTGAATCCCCCGGGGACCGCGGTCGTGAAGATCCAGCCTCCCCCGCGGATTACCCAGGCCGGCGTTGAACACCTGCATATTGAGTCTCCCCAACAGCCGATCAGCCATTCCCAACCCCATTTCACGGCAGTACGGTTGAGTGGCGAGGATTGCTGGATCCGGGACCTTGTGCTCGACGAGACTATGAATAGTGTCGGGGTCAACGGCAGGCGGATCACGGTAGAACGGGTGACCATCAATCGCAAGGCCCTTCACCAAGGTGCCTCCAGGCCGGCGGAGTTCGCTCCCAACGGCACCCAGATTTTGATCGACCGGTGTGAAGTCAACGCCGAAAATGTCTGGTTCATCGCGACCGGCAGTGGTTATGCAGGACCCATCGTGATACTCAACTGCGTGTTTCGCGGGGACGGCCGGGCGGAGTCACATCAGCGGTGGTCGACCGGGATGCTCTATGACAATGTCCATGCCCTCAATGGGGGAATCGATTTCCGAAATCGGGGCTCGATGGGCTCCGGTCATGGCTGGTCGATGGGCTGGGGCGTTGCATGGAATTGTGTCGCGAAGGATTTTATCATTCAGGATCCGCCGGGAGTGCATAACTGGATGATCGGTTGTATCGGTGAGAGCCTGCTCACGCCAAGACCGTTCGGATCCGGTCCGAACCTTCCCGAGGGGATCAAGGATTCCCATGGGACACATGTGGCTCCGGCAAGCCTGTACTTGGCACAACTGGAAGAGCGTCTCGGACCGCAGGCGGTCAGGAATATTGGTTATTGAACTCAACAACGTGAGCCCGTGGTGAAAGGGGAGCCGAGAGTGTGGTGGATTTTTTTCGCGGGAGGAACAGGGAGGTTTCGGGTTTTTTTTGATGTCTGAATGGAGGGTAGTGTGATGAGGAATTTTTTAGAAATATCTCTGTGGATTGTTGTCGCAGTGCTGGCGGGGCTGGATATCGTTTACGCTCAACAGACAACCACCCTGAATGCAAACGGTCCTGGAAACACGTACGAATTGATCAACAGCGTTTTCGGATCGGGCGCGGCAAGCGAGGTCCCGGATCTTTTTCCCTCGTGCAACCATGGGGGAGACCGGCATATCCGTGAGGACTGGGACACCACCTTGAATCAATACGTATTTTTATTCGATATCCATGTCGATTCGGTGATGGATTACGACCGGTGCTCAGCCGTCGACCGGCAGCGTAACGAGATCAAGACCGTTTCTCCTGCGTGGATCATAGGCCACCCGGGAGAGACGCACCTCTACCGGTGGAAGTTCAAAATCGATAGCCTGTTCCAGCCTTCTCCCAATTTTTGTCACTTGTTTCAAATTAAGGCGACCGGCGGGAGCGACGACGGCGCTCCCCTCATGACCATCACGCCGAGAAAATACAGCGACTCTAATCAACCGGAGTGGCTTCAATTGATTTTTACCCCTTCCACCGGCGGTAGCGGTGCTGGTCCCGTGAAACAAGTGGAGTTGCAGCCGTTGAAAGGAATATGGCTCGACGTCACCTCGAAGGTGATCTACGCCGATGACGGCAAGTACGAGATCACCATCAGGAAGCCGGATGGGACCGTGGCGATGCATTACGTCAATTATTTCCTGGATATGTACAGAGCGGGCGCCAATTTCCACCGCGGCAAATGGGGAATCTACCGAAGTTTAAACAGTCCGACCTATTTACGCGACGAGACGGTCGCTTTCGCGGAATTTGCGATCACCGAAGGCGAAAACAATAGCGTCCCTTCGACGCCCGGGAGTCTCACTGCCTCCGTCATCGCAAAACACCAGATCGACCTGGCATGGGTGGACCGTTCCGACCAGGAGACCGACTTTCAAATTCAGCGCTCCCTCGATGGAATCAGTTGGTCAACGATAGCTGTAACCGACTCCAATACAACCAGTTATTCCGACAAGGGGTTGGCCGATTCGACCAGGTATTATTACCGGGTTCGCGCAGAGAATTGGAATGCGTACTCAAGCTATTCCGATACCGTCCATGCTACGACGTTGCAAACGAGCACCTCTGTTCACGAGAACAATGGTGCTTCCCTGCAGGAGTATCTTCTGTATGATGCGTATCCGAATCCTTTCAATCCCTCAACCCGACTTCGTTACCGGATACCCGAAGCAGGCAACGTCAGGCTTGAAATTTTCAACGCGGTTGGTCAAAGGGTCGCAGGAGTGGTTGACGAATTTCAGCAAGCGGGAAGGCACGAAATCGTTTGGCATGCAACGAACACTGAAGGCCTGCCGCTGAACGGTGGGACATATTTCGGGAGGCTTCAGGCAGGAGGATTCGAAAGGACCGTCAAGCTTCTTCTTATCAAATAATACATGGAACTGCTCACCCACGAAACACTCGAAACACGATTTTTGGGTTATGAAGCTCACTTCCGGAGAAAGTCTATGAGACTCAAGACCATCATTCTGATTCTTCTGATTGGCGTGCAGACAGCTTTATCCTCACCGCAGATCGGTTCAAGTACTCTCAAATCCCCGGACGGGAATTTGGTCATCACGTTCGAAACTGTCGAAGGAGGCAAACCGTCTCCGGCTGGAGGAAAGCTGGTGTACGCCGTCTCGTTCCGGGGGAAGCAGCTTATCGATCGCTCGGCCCTCAGCCTTGAGCTTCAGGGTCAAAGGCCGTTGGGGGGTGATGTCCGGATCGTGAAGGCAACGCCTTCGGAGGCGGATGAGACCTATCGACTCATCGTTGGAAAAACCAGTTCGGTCCGTAACCGGTATAACGCTCTTCGCATCGAGATGGAAGAGAGGAGCGGCCCGGGACGGAAGCTCGTTGTCGAAGCAAAGGCGTACGATGAGGCAGTGGCGTTCCGGTACCTCGTCCCGAAGCAGCCGACCCTGAGTGAATTCCGGCTCGCAAAAGAGAAGACGGAGTTTCGTGTCAGCAAGGATGCCATGACCTATTCCCTCGTTCTCCCGAACGATCGGAGCATGTATGAAAGCGAATTCATCAAACTCCCCATCAGTGCGTTTTCGAATCAGGGGGGTGTTGCAAGCAACGTCCTGATCGGGCTCCCGTTGCTGATGGAAGTACCGGGCGTTGGATGGATGGCACTCACGGAAGCGGATGTCCGTGATTATAGCGCGATGTGCGTGATCAACCCCTCCGGAAGCTGGATGGGACACTGGTTCGAATCGCGGCTCGCACCCCGTTTCGATACACCCGAACTTGCAGTTGTCGGCCCCCTCCCGCACCACTCCGCGTGGAGAGTGCTCCTCGTTGCATCCGATCCTGGGAAGTTGATCGAATCGAACGTAATCACCAGCCTCAATCCCGAAACGCAGCTTCAGGATGTCTCCTGGATCAAAGCGGGGAAATCGTCATGGGATTGGTGGAGTGGAAGCATCGGGGCTGACGGGAAGGGGGCGTTCAATACACAGACCATGAAGCATTTTGTCGACTTCAGCGCCCGGGCAGGCCTTGAGTACATGTTGGTTGATGCGGGATGGTCTCCTCAGGAAGACATCCTGACCATGAACGGAAGCGTGGATGTTCCGGAGGTCGTCCGGTACGCTGCGGCAAAAAATGTTAAAGTGTGGATCTGGTTGCACTGGGCGGCGGTCGACCGTCAACTGGACGAGGCGTTCCCTCTGTATGAGAAGTGGGGTGTGGCGGGGGTCAAGATCGATTTTATGTCGCGTGACGATCAGGCCATGATGGACTTCTATTACCGTGTGGCCGAAAAAGGGGCGAAACATCGCCTGATGGTGGATTTCCATGGCTCCACCAAGCCGACCGGCCTTGAGAGGACGTTCCCCAATGTTGTCGGCTACGAGGGGGTGCTGGGAATGGAGCAGTCGAAGGCTGGGGCGAGGGACAACCCGGACAACCATGTGATGATTCCGTTCACCCGCATGCTCGCCGGACCCATGGATTATACGCCGGGCGGGTTTCGCAACGTGACGAAGGAGGAGTTTGAACCACGCATGGAACAGCCCGAGGTGATGGGCACACGCGCCCATCACCTCGCGATGTACGCAATCTACCAGGCCCCCATCCAGATGGTCTCGGACCATCCCGCGGCCTATGATAACCAACCGGAATTCGAGTTTATCAGAAACGTGCCGGCAACATGGGATGAGACCAAATTCATCAACGGCGCACCGGGAGAGTATGTCACGATCGCGCGTCGCCGCGGAAGTGATTGGTTTCTCGGCAGTATGACAAACTGGACTCCGCGAAGGCTTGAGTTGTCGTTGGGTTTCCTGGGGGGGGAAAAGTACACCGCGGAAATTTACGCTGACGCTCCGGACGCCGGCCGTTTCCCTAAAAAAGTTTTCCTCGAAAAGAAATCGGTAGATCGCAATACGACCCTCACCTTGAATCTCGCGATGGGGGGCGGATACGCTGCGCGGTTCCGCCTGGTTCGGGGAAATTAAGCAGTCGAGGTAACGGGGGTTCGTCCAATCGCAGGAACAATGCCATGAAAAACTTCAATGCTGTCCCACCTTTTTTGGCAATGATGGCTCTCATAGTATGCGTGGTCTGCTTGACCGGGCCTGTCAACGGTCAGGAAAAGAGCAGCCTCCTTACGGTGAACTATAAGAACCTCATCGCACGTGCGGACCTGGCATTTGTTACGCCTGCCCACCGAAGCGAGGAGGGAATGCCGATCGGCAACGGGCGAATGGGAAGCCTTGTCTGGACGACCCCCTCAGCGATCAAATTCCAGATCAACCGTGTCGATGTGTTCGCCAACGGCGCTTCCACGGTGAGTTTCCCGAGAGCGGACAGCGACTACGGGAGCAGTTGTGGCTATGTGGATATCAACCTGGTCGATGCCGGAGAGGATGTGTTTGAAGGAAAGAACTTCCGCCAACACCTTTCCGTTTACGATGGGCTGATGTCGGTCCAGGGAAACGGCGTGATGGCAAAAGCCTTCGCTTGGCATGGCGGCGATGTACTGGCGGTCGAGATCGACGACCAACGTGCCTCCCCTTCCGCCATTAACGTTGATCTCAGAATGCTTCGTTACATGATCCAAACCATATACGACAGGAGTTATGAGCTGGCGAAGAACCATGCCGTGGAGGTCCATACCGCCGAGCATACGGCGACGTCTCAATTACACATCCGGGACGGGCGAATACTCCTCACGCAGGAATATCGTGAAGGGGAGTACTACGACGCCACTGCCGTAGCCATCCAGGTGACCGGCAGGAAATCAAAAGCGAGGTATCTCAACGAATCGACAGTTCAGCTTTCCGCGGCGCCGGGGAAGGGGAAGTTCGCCATCCTGATTTCCAGCGCATCGAGTTTCGATCCGGGAGAGAAGATTACGGAAAAGGCGCTCAGGGAACTCGATGCCGCGTCCGGCAAAGGTTTCTCGGGGCTCCACTCCGACAACGCTGCGTGGTGGAGCGATTTCTGGTCGAAGGGGTTTGTTCACCTGCACAGCGGCGATGGTCAGGCTGATTTTGTCGAGCAGAACTATACCTACTTTCTCTATCTTATGGGTTCCACCTCTCTGGGGAAGTATCCACCCCGGTTTGCGGGGCTCCTCTTTAATACCACTGGCGACATGCGCCGATGGGGGTCTCAATATTGGTGGGCAAACACAAGCGCGTACTACCGTAACCTGTTACCGGCAAACAGGTTGGAGTTGATGGAGCCGTTGTTTTCGATGTACTCCAATATGTTTGAATCGTGTGCTCTCGCCGCTCGACAACAATGGGGTTCCAAAGGAATCTGGATCCCGGAGATCGTGGCGTTCAACGGTTTGGAGAAGCTCCCGGACGATATCGCCGCGGAACTCCAGGACCTGATGCTGGTCCGGAAGCCCTATGAAGAACGGACTGCAAAATTTCAGTGGTTCATCGAAACGAAGAACCGTCACCACGCGCGGTGGAATTTCCTGACCGACGGTCATTGGGATCATGGGCATTATGTGGTGCCGACCAAGGCGTCCTTCCAGCCGGGGCGATTCGCATCGCCGGAGACCGTCCATGGCATCTTCGGCCATTGCACGCATATTCTCGGCGCGGGGGCGAGGATCGCGCAGGTCTACTGGCAGCGGTACGAATTCACACTGGACAAGAACTGGTTACGTGACCGGGCGTATCCGATGATTAAAGGGGCGGCAGAATTTTACCGCAACTTCCCCAATCTCAAGAAAGAGGCGGATGGCAAATACCATCTCCATCATGTCAACAACAGCGAAAGCAACTGGAACTCCTCCAACTCCCCCTATGAGATCTCCACGATGAACATGATTTTTCCCATTGCCGTTCACGCTTCGGAACTTCTTGGCGTGGATGCCGACCTTCGCCCGCTCTGGCAGGAGGTCAAGGATAATCTCGTTCAACTCCCAGAGCGCCGACGTTCGTCCGGACCAAGTCGCGGCGGCTACGGAGCTTTTGTCTATGGTGGGGCCGGGGCCATTGCACCGCTCGGCCCGGAGCCGGAGTTGAAGAGCATGTTCCTGAACTTCAACCGAACCGGTGGTTTCATCGACAGCACCGGGATCGGCGGTGGGCAGATCTTCAGGAACCGGTTGCGGTTGCGTGAGGGACCGGGCGCCATCGATGCAGAACATATCGGCGGATTGACCTTCGGCATTCACTCCTCGTTATTGGAAAACGCAGCGTCTGATGTGAAAGATGAGCCCGTCATCCGGGTCTTCTCCTCCTGGCCCAAGGATTGGAATGCGGCGTTTACCCTTCTCGCACGCGGGGGATTTGTTGTGACATCCTCACAACGCAATGGGAGTATTGAATTTATTGAAGTGCAATCCCCTCTCGGGGGAGAATGCCGTGTGCAGAACCCCTGGGGCGAAAGCGAGGTGGAATTTTACCGCGAGGGAAAAAAATCCGGGAGTGCCCGCGGTCCCCTGGTCCAGTTGGCAACGGGGAAAGGGGAGACGATTGTGATCGTCCCTTCCGGAATCGTTCCCGCGCAGCTCAGGCGGGAGGTTACACGCTAAATGATGTTCACCACACATCAAGGAGGGTTTTTTGAGAAGAGTTATCTGTTTGATTTGTCTCGTGAGTCTCAGTTTGCAGGTTACCTGGACGCAGGGCCCCCGGGGGCCGCAAGGCGAAGTAGGAGGCACGGATCAACGGCTCGTTGAGAGATCCAATGGATTGGCCGGCATCAAGTTGGAACGGGTATTTACCAACCTCTCTTTTAACCAGCCGACGTTTTTGACCCATGCCGGCGATGGAAGCAACAGGGTGTTTGTGACTGAACGGCGGGGAGTCATCCATGTATTTCCGAATTCCCCCTCCGTCACTGCCGCGCAACGGAAGGTTTTTCTTGACCTCAGCGGCAGGGTGGAATCGAGAGTGTTTGGGTCTGGCGAAAACGGTTTTTTTGCCATGGCGTTTCATCCGGACTTTGCCCAGAACAGGAAGTTTTACGTCTCCTATACGGACACGATGGAAGGGCACATTAGGACTAATAAAATCGGTGCCATGATGTCGAGGGTTTCAGAACTGGAGGTGTCGCAGACCAATCCCGATTCTGCGGATCCAGGATCGGAGCGGATTCTGCTCGAACTGGAGCAGCCCTGGGACAACCATAACGGCGGCCAGATTGCGTTCGGCAAGGACGGATATCTCTACCTCAGTCTCGGGGACGGTCGTGCGCCGAATGACACGCTCAAGAATGGGCAGAACCCGATGAACTGGTTTGGAACCGTTCTCCGCATGGATGTGGACAACCAGGATCCCGGACTTCAATACCGGGTTCCTCCCGACAACCCGTATGTCGGAAATACCAAGGGCTGGAAGGAAGAGATCTATGCCTATGGACTCAGAAATCCATGGCGTTTCAGCTTCGACCGGTTCTCGGGAACGCTCTGGCTTGCGGATGTCGGGGAAAAAAGGGCGGAAGAGATCAATATCATCACCAGCGGTGGCAACTACGGGTGGAGCATTATGGAGGGATTGCTGTGCTTCCGGGCGACCAGTTGCGATATGACCGGTCTCACGCTTCCGGTGTTCGAGTACACCCGTGAGGGAAAGGGAAACACCGTGACCGTCACGGGAGGGTATGTGTACCGCGGATCGAACCCTTCACTCGCCGCTCTGCAGGGACTGTACATCTACGGCGACTACGGATTTAAGGCTATCTGGGGACTCGAATATGCGAACGGTGTGGTGAAGAGCAACATCCAGATAACCACCTCGACGCAAGGCATTTCTTCGTTCGGAGAGGATGAGTCAGGTGAACTGTACGTGGTCGGTTACGGGGGGACCAATAGCCAGATTTTTCGTTTCGTCGAGGATAACGCCACCGATGTCCGCACACCGGGAAGCGGGGTTCCCACCGAGTTTAAGCTTTACCCCGCATATCCTAATCCCTTTAATCCGACAACGCAGATTTCGTTCGACATCCCACACACGGAACATGTGACAATCACGATCTACAACCTTCTTGGAATCAGGGTCGCCCAGCTTACGAATCGTCGGTACGAGACGGGGAGGCACTCGGTGCTTTGGGATGGAAGGGATGAAGGAGGGGGTGTGGCGGGAAGTGGCACATACCTTTACTCCCTGGAAGCCGGGTCGTATCGCCGAAGTGGAAAGATGGTTCTCTTAAGATGAACGGGGTTTCTCCCCGGAAATGGAATAAGGAACTCTCATGTGGTCCAGAGAAAGGAAAAAGAATATGAGAAGGCTGAATGAAGAATTACGGTATATTGTCATGGTGCTCATGGGTATTTGGGGAATGAGTTGTGCACCAGCCTCATCGACCATGAAATCCGCGGTCGATTTAGGTCCCTGG
>JACPUH010000077.1 GCA_016192345.1 Ignavibacteriales bacterium | reverse complement strand
GGGTCTTTGACCCGACCACCAATGCCTCTATGAAGCTTTTGCATTGGTGGACAACCAAACTGGTTGCCCTACAAGAGGTCACCCGGCCGCGCGAGTCCATTGCGCGCTTGAAGGTCACCTTCAGCAGAGGTCATGCTGAGAAGAAGGTGACCTTCATCAGAGGCATCGATCTGCCTTGGCGAAGGCCACGGGAATGCATCAGGGTCCGTTCAGGATCTCACGATGTCGACATCGGGTGCAGGGGAAGACAACGCACCCCATGGGGATTGGCTCGAGCGAGCGATGGGAGTACTCTGTCCGACCGCGACGTCGGGGGAGGCGTGCAGTCGGCTTTTGCGCTCAACTTTCAGGTTGATGAGAGCCCTTCGGGACATCGTTACAGACCGCGCGAACCGGTGCGGGAAAACAACCGGCTTCAGAGACCACCGGGGGTTGGTCGATCCGGTGAACACGGCCCACGGAATCGTGTGCGGGTGAGATGTGTCGGTGAGGGTAGAGCGAGGGGCAGGGGTGTCTCGATGAGAGAGAGAGAGTTCTCAAAACAAGACTCGCGGGAGTACTCTACCTGTGCGGCAAGATTCAAGCATGAAATGTTCACATTGACTATGGTCAAAACAATGGGACGGGGGAAAAACGGAAAAAGAAGGATTACATCAGATTGGAACGTATTGATGTCGAATCCGGTGTTTCCGGTTTGTCCAACATCCCGGGAGAAAGGGTCAATGTGAATACAGTACGATGTAGAACGAACACTATTCAGGCGTCACCATGACACTCAGGCAGATGGTCCGATCCGCCGAAAGGCAACTCGGCACGGCGCCGATCACAGGCAGGAAGGTGCATTTTGCTCCCTTCCTGCCAAGGCCAGCTTGTTCACGCACGGCAGTGCTGCCGTATGGAGTTTACTCCTTCTCCATCGGTAGGTGCTGGCCGGGGAACAGGTGGAGTGTCCCGGATCGCCCGGGTTGCGTTTTCATGACTCGAAAAGAAATAAATCCAAACCGACGTGAAGGAGCTGCAGGTGCTCCTCATGGTCGGCCTTACACGGGAAAGTCCTTGCTCGGTTCTTTCCTGAAGATCGAAGAGGAGTTCCATTGTCCATGAAGATTCTGGGAACTCGGTCGAAAAATATTGCCACGATGACACAAGGGCACCAGGTGATACAAGAAAACAAAATCAGGCCGTTTTCCTGGTGTCTTGCTTGCCCGAACGACTGCTTGCCCGACCATGCCCTTAGGGCGGGTCGTTCAGTCGGGCGGGGTGACTTAGTGGCAAGCCGTTGTTCTTCGTTCGAGGCTCCGGACAAGTTTGGCAACTGGAACTTCTCGCAACGATGGGAACGAGGGAAGGTGAGTTTGCTCCTTCTCACCTTCTCTCATCCATCGGTTTCTGAGCGATGCCATTGGAGCACTGTTGTACAAGAATGCCACGAAGAACACGAAGACACAAAGGACGATTTACATGGTTCATCCTATTTGATTTTTTTAGATATGAATTCGTGTCTTAGTGCCTTAGTGGCAAGAACAAGGCGTACGCTTCGGCAAGTGGTCCGTACGCGAACAATGATGAAGGGCATCCACCGATGAATCGGTATCGAAAGACATATTCGAAGGAGTTTTGCGCAGGTGTTGACGCACCTCAATATCGCCGCAAGATTCACTCTGGTCGTGTCGTCGTTGACGGGACATCGTCCGGGTGCAGAGAATTGATTAAACCCAAGGGTACTCCTATGGTTGACAAAAACCAAAAGAAATTGGCGCGGCGGGTTGTTCGCTGGCGCAGAAGCAGGTCCCCCATGAAGATCACGTTCCTGTTGATCCTCATGCTGATCTCCATGGTCAGTTCTGCCATGGCGGATGGGGGGGTGCTTAAGAATAATGGCGGGACCATCAATAACACCGGCATCATCAGACTGGCAAACCAAGCTATGGGCTTGCCGATGGTGAACAGCGGGGCGTTTGAATTCGTGGGCGCCGACCAGCCAATTCCTCCCCGGCAGTTTGAGGATCTCCGGCTTTTAGGGACCGGGACGAAGACTCTCAGTGGTGGTAACGTATCCGTTTTCGATACGATGATTGTTGCTTCGGGAGTCACAGTTGTGACTGACCCGGGACGACAGATCAATCTAAATGGCACGTTGGATGAGCAGGGATATATCCTCGGGACAGTGGAAAAGACCGTGAACCTTTCCGGTGGAACGACTCTGTCAACGTATGGTAATATGGGGGCCACGATCTCCTGGAGTGGGAATGCTCCCGGGACTACCACGGTGACTCGCGTTACCGGTCAGGCTTCTACATCGACAGAAATCGGGTTTACGGGCAATCAGTCCATCTTGCGGTACTTTGACGTAGCGCCGACCTTCGGGACCGGTCTCAATGGAACCTTCGTCTTCCGGTATCACGACAGCGAACTCAACGGTAACGACGAAAACACCCTCTCGCTCTGGCGCTCGCCGGACGGTGGTTCGACATGGCGAAAACAGGCGGGCACGGTTGACGCGACACAGAATACAATCACGAAAACCGGAATTTTGAATTTCAGCCGGTGGACCGCCTCGGACGCGAGCAGGCCGCTTGGCCCGAACTTTGTTGAGGGGGTTGCACAGAATATTGCACTGACATCCGGCAGTTCCCAGTCGGGGGCCACAGGCTCCGTTCTGCCGTTACCGTTTATAACCACGGTTCGGGATTTCTACGGTAATCCAATCTCCGGCGTGTCGGTGAGCTTTGCCATTACGTCCGCGCCAGGTGGGGCCACCGGACAGAATTTGAGTGCCACGAGTGTACTGACCAATGCCAACGGGCAGGCATCATCAATCCTGACCCTCGGTTCCCTTGCCGGGACCTACTCAGTAACAGCATCATCCGGGACTTTGGTAGGAAGTCCGGTGTCGTTCACGGCGACAGCAACCGGCGGTGGCGGTGGGGGCGGAGGACCTGTCGCCAGCTCCATGGTCATAACATCGGGTAACAGTCAGGTGGACACTGTTGGACAAACGGTGGAAGGCCAGTTCGTCGTTACGGTTCTCAACCAAAACAACCTCCCGTTCCCGGGCGACACTGTGAACTTTGTATTGACATCAACCCCTGTGGGCGATACGAGCGCTGCGCTGAGTGCGCGGTCGGTCGTAACGGGAGCGAATGGCCAGGCCGCGACGCTTCTGACCCTCGGCCGGAAGGTCGGTACGTACACCGTCACTGCCACCTCCAGGTCGTTGCCGGCTACTACGATTCTCTTTACCACGAATGCCGTGGCTGGGAAGCCGGCGTATCTTGTTCAGACAACAGGCAACAACCAATCCGGCCAGATCCGGTCTATCCTGCCACAACCGTTGGCCGTCGCGGTGACGGATACGTTCGGCAACGCCAAACAGGGTGTTGCAGTCCGGTTCAGCATAGCCGGAACACCGGTCGGTGCAGTCGGTCAGGGATTGAGCGATACGCTCACCTTGACGAACGCCAGTGGCCTGGCCCAGACCACCTTGACGCTGGGCGACAGTGCCGGTATCTACTCTGTGGCCGCGTCCTCTGGTGGTCTCAACGGTAGCCCGAGCGTGTTCCTTGCGAACGCGATCATGGCTGCCCCGAAGGCCATTGCAGAAACTGCCGGAAACAACCAGCGCGGTCCTGTGGCGACAGCGTTGGCCAATCCGTTTGTTGTGACGGTCACGGATTCGCTCAACAATCCAGTGCCGGGCGTGACGGTATCCTTTGCCATCACTCAGGTACCACAGAGTGCAGCCGGCCAGAGCCTGAGTATCAGTCAGGTCAATACGGATGCTCAAGGTCGTGCATTCTCGACACTCACGCTGGGCAGCCGTCCGGGAGCGTACCAGGTTCAGGCGAGTGCGCCTTCACTGGCGGGAAGTCCGGTTACGTTCAACGCCACCGCAGAGATCGGTGCAGCAGCGCTCTTGGCGTTCGTATCCGGCGATGGCCAGCAGGGTGAGGTCTCAACGACGCTGCCGCAGCCTCTCAGGGTGCAGGTGCTCGACGGAAGCGGTAATCCGGTTCAGAACATTGGCGTCCTGTTTAGCGTCGACAGTATCCCATCGGGTGCGACCGGTGCCTTCGTGAATGGCTCCGGCTCAACCACGATCCAAACGGACGGCTCGGGCATTGCCTCGATCGCGATGACGCTGGGCAATAGAGCCGGAGTGTACCGAGTGTCTGCATCGTCGTCCGGTCTCGCCGGCAGCCCGATCTACTTCCGTCTTATGGCGAGCACGGCTGGTGGGGCGGTTGCCATCTTCTATACAGAGGGTAACCAGCAACGGGCGCCGATTCTGACCGAGCTTGTGCAGCCTCTTGTCGTGACGATCCTCAGCGCCTCCGGGACACCGGTGGCGAATGTTCCGGTAACATTTGCCATCGACAGCATCCCGGCAGGTGCGACCGGTCAGGATGTGTTGCAGAAGTCGGTAACGACCGATGTCAATGGCCGTGCGACGACCATCCTGCGGTTGGGAAGCAAGGTCGGCGTTTACAAAGTCACTGCGACGTCGTCCGGACTCAGCGGAAGTCCGATCGAGTTCCGTGCGAGCGCAACGTACGGTGCTGCTGCAGCGATAGCGTATGTGCGTGGCGATGGGCAGACGCGAGTCATCAATTCGGCACTCGACTCCACCTTCCTTGTGCGGATTACCGATGTCGGCGGCAACGCCGTGCCGGGGGCAGGTGTACAGTTCGCGCTTGACAGCATCCCGCTCGGGGCCGTCGGTCAGAGCCTTTCCGTCATCAGCTCCGTTACCAATGAGCTCGGGGAAGCCTCAACCCGACTTACCTTCGGAAGCAAGGTCGGTCGTTATGTGGTCACGGCGGCCTCGGCGAGTCTCGCCGGAAGCCCGGTCAGGTTTGTTGCCACAGCGTTGCATGGTCCGGCGGCTGCGATACTGCTTGCTGCAGGAAGCGGCCAGCAGGAGCTTATCACCTCCGAACTGGTGAGTCCATTTGTCGTCCTCGCGACGGATGCCGGCGGCAATGCGGTCCCCGGCGTAAGCGTACAGTTCGCGATCTCCGGTAAACCGGAAGGGGCTGTGGGTGAGGCCTTGAGGGTTGGCAACAACGTCACAGATTCGGATGGAACGGCATTGGCCTTCCTGAAGCTGGGGAACCTTGTCGGGATGTATTCCGTGCAAGCCACCTCGGCGAACCTGGTGGGAAGTCCAATCCTCTTTACGGCGACCGCTACACGGTTGATCAGTGAGGCCCAGCAGAACGTGAAGGAGATGACGATTGCGGACCTGACGACCATGATCGACCATATCAACCAGAAGGTCGCTCCGTTGACCGGTCCCGATTCCACAAGGGCGGACGTGAACAGGGATAGGCGCATCAGTGTCGCGGACGTCATTGCAGTGCGAGAAACCCTGCTTACCATCAAGGGCGACCTTGGATCCCTGGTGGGTGGAGCGACTTCGCTGGCCGTGAAGTCGATGCCGGTCGGTATGAGCTCCAGGCTTGACTCGACCGCGGATGTGAAGGGAGAATTTGTGTTAAGCGAAAACGGCCTGCGGTTCCACATGACCAACAAGCTGCCGGTCAAGGGCCTCCAGTTGATCGTGAGACTGAGAAATGCCGTTTCGATCACTGCTCCCGATGTGGTCTTCGATCGTGCACAACATCATCAGTTCTATATCAATACGAAGGGGCTGGAGATGCGGATTGTGGCGTACAACCTGGACAATATCGCGATCGCGCCCGATTCCGGCGCCGTCTTCCGTCTGCCGCTCAAGCTGACGGACGTCGAGGAAATTACGGATGGACAGGTCATCGTCAGCAAGGCGGATAATGTGATCGACGCCGACCAGGCGCTGAAGGGTGATGTCGAGAAACGGACGGTCGATCCCGAGGTCGATGCCATTCCGTACACGTTTGTGCTCCACCAGAACTATCCGAATCCGTTCAATGCGCAGACACGCATCGAATATGAGGTGGCGGATGTCGAGGGGAGAATGGCGCGGATCCTTATCCAGGTCTACAGCCTTTCCGGCGAAAAGGTCAAAACACTCTTTGCCGGTGAACGGCCCAGTGGTCGCTATTCGGCGGTGTGGGATGGGACGGACGACCGGGGGAACAAGATGGCCTCGGGGACGTATTTCTATCGGCTGATCTCGGGAAGCTATCAAACGGCGAAGAGGATGATCCTCTTGAAGTAAACGGAACGCGGAAAGGCTTTTCTGATTGGTCGCAGGGGAAGGTCAGCGGAGTTTTGAGGCGGCACAATCTTGCCAGGGTACTACACGAAGCCCGGCTTTAGGGGAGTAAGCCGGGCTTCGTTTTTATTTCATCAGTACCATCTTGCGCATGGCGGATTCGTTCTCAACTTGCAGGCGGGCGAAATAGGTCCCGGAGGGAACCCTGATGCCTGCGTTATCCGTGCTCTCCCACGAAATGGTATACTGCCCTTCGAACTGATACTGGCTCACCAGGTTCTTCACTTCGCGTCCTGTGATATCGTAGATGGTCAACCGTACCTGTGCGGGGCGATCAAGCCGATAGGAGAGGCTCGTTGTCGGGTTGAAGGGGTTGGGAAAATTCTGCGCGAGGGCGAAGAGCACTGTCTGCTCGCCATCGTTCATGGACCAGGCCAGCCTTCCGACAACCAGTGAAAGAATCTGCGCCTGCGGATCTACTATCTCCGTTCTGCTTAAGAACACGATATTGCTGTCGGCGGACTTGTCGTTATCCTTCAAGAAGTCGATCTGCACAAGCGCCCCTTTTCCCGACTCCAGAGGTTTCCTGAAGGGGGAAAGCATCACGACGTTCCAGGTAGAATCATCCTTCTGGTAAGGATACAATTCCCATCCCTGTGATGTTGTTCTGGCGCCTGCGGCCAGAGCTGCGAACTTGATGTTCCCGCGTGCGTTGACTGAAAACTGAATCCCGCTGACCGGCTCGGAATTTTGAAATTCGATAGAGATTTGATTCGATGCCTGCCTCGTTACTGACAACCTGTTCTCTGCAACTGCTGCCATCGTCAAAGCGGCCAGCGTCATCGTTGCTGCAAGGATTCTGTTTCGTTTTGCGCTCTCGAACATCGTTCTCTCCATTGGTGAAGTTGATCGGCTGCACGGAGAGGTGCACGGCACATACCATAACCCAATCGATTGTGAGTCGATTATTCTTATCCTGTAAGTTCTTAATATTGAATGAGTTAAGAAGAGAAGTGTTTGATTACCCCAACGGAGGATTAAGAGGATATATTGTAATTTCTACAAAGAAGGGAGTGGGGGAATTTGGTACGAGTATATGTCGAGGGGTGTCAATCGAATTTGCAGATAGAAAGGAGACTGATTTCCTTCGCAAGCCATGCAGAGGTGCACTTTGCTGAGTTCGATCCTTCCCCCTTGCTTCGTGCGCACCTCCACCATCTCCCTGAGAATTCATTGAGATGGAACGACGATTACTTTTCTTGAAGCCGTTCCCGAAGTTTCTGCGGATTATTCCGTTCGTATAATCGCTCGGTTTGCGCGCCGGATCTTCACATTGCTTCTCTTGACTCTTCTCCCTACTTTCGTCAGGAAATTTACATTCTCAGGATTTTCATGACCCTTCAATTTCTTGGCGCGGCACAAACAGTAACAGGATCCATGCACCTGGTATCCGTCAACGGATCCCGTTTGCTTCTGGATTGCGGCCTCTTTCAAGGGAAAAGGGCAGAGTCGATTGAGCGCAACCGGGTTTTCCCTTTTGAGGCTTCAACGATTGATGCCGTTGTTCTCTCGCATGCCCACATCGATCATGCGGGCAATCTCCCCAATTTGGTTCGCAGCGGCTTTACCGGACCAATCTATGCGACAAGTGCGACGCGGGATTTATGCGATGTGATGCTGCATGACAGTGCGCATATCCAAGAGCGCGATGCGGAGTTTGTCACCAAGAGGAACAAACGGCGGGGTGAACCCGCTGTGGAACCGATGTATACCGAGGCCGATGTCGATAAGACGATCCAACAAATGACCGGATTTCAGTACCGCGAGCCAATCGATGTGGGCCAGGGAGTGAGGGTGGAGTTCTTTGATGCCGGGCATATTCTTGGCTCTGCGGTCATGCGGTTGGAAATCGACGAACATGGAAAGAAAACAACCCTTGGTTTTACGGGAGACCTTGGACGGAAGAATATGCCGATCCTGAGGGATCCCGAACCGGTGGGCAATGTGGATTACCTGATCTCCGAAAGCACCTACGGGGGAAGGATCCACGACCCGATCGAGGGGATGGAACGGTCCCTCGCAGAGGTCATTGAAAGGACGCTCCGACGCGGAGGCAAGATCATTGTTCCCGCCTTCAGCGTCGGGAAAACCCAGGAGTTCCTCCACGTCCTCTTCCGACTCAATGAGAGCAACAGGTTTCCCGAACTCCCGATCTATGTCGACAGCCCCCTTGCCGTCAACGCCACGGAGGTTTTCCGCTCACATCCCGAATGCTTCGATGATGAGACGTTATCCATCCTGATGGGAAGTGAAGATCCCTTTGGCTTTGGTCATCTGCGATATATCCGCGACGTTAACGAGTCGAAAAGCCTGAACGGCCGGAAGGAGCCTTGCATCATTATCTCTGCCTCCGGCATGTGTGAAGCGGGAAGGATTCTCCATCACCTGGCAAACAATGTTGAAGATCAACGGAATACCGTCCTGATCATCGGCTACATGGCGGAGCATACGCTCGGCCGTCGGTTGGTGGAGAAGGACGCAGAGATCAAGATCTTTGGCGACATGTTTACGCGTCGCGCCGAGGTCGCCGTTCTCAATTCGTTTTCCGCCCACGCCGGGCAGGATGAGCTGCTGAAGTATATCGGGGCCATGGATGTGCGGATGCTGAAGGATGTCTTTCTTGTTCACGGAGAACCAAAGCAGGCGGAACTCCTCGGGGAAAAGCTGAAGGGGAAAGGGTTCCAACGCGTCCATATACCGGCCCGTGGCGATCGGGCGGAGTTGTCTTAATGCGCATTCTCGTGACGGGAAGCAGCGGGCTTGTCGGGCGGTACGTCGTGGATGAGCTTGCCCGGGGCCATGAAGTGCACATGCTTGACCTCCATTCCCCCCATCGACGCGACCTCATTTTTCATCAAATCGACCTCCTGGACAGTGAGGCTTCCCGAAGGGTCATCGCGGGGTATGATGTGGTGGTTCATCTGGCTGGCATCCCCCACCCGCTGAACGACCCACCCGAGCGGGTGTTCCAGACGAATACGCTGGCGACATTCAACCTTCTCGAGGCCTGCGCCCTCAATAACGTTCGCCGATGCATCTTCCTGTCGAGTGAATCGACCCTCGGGTTTGCGTTTTCAACAACCAAAATGGCCCCGGAATATGTGCCCATTGATGAACGGCACCCCCTCCGCCCCCAGGATCCGTACGGGTTAAGCAAGTTGTCGTGCGAGCTTCTTTGTCAGGGATACACGCTCAAGACGGGGATGCAGACCCTCTGCCTTCGTCCCCCCTGGATCTGGGTTCCTGAACCGAAAGAGATCGAGGTCTATCGTGGACTCGTTCGTGACTATCCTTTATGGTATAAAAACCTCTGGGCATATATTCATGTTACCGATGTTGCACAGGCTATTCACTTGTGCGTGGAATCGGCTTCCCTGCCGCTGCACGATGTCTATTTTATCTGTGCCGATGATAACTGGACATCCGTCGAAAGCAGGACGCTGATGCAGAAGTTCTATCCGGAAACGGCCGTCTTCTCCGACAGCTTCGTGGGGATGGCCTCTCTTATCAGCAACGAGAAAGCCCGAAGGGCTTTTGGTTTTCAACCGAGATTTCTGTCAACGGATTTTCTGTGAACTCTTAAGGTATAATCCGAGCCTTCACACCACTCATGCCACGTCCTGTTCTGATCGATACCGACGCCGGAGTCGACGACGCTCTCGCGCTTCTGTTTGCTCTGCAGTCCCCCGAGCTTTCGATTAAAGCCATCACGACGGTAGCCGGTAACGTTGGGGTCCACGACTGTACCCTGAACGTCCTCACCGTGTTGAGACTTTTGGATCTACCGGCTTCGCCGGAAGTGACCGAAGGTGCCCGGAAACCTCTGCGGCGTTCACTCTTCTCCGCCCCCGAAGTTCACGGTACCGATGGTTTGGGAAATGTGAGGAGGTCGTTGTGGGGAGGACGCGGAGAGGGACCGTTCCGTCGTGATGCAGTCAATGTAATCATCGATCGTTGTCTTCACTTTGGGAGAAAGCTCACTATTGTTGCCATCGGGCCGTTGACGAATATTGCCCGTGCTTGGAACAAGAACCCTGGTGCACTTAAGCGGGTTGGACGGATCATCACGATGGGTGGAGCGTTTAGGGTCCCTGGAAATACCGGCCCCGTGGCGGAGTTCAATTATTATGTCGACCCCGAGGCGGCGGCAATCGTGCTCAATTCCGGTCTCCCCGTCACCGTCGTTCCCCTTGATGTTACCCAGGAACTTGTCTTGATGCGTACGGAACTCGAGGTTCGCGCACAACGGAAGTCGAGCCGCATGGCGCAAGCTCTCGTAAAATTTACGAAGTCATATATGCAATATCATAGCGCCACAGAAGGATTTAGCGGTGGGTATCTTCACGACCCGCTGGCGGTGGCTGTTGCCATCGATCCGGCGTGCGTTCAAACGGAGCGTGTCCATGTCGACGTCGAGTGTGCCGGGAGGTTTACGCGGGGGATGACCGTGGCGGATTTCCGCCGAAAGCCGGACCGGAAGCGCGTCTCCGTTGATGTGGCGACGACCGTCGATCACAATCGTTTCTTCAAACTCTTCCACGGACGGCTATGGGGATAAGAGTCGCCCTGATCATCGCCTTCCTGGTTGCCGGTCGTGCGGCGCATGCGCAGGAAATACCCGGGTCTCCGCTTCTTCATGTTCCTTCCGACTCCCAGCGCGTCTCCTCTCTCGATTTTGAACGCATCTTGAATACCTTTCTCTGGAAGAACAATGTTTTCTATTCCCATGCCTGGGAGGGAGTTTCGGTTGATTTCCGACAGCATCTTCGGTCGAGGCTCATCCGGTCTGAACAGCGGTCCATCCAGGATGAATTAATCGACTCGCTCGATCTCCATCGTGAGCTATGGGATGGATGGTCCGTTCGGGCACAACTCCATTCCTCGGTCCTCTCCGATAACCGATCGACGGATCTCGGGAGATCATCGCAGCACAAGGGTTTGCTCGGGATCCGTTATGCACCGGACCGGTTCATGGTCTCCGGGATGGCGGGGTTTGAATACGACGCGCAGCAGGATGAGCGGGACGAGGGATTCTCCTATCTTCTGGAGACCGCGGCACGGGATATCGCACTTGAAGAGTTCCGGGCGTCGTTTCAATCGCTCTGGATGCAATCGTTTCTGACCCCGCGGAGGACCGGATCGGGGGGAATGAGCGTAGCCCTCGTCCGGGATTTTGGCGGTGGGACCGTGGATTCCATGGTCCTTGAATACTCTCAACAGAAGAGGGAATTCTATACGAGGGCCGACGCCGAGGTCGGCGGAACGTTTGATGTCGTAAACAATATCTTTCAGCGGGAGGCGGAGGGGTTTGCCGCCGGCAACTACCTGACCTATCAACCGGGTGTGGATAGCCGCGTAACCCTGGAGACGGGGCTCTACTCACGGACCATTGACCGGGGGTTGCGGTACAAGGTCCTTTCCGGCCCTTCCCCCACACCCCTGGACACACGGATTCAGGAGCTTCAGCTCTTCGGAACCCTTTCGGGCCGGCTCCGGGTGACGGATTGGCTGTCCGCAGACCTTGGCTTGTCACACACTGAACGGGAGGAACGCCATTCCGTCCGTGACGAAGCGGAGGCCCAGAGTGCCTTCCTGCAGCAGCAGGAGCGGAGTGAGCGAAGGCTCGAAAATATTGCCCGCCGGACCTCCCTTGCCACGCAGCTTCGAACCACCCTCACGCAAAAAGATCAGTTGAACTTTGCAGGATCGGCAAGTATCTTACGCTACGATACACCCGATACGTTGAACATCGATGATCGGGATGAATTGCTGATCACGTTCGGCATGGAGAGCATGCACTGGCTCACGTCGGACCTTACGTTGCGACTTGAGCTGGGAGCCTCCCTGAGCCATCTGGTGTATCTGCACCGGTTACAGAGTGCGAACAATAATTGGAACAGAATCCTGCGATTCTCACCTGCCGTGCTCTACACCCCATCGGGGATCTTCCGGACGGTTAACCAGGCGGAGGTTCTTGCCAATTACACCGTATACGATTTTGAGGATCAGGCCACATTGACCCGGAGCTTTTCCTTCCGACAGGCATCGTGGCTTGACTCGACACAGGTCCAGGTCACGCCGCGCGTGAGCCTCAATCTGGTCGCTGCCGTGCGGGTGTACGAGCGGGGTGTCCTGATGTGGAGCGATTTCAAGGAGCGCCCCCAAAACTATTTCGTCGAACAGACGTATTGGCCTCAGTGCATGGTGTCGGTCAGCAGTTCGATCCGGCTGGGTATCGGCTATAGAGTGTTCAGCCAAGATCGGTATCAGTACCGGGAATCCGAGCGCGTGTTGGAACGGAGGCTCAGCACTTCCGGTCCCACGGTTTTCTTTCGATGGGAAGGCCTCGCGTACCGACAGGTCAGCGTTGAAGGTTGGAGGGAAACCCAAATGCAAGACGGGCATGTCGTGCGTACCGTCCCGAATCTCTCACTGAATGTCAGTTTGGCACTTTGATGAAGAAACGCAGAACGAAACCTATCCGGCGCCCGCGCACCCATCCCCGGAAGAAGGCCTCCCACCCATCAGGAAACACCCCATCCGGCTCTTTCCGTCTTGAGATCAAAAGCGATCCGAGGGAAATCAGAAAGGTGGAGCCGTTTCTGATGAAGGTGAACAAAACGGCCCGTCTCGATGACGGAACCTTCTACCGTCTGCTGGTCGCCAGCACCGAAGCGGTGAATAACGGCATTCTCCATGGCAATAAATCCGACCCGGGCAAGAAAGTGACCATCACCTGCGACCTGGCCGAAGATGCTCTCGTGATTCATATCGCGGATGAAGGAGGAGGGTTTAAGCCCGAGAATGTCCCCGATCCTTTGGAGGAGGAGAACCTGCTGAAGACAAGCGGGCGCGGGGTGTTCCTGATGAAGTCGTTGATGGACGGTGTGAAGTACGAAGTCAGGCCCGGAGGAACCGACGTGGAGCTCACCATTAACCTGAAATTACTTCACTAAATAGCAGCCCAGTCGTTGCAGGGAAAATTTTTTCTCAGAAATAAAAAACCCGTTTCAGAACACGAAACGGGTTTTTTCATGAGCTTCACACAGCTTTGTCAGAAATCCATGGACGCAGTGAGGATTGCCCTTCGGCCCAGCAGCGACCCGCCGAAAATCTGGTAGTGCGACCGGTTGAGAAGATTGGTGATGTTGAGGTTCAGTCCGATGGCTGAAGTCAGTTTATACGATCCGCCGAGGTTGAGTAACGCGTACGATGGGATCGTCCCCCGGTAGATTCCCGCCGCCCATTCGAAGGTGGGCACATACTTGAGCTTAAGGCTGACGTCGTGTCCGTCCGGATGCGTATACGTGATGCCGCCGTTGGTCCGCCATTTGGGGGAGTTGGGGAGGAGGACGTCGTTCGGGTGACGTTCCACCACCTCAAACGTGAAATAGGAAAAGTTGAGGTCTACAAGCCAAGAATCGGAAAGGTAATAATTCACGCCGATGTCGTATCCCGCTTCGTTCACCTTGCCGGCATTGGTGTACGACCAGATCGTTCGCGGGAAGGTCTCGCCCGGAAGGATCACGGCAAAGGGGTATTTTGGGTTCACTCCCGGCCCCAGGTCGGTGACGAAATTCTTGAGTTGGTTGTAATATCCATCGATACTGAGGAAGAGAGCGTTGGCAAACACCGCTTTGTATCCGATTTCATATCCCGTGATTTGTTCCGGCACCAACCCGTCGTTTCCAAGGTAGGCCAATGCTGCCGTCGGATGCTTGACATACAGGTACAGCTCAGAATAATTAGGGGATTGGAATGCCCGGTTATACGTTGCGCGGAGCGTATGGCCGGCAATCGGGGACCAGACGATGGCAGCTTTGGGGGAGAACTGGCTGGGATGGAGCGAACTCCGGTCCCACCGGGCGGCAACAACTCCCTTCAAATGCTCCGCGACCTTATACTCGGCCTGGGCAAAGACGCCGCTCATATCATCGTCCCTCGTTGATAGCATCAGGCTTCCCTTGGTGTCGATGCTGACGAGGCGGTGCGATGCCCCCGTGACAACAAAGAGCCTGTTCTCGAAGGCGGCAAAGCTGTATTGGATCTCTCCGTGAGAGATCTGGGCATTCTGCGTCAACGGCAGTCCCGTCGAGAGCGACTGTTCCGGTTGATTGTTATGCCGGCCGTTCGTCCAGAGGAGGACGTTGAAACCGTGACCGGTGTAGCTTGCCCGGGCCCACGGCTTGGTTGCTTTTTGGACCTGGACACGCCCGATCCCGGTAACAATCACCTCATTTTCAACCTGCGAAATTCCCCCTTCGATCGTTGCGATGCCGCCGCCGGCATAATCGTAGTCAAGACGGGCGGAGCCATACATGGTATTGACCGGGTCCAGGTTCAAATCTCGCACTTCGTTATTGAGGAAGGGATTGAGGCCGGGATATTCAAACTTCCGGTTTGTGCGGATGGTGCTGAAACTCTTTCCGCTCATGATCCCCGCGTTGATCTTGTATCCCCAGGCCCCCGTGGCGCCGGCATGACGCACATCCGCGCGGTAAGCGCTTTTCTCCCCGCCCCCGACGATCACCCGGTTGCCCAGTGATGCTTTGGGGGGGATGGAGGTTACGTTCAACACGCCGTTAAATGCATTGGCGCCATAGAGTGCGGAGCCGGGACCTTTGACCAGCTCGATGCGTCCGAACTCTTCGAGGGGGACGGAAAGGCCGTTCCACTCCGTCGCGCTCAGGAATGCCGTGCCGAGATCACGACCATCTAGCAGGATCAACAAGCGCCGGTTCAGAGAGCTATTGAAGCCTCGCGTATTGATATTGAAGTCGAAGAGACCGCTCTGCACAATATCGACGCCCGGTTCGGATTCGAGCATCTTGGGAAGCTGCCCGCTCCCTGCGAACCGTACAATGTCTTTTGCTTCGATCACCGAGACGGCGGCCGGGGCATCCGTGATCCGTTCCTGCCGGAGTGAAGCACCATACACCATGATCTCTCCGACCTGAAGGGATTCATGCTCCAGCAGAAAATCATGGGTGGTTGTTTGCCCTGCGACGATGGTGACGGTCACTTCGATACGTTTAAACCCGACGGAAGAGACGACCATGGTGTAGGTCCCTGGAGGGAGGGGGGAAATGGTGTAGCGCCCTTCAAGGTCGGAAGCGGCGCCATACCCGGTTCCTCGCAGAACCACATTGACGTTTGGAATCCCTTCACGCGTCTCCGCTTCGCGGATGGTCCCGCTGAGGGAGCCGGTCGTTTGGGCGGAAAGAGGAAGGACGAAGAGGGTAAGAAGAAAGGCGAGGGCTGAGTTGCGTCCACTATGCAGTCGCATCATGACGAAGGAACCTCCCGGGTTAAGAATGAGAATTGTTCTTCACATTCAAAAAAACCCCAACCTGGAGTGGTCGGGGTTTTTGAAGATACCAATGGAAGTGAGTTTTTATCGTTACCAGTTCTTACTCTTAAACTCCCTGTAGAAGCCGTTGCTTTCCCCGTCTGCGTTAAAGATAAATTTGACAATTCCGAGGTTTGCCACCAACCAGATGGTGGCGGTCTCTCCAACCTGTGCTGGTGTTGTCGAACCACCCAGGTATACTTTTCGCGTCGCCGTTACTTTGTAGGCGTTGAAGGTCTGGCCTCCAAGTGTGAGGGATTCCTGGCCTACGATTTTTCCGACGATCTGCAACCGAACCTGGCCGGTGGGCCCGGTCCACGTGCCGTCGAACCCTGTCCATTCCACCCCGACGCCGGCATCCTGTTTCACAAGTTGGATCCACTGCAACGAGTCGGGCCGGCTCAGTCCAAACAACCGGTAGAATCGTCCGATGTTGGTCAGGAAGCTGAAGTTCCCGCTGCCGGTGGGTGCGTCCCGCTGAATATAAAATGAACTCACCACCCACACGGTTGGAGGATTCGCGATGCCCGTCGGAACCCTCTGAGAATCCGAAAGGACGTGAGCTGGTCCGAAGGGTGTCGCGGCGTTGTTCGCAGCGACCGTCATGCGCGCCTCATAAACAGCTCCGGTGGCTTCTATGTTCACGTCAGTCGTTTTGTCGCGGAGGAACCCACTGAGAGTTATTTTATGACCGACGACGAGAGGGAAGAGGTCCTCCGTGATCGGCTTCACACCTTCTTCGACCGGGTCGGACTCGGAGCAACCGGTGACGTATAGCATCATGGATACTCCAACAACCAGGGCAAGTCCAATCGTGAACGCGGACTTCAACGTCTTCATAGCGCCTCCTTTAGTTTGATGAGTTGAGCTTTCCCAGTCTTGAAAAGCCAGCTCGAATGGTAATCGACTTCTCTTGGGGTCAATTGTAAGAAACGGCAGGTTCAGAGTCAAGATCATATTCGTTAATGAGATATTTGCGCATAAAAACAAAAGGCAACAGTGCAGAATGTCGCCTTGCTGAAAGATAACACATGACACGATATTGAAAACCTCGGCGCCCAGGAGAAATTTTGCCGGGAGGAATTTTTATGGAAACCCCTTCGGCAGAATCCCGTCGATCATCGTGGATTCCTAAAATTGATAACCGATATTGATGCCAATCAGGCTTGCCGTGCTTTCGTATGTGCCGGGAAACACATTGGTACCGGCCGAAACAGTCCTGGCCTTGAAGAGGATGAGTTGGTACGCCGCATCGAGCGAAAAGTTATCCGAGAGTTTATAACCGAATCCCACGCAGAGTTCATTCCGGTCGGCGTCAGGAAGCATTGGCTCTACCGATTTCTCCGGTTGGGGTGTTGTGTCGAAGATGTACCCCAGTCTCAAGGCAAGACGATCCAACCGATATTCTCCTCCGATTTTAATCAGAAAGGAATCTTCCCAGTTCTTCTTGCTCGTCATGTCAGCCTGCAAGGGTTTGCCGGTCAAGGGGAACGCAGGTCCTTCCTGCAAATCGACAACAAGTTCATTGTATTGGGCCCAACCGACATACTGAACATCCGCCTCGAGTGTAAGTCGCTCCGACGCATCAAACGCGATTCCTCCGGCCAGACTGCTGGAAAGCGGAAGCTTGGTTTTTCCAGTGCCGCCAGGGAAGTACGTGGTCAGCGCCTGCATATCGGTGAACGTGGCTTCGCCGGAAAATTCGAGATCAGTCAAACTCCGATAGGAAAGTCCGATTGACAAACTCTCTGTCGGTTTGAACATAAGACCGACATCGAAGCCGAAGCCCGTTCCGTCGGCTTCCAGGTTTGCCGTGCCGTCGCGTGGCGAGGGGGTTGGCGGGGTAAGACTGCTGTAGGTCGGGACGCGGAATTTCAAAGACACATCCCCGATGATGTAACTGATGCCGGCCCCGATGGAAAAATTCTCAGCGACTTTATAACTGACGGATGGGTTGATGTAAAACGACTTGAGGTCGGTTTTCACGGAGAGCCTCCGCCCGGACCAGTCTACTGGCCATTCGCTTCCAAGCCCGTACGGTGTGAAAATGCCGAGGCCGAACGCAAGCCCGTCGCGCATTCCGTAGGAAAGGTAAAAATTGGAAGGGTAAAAGACCTGTGATTCCATCGAGGTTTTGGTCGTGGAAGGGGCGGGTCCGGTAAATGTTGTCGTGGGAATAATGAAGGTGGTTCCTCCCAGTACCTTCCATCCTTTTTGAAAAGCGAGGCCGGCCGGATTAAAGTAAACGGCAGACGCATCGGATGCCTGGGCAACGAAAGCCCCCGCAAAGCCCATGGCACGTGCGTTCTGCTCATTGATCTGAAAGCCCCCTGCCAGGGTGTGGGAGACCATCATGGTAATGATAACCGGAATGGTCGCGACGATTCGCATAATTCGCATAGTCTTGTTCAAGGTGTTCTCCTCTCGGATAGGAAAAGAACCGGGCGCGTGTGATGACTCAAGGAGTGCTCTGTATAGGAAGGTTAAAACCCGGTTACAGGGAATTGGAATATCCTGACAAGTGCTATGCCAGATGAAAGGAGAGAGGAATACAACGATGAATCGTCGCGGAGTGTTATTCGTGCGGCTTCCGTGAGCGTGTCGGGATTCTCAACCCCGGAAGTCGGCGCTTCATCTCAGAGCTAGGAAATACTTCTCGATAATTATTTTTGGAAAAAAAAGCCCCATCCGGGAGGACGGGGCTTTGTGATTTTCGAGAAGTAATGGAAAGGGGTCAGAGTTTGAGTTTCGCAATGCTCGCTTTGACATCCTCGGCCGATTTGTTAAGTCCCGCTTGTTCTTCCGGGGTCAACTTGATTTGAATGATCTCCTCCATCCCTTTTCTTCCGAGCTTGACGGGGACCCCGCAATACACATCCTTCAGGTTGTATTCTCCCTGCAGCCATGCTGCGCACGGAAGGATGCGTTTCTTGTCCTTGACAATTGCCTCGATCATCTGGACCGCCGAGGAGGAGGGGGCGTAATAGGCGCTGCCCGTCTTGAGATAATTGACGATTTCGATGCCGCCATCGCGCGTACGCTTGACGAGCCGATCGATCGTGGCTTGATCCATCAGGTCCGGCAACGGAATGCCGGCCACGGTGGAGTACCGGGGGAGGGGGACCATCGAATCGCCGTGTCCGCCCAGCACGAACGCGCTGACGTCCTCGACAGAGACGTTCATCTCCATGGCGATGAACGACCGGAAGCGTGCAGAATCCAGAACCCCGGCCATCCCGATCACGCGATGACGTTCAAAGCCGCTGACCTTCATTGCGACATACGTCATCACGTCGAGCGGGTTGGAAACCACGATGAGAATCGATTGCGGGGATTGAGCGACGGCCTGCTCCGTCACCGTCTTCACGATGTTCGCGTTGGTTGCCTGCAGGTCGTCGCGGCTCATTCCCGGTTTTCGGGCGATGCCGGCGGTAATGAGGATGATGTCTGACCCGGCGGTTACGTCGTACGAGTTGGTGCCGATGACCTTGGTGTCGAAGTCTTCGACCGGAGCCGATTCGTACATATCGAGCCCTTTGCCCTGGGGCAGACCGTCGACGACATCGACGAGGATCAGTTCAGTTGCAAGTTCTTTTTCAGCGATGCGTTGCGCTGCTGTCGCGCCTACATTCCCGGCGCCGATGACCGTAATTTTCATGAGTGCTCCTGTTTCGGTTGGTGCAGGCCCTGCCGGGGTGTAAGGAACCTCTCAGGTTTCTGCGATGGGGGGAAATAAAAAAGCCCCCTGCGTGCAGGAGGCTTGGCTTGAATTCTGCATTACGCTGCGGATGGGTACACGCTGACGCGTTGTTTTGTTTTTCCCACGCGCTCGAATTTGACAATGCCGTCGACCAGGGCGAAGAGGGTATCATCGCTCCCGATACCGACATTCGTGCCGGGATGCATCTTGGTCCCGCGCTGCCGCACGAGAATGCTGCCGGCGCTGACCGTCTGGCCCCCAAAGCGCTTTACGCCCAGGCGTTGCGCATTACTGTCGCGGCCGTTCTTGGAACTTCCACCACCTTTTTTATGTGCCATGCTTCAATCTCCAACAAGTAAAGAATTCTCAGGAAACTTTGGTAATTTCAATTTCAGTGTACTGTTGCCGGTGTCCCCGCCGGACCTTGTATCCTTTACGCCGTTTTTTCTTGAAGACCGTGACCTTATCGTCTTTCATATGCCCGACGACTTTTGCTTCAATGACGGAACCCGAAAGATACGGCGTACCGATCCTGGTTTGTTTATCATCTCCCAACAGCAGGACCTTCTCGAACTTCAATTTTGAGCCGATCTCGGACTCAAGCTTCGGAACGTGAATCCTGTCGGCTTTTGCCACTTTGAATTGCTGGCCGGCTATTTCAACGACTGCGTACATTCTCTGCCCCAATCTCTAAAGTACTCTGTGGTTTGAATTTTAAACGGGCAACAATCTATCAAAAATGCCCTTCAAAGTCAACGAAAATTTCGTGTAAATCCAGGCAGTTGCGGCAGTTTCTGGGACTCCTCGCCCTGCTCAAAAGTCTTTATTTTTTTCTCTGCATCCCTTCTCGAAGCGGCGAATGCCACGACTTTTTTCTGCGAGCTGTAAATTTCCCAGTACGCCATCTCGGGAAGTTTCACAAATGATGCAGTGTATGTTCCCAGCTGGAATTTCAGATACTGTTGAGGGGTCTTTCGTTTCGCAGCCATGGTCCCGTTTTGGTGTGGATGAACGGTTCAAATATACGACTTTTCTTCCACATTCAGAAGCCGTAATCCGTTCAGGACCACGAGGAGGGTTGCCCCATCATCCGCAAGAATGGCAAGCCATAAACTTGTGAGGCCCCACGCTCCAAGGCCGAGGAAGAGCAACTTCGTTCCCAGCGCCAAAGCAATATTTTGTTTGATAATACGGAGGGATTCCCTGCTCAGGTGAATAGCATACGGTATGGAGGCAATATTGTCAGACATGAGAACGATGTCGGCAGTCTCCAACGCGGTGTCCGATCCTATCCCTCCCATGGCGATCCCTGCATTCGCGGCTGCGAGAGCGGGGGCATCGTTCACGCCGTCCCCCACCATCGCTACGGAGGAATAATCCCGTTGCAGGTCCCGGATTGCCTCGAGTTTTTGATCAGGCAGTAATTCGGCTTTCGTGACATCGAACCCCAGCCTCGATCCGACCTCGGCAGCGATCGCGTTGTTGTCCCCGCTGAGGAGGATAGAGCGTTGGATTCCAACTTTCCCGAGGTTTCGCATCGTTTGCTGTGCTTCCTGTCGTACTGCGTCCGCCAATGCAATGAGGCCTAACACCTTCGTTTCGTCCGCGAGCAGGACGACGGTCTTCCCCCCCCGTTCAAGCCGGAATAACACCCGTTCAACCTCGGCTGAACACAACCCAAGCTCTTCCACGAGTTGGTGATTACCTACGATATAGTCGCGGCCGTCCACCGTCGTTCGGATTCCTTTACCCGGCATCGCAGAGAACTTCCCGATGGAAAATTCGGAAAGTGCAACCCCGTCCAGACGGGCTTTCCGGATAAGGGCTTCTGCAATCTGATGCTCGGAATGCGATTCGGCCGCGGCAACGATCCCCAGGATCTCCCGCTCTGTGAGTGAGTCGAGCCGGATCACATCGGTGACAACCGGTTTTCCCTCAGTCAGCGTACCAGTCTTGTCGAAGGCGATCACTTTGACCCCGGCCAGCACTTCGACGTGTTTTCCCCCTTTGAAGAGTATGCCGTGCCGTGCGGCGTTGGTCATGGCACTGACCAGCGTGATCGGAGTCGAAATGACCAGAGCGCAGGGGCACGCGATGACTAGGAGCACTAGTGCCCGATAGAAGGCTTCACTGAAGGGAACCTCGAACAGGAGGGGTGGGAGGATAGCGATCCCGACGGCGATGCCGAAAACCGCCGGCGTATAGTACCGGGCGAACCTCTCCACCAATGACTGGATGGGAGCTTTCTTGCTTTGCGCTTCCTCCACCAGATGGACGATCCTCGCGAGGGTGGAATCAGCCGAAGTTTTTGTGACGCGAACTTCCAGTGCCCCGTTCTCATTCAACGAACCTGCATACACGGGATCGCCGGAATTCTTCTCGACCGGGACTGATTCGCCCGTGACGGGTGCCTGGTTCACCCGGGAATGACCGGCTATCACTTTGCCGTCGAGGGCAATCCGCTCCCCCGGGCGAATGAACATCCTGTCTCCCACCGCGACTTGTTCGATGGGGAGATCTTGTTCGATCCCCTCCCGTTGTATCCGGGCGCTTGCCGGGGCGAGCTTCATCAAGGATTGAATGGCTCGCCTGCTCCTGTCGATGCTCATGGATTCCAAAAGGAGCGAGACGCTGAAGAGGAGCACGACGGCGGCTCCTTCAGCATACTCCCCCAAAATGACCGCACCAATCGCCGCGATGATCATCAGGAAATTCATGTCCAGCGAGAGATTCCGGGCTGCGTTGACGCCTTTGAGTCCGATGTGCCATCCGCCTGCAACGATGGCGCCAACAAAAAGAATGGAGGGCAAAGCAGGGAAGAGGCCCAGGACATCGGCGCCAAAACCCAACAGAAACAGGGTGGCGGAGATACCCGTGGAAACCAGGAGGGGAGTGTGTTTTTTCCCGTGCAGGCTGGGTCCATGGGTGCTCTCGCTTATTCCCGGAAGGCCCGCGTCCTTCAGGAGCCGGAGGATCACCTCTTCGTTGCACGTATGTCGGACCCGGAGCTTGTGCGAGACAACGCTGAAATCCAGGTCCTGAATATCACGCCGGTGTTCGAGTTTTTTCCGAATCAGTCCCTCCTCCGTCGCGCAGCAGAGATCGGGAATAAGGAACGTTGATTGTCGTATGGTCTCAGGGGTTTTCATGCTATTCCGAAATATGCCTCGTTGCCACTCTGATGAGATCTTCGATATGCTCGTCATCCAGGGAATAGAACACCATCTTCCCCTCCTTGCGGTGTTTCACAAGCCTGAGGGTTTTGAGCATGCGAAGCTGGTGAGAGATTGCGGATTCCGTCACGCCGAGGAGGCGGGCGATGTCCAGCACGCACATCTCCTCGCGGGAAAGGGCGAGGACGATTTTCAGGCGAGTCGGGTCGCTCAGCACCTTGAAGGTCTCGGTCAGTCCCAGGATGGTCTCATCGTTCAGCAGCGCCTTTCGGGCGGAGCGGATGGTCTCCTGGTGGTTATGCGTGGCATTCTTGTTCATAGGAACGATTGAGCAGATGTTCAGGTATTAAGTTAGCAGAAATGGCCGGAATGTCAAGGGGAAGTTTTTTTGTGGATGTAGGGCGAGACGCCGTCTCGCCGACCCGGATCAACAATTGGATCGTGTATACAAATCGAAATCGCAATGCTGCTGTAATCTCGTATTGAAGAGGAAATTGGAGAAGTGTTGAGGGAGCGGTTGGGGTCGGGGGTGCTTTAATCAAATACGATGGTCTTCCTTCCATGGACAAGGACGCGATCCTCGAGGTGCAGCCGTACGGCGCGCGCCAGCACCAGTCGTTCCAGGTCCCTTCCCTTGCGGATCAAATCCTGCAACGAGTCTCTATGAGAGATCCGGATGATGTCCTGCTCGATGATCGGTCCTTCATCCAATGCTTCGGTTACATAGTGGCTCGTGGCCCCGACGATCTTCACTCCCCGGTCATAGGCCTGCTTGTAGGGATTCCCTCCGGCAAATGCCGGGAGAAAGGAGTGATGAATGTTCAGGATCCGGCTTGGGTACCGCCGGACGAATTCCGGTGAAAGAACCTGCATGTACCGGGCGAGGATAATGGCATCGATTCGCTCTTGGTGCAGCAACTCCAGTTCACTCTTCTCCTGAGCGTCCCTGTTCGCGGAGGTGATGGGAAAACTTTGAAATGGAATACGATACCGTTCTGCCAGCGGTGCGAGATCAGGATGATTGGAGATGATCAAAGCGACTTCGGCATCGTACTCGCCTAGCTCGCTCCGCCAGAGGATTTCCTGCAGGCAGTGGTCATGCTTTGAGACAAAGATGGCGAGCCTGCGCTTGGTCCGGTTCAGCCTGATCGACCATTCCGCTCCAAACTCCTCCGCCAGCGGGAGGAATGTCTTGTGGAGGTCGTCCGGTCCGACGGTGAACCCGGCCATGTCCCATGCAACCCGCAGGGAGAAATGTCTTTCCCGGGAGTCGACATGCTCGTCCAGATCGAGGATGTTGCCCCCCCGTTCAAAGAGGAAGTTCGAGATGCGGGCGACCAGTCCTTTCCGGTCAGGACAAGAAAGGAGCAATGTGGCGGTGAGGTTCTGTTCAGACACCGGGATGGTTCCCTTGCTCCTGTGGAAGAAAGTGAAGGACTCTTTCCCTCAACCGATGTTCATGATTCGCAAGATGCTTCCTGCAGGATACGGGAACAATTGCGGTGAGCCATTTCATCCCGATCATTACCACATTTGCACTTCCTTCGGGTCGAAATGGACGATCGGGATGGCCTTGCTCTTATTACGGATCAGGGAGGGGACGGAAAGGAGGGCTTCCCCTTCGTTTTCCGCCTCGATGATCGCCCAGGCCCGGTGATCATCCGTCTTACATCCCCAATAAAAATGTGTCAGGTATCCAATGGCCATTGTCTCTTTGACGATCATGGCGCAGTCTTGCTTCGTGTGCGGTGACTCGATGAGAAAGTGTGTCATAGATTGAAGCCCTCCTTGATAGTGTGACCGTAGCTTGACATGGTGTGAAAATTGTGGTGAAATTTTTCATCACACCCGTGATTCTTGACGCTCAAACTCAAACTATTGCGCAACTCTCAGCAATGGTCGAAGAACAACCCACCCTGCCCACCTGACTGCATCAGCGGTCGGGCTGGGCGGGTATAAAAACGCTCGGTGGTTATACTATTTCAAATATCCCTGTCTCTCTTCGCCCGTGAGTACCTCGTTCATGGAACCCGTCCGGTATCCTTGAAGGTCGAGGGTCACATACACATATCCCAACTTCTTGAGGTGATCGACGATTTGGTTGCGAAGAGGTTCCTCCAAGACGCGCTGGATTTCCTGGGGGCCGATTTCGAGCCGGGCAGTACGGTCATCGTGGTGGCGGACCCGGAAAAACCGGAACCCAAGATCTCGCATGAAGGTTTCTGCCGCATCGATTTTCATAAGATTCTCCTTAGTGATCCCAAACCCGTACGGGAAACGGGAAGAAAGGCAGGCGAAGGACGGCTTGTCCCAAGTCGGGATTTCCAAATACCGCGCCAGTTCACGCACATCGTTTTTCGAGAAGCCTGCTTCCAGCAACGGCGACCGGACGTTCTGTTCCGATTTTGCCCGCATGCCGGGCCGGAAATCGCCGAGGTCGTCCGTAATAGTGCCGTCCGCGATCCAACGGATACCCTCCTCACCGGCGATGCTGTGAAGCTTACTGAAGAGCTCCGTCTTGCAAAAGTAACAGCGGTCAGGAGGGTTCTCCCGGAATTTGAGGTTATCGGTCTCCTCCGTGGCGACCACTTTGTAGCGGGAACCGAACGATTGGGCCAATTGGATGGCCTCTTCGAATTCACGCGTTGGATACGTCTCCGAGCGACCGATGACGGCCAGGGCATGATCGCCGAGCACATCTGTCGCGACGCGTATCAGCAGTGTGCTGTCGATTCCGCCGGAGAAACCGATCGCGACGCTCCCGAGCTCGCGCAGGATCGATTGGAGATCGTTGTACTGTGTTGTCAAAGCATGTGAAAGCATGTTGTTCCGGGTTACGAAGTGCGAGATTGCAGGGCCTCCGTGATGAGGGGGCGTACCTGGTCGAGCGGCATGCGTTGCCCAGTCCAGATCTCGAATGCCCGCGCCCCCTGATGCAGGAGCATCTCAATACCTCCCAGCGTCGTTGCCCCCGCCGCCGCTGCAGTCCGAAGCAATGTAGTTTGTGGCGGATTATAAATCAAGTCGAAGACAATGTGCCCCGGGCGAAACCCAATATCTGCCGGCAACGGCGAGGCCGTAACGTGTGGTGACATCCCGACCGGTGACGTGTTGATGAGAAGCGTTGCCGAGGCGACAAGGGTTTTCAGAATGTCGTTCGATGTCGTGAACGTCCGGATGTGAATGCCGGGGGTCAGGTGTTGAAAATGCCGGGAGAGCTCCTCAGCCTTGGCGATCGTCCTGGTCGCAATCGAGATCTCCGCCGGAGCGAACTCCCTCAGGAGTGCATAAAGGACCCCCCGTGCTGAACCTCCTGCGCCGATGAGGAGGACGTTGGCTTTATGAATGCGGTTCGCCATAGGAGCGAGTGTTTGCGTGCAACCGTATGCGTCCGTATTGGTGCCGAACCATGTGCCGTTCCGCCTCACGACGGTATTGACCGCGCCGATCTGCCGTGCTGCTTCATCAACCTCATCGAGATGCTGCATGATCGCATGCTTGTGCGGTAGGGTGACATTGAACCCGGCGATTCCCTCCGCGGCGAACCGGGTCACGACGGCCGAAAGTTGCTCCGGGGGAACATCATGGGCGTCGTACCGAGCGCTTCTGCCGAGTATCTCGAAGGCCCTGTTATGCATCAGGGGGGAGAGGGAATGGGCTATCGGATGGCCGATGATACCGTATTGTTCCATGAAAGGGGAGAGGCTATTCCTGAATCAGTCTCAAGATGAAATTCGAAATACGAAACAAACTTAAATTCCAAAATACAAAAAAAACATATGGGGATCCCTCGGTCTCCATTAGTGTGCCATCAGTGGTAAAATTGGGGGGTGTTGGAATTATTTCTTCAGCAGGGGGGCGAAGAACTCGTGCACGCACAATTCCGGATACTCCTTGCGGAACCGTTCTGATAATTCCGGTTCCTCGGTCAACGCCGCTTTGAATGAGGAGGAAGCCTGTTCATACTTATGGAGAAGGATGTGAATCCTGGCAAGCGTATAGTGCGCCGGGGCGAAGGTCGGGGAAAGGCTCAGGCATTGTTCCAACGCCTCTTCTGCCTCTTTGATTTCCCCCATTTCGTACAAGGTATCACCATAATCAAAGAATGCTTCGGCGTTACGGGGATCAAGCTTCAGAACCATCTTGTAGCTTTCCAGGCACTCTTCCACCAGGCCGAGATTATATTCGGCATCGGCCCGGGCATACCACAACTCCGGGTACTCCGTATGGATGGAAAGGGCCGTTTTATAGTCGATCAGGGCTCGCTTCGGGTCCTCAAGGGCATCGTAGCAGCAGCCGCGTCCAAAGTACGATTCGTAATGCCGTGAATCGTATTTGATGGCGTTGGTGAATGCCCAGATCGCCTCGGTGTAGAGTCCCAGTTCTTCATAAGCGTTCCCTAAATTGTGCCACGCAGGGACATCTCCTGCTTCGAACTGTATGGTTTGCTTGAAGCAGGTGATGGCGTCATAAAGCCGGCCCAGGTTGGCGAACGCATTTCCCTTATTATACCAGGCAGAGGGGAAATCCTCTTTGATCGCAAGGGCCATATCGTAACTCTCAATGGCTTTGGAATACTGCCCCATGCGGTTGAGAACGATCCCCCGGTTGTACCAGGCGTTATAATTGTACGGGTCGCGGTTGAGGTGCTCGTCATAGCTCTTGACGGAGAGCTCCGACTCCTCCAGGAAATCATAGCAATATCCCAGCTCATACCAAGCATCCACATGTTCCGGGTTCATATCGAGGATCATACGGAACACATGGAGAGCCTCCTTGAATTGTTCCTGTTTTTCCAGCGTGACAGCCTTGTGAAACAGGGCCTCCTCATACAGGGGGTCCAGGTCCAATGCAGCGTTAAAGGACTCCAGGGCCCCCTCAATATTGTTCAAGTTATCCAGCGTGATGCCGCGATTGACGAAGATCTCTGCGTCTGTGGGGTTGAGGCTCAGGGCCTTTTCGTAGCAGGCCAACGCCTCGGTATACCGGTAGAGGTTGTTGAGGATCATCCCCTTGCGTTGCCACCCATCGCCGCTGAACGGTTCAAAGGAGAGGAGGCGGTCGACAAAATGGAGCGCTTCTTCGAACTGTTCGTGTTCGAAGTAGAATTGAATGATTTCCTCGAGCGCTTCGGTGTTGTTGATGTCCTTTTCGCCGTTGCGGAGTTGTTCGCGGAAGCGGCGAACGTCGTCATCCGAACGGTCATTGGGGCGGGGAAGGGGGTCATCATCAAAGTGATCAAAACTCGGCATCGCGTTCCTTCTTCACTGTTCACATTGAATGTCTTGCAGCGGTGTTACGTGCCAATAAAGCAAAAAATGGAGTGGCAGTCAAGGGAGCGCTTGGAGCACTGTTTTGCCCAAATCCAAGGACCTGCACCATCGTCAAGCTTTGGAATTGATTTTCGTTCAATCTTGGGGTATATTCAACACCTTACTATTGGAGCATGGTAGCCGAGAATCTCGAAATTGTTCGAAAACGTATCCAAAACGCCTGTCGTCGCTGCAACCGGAGGCCCGAAGATATTATCCTGGTTGGTGTTACGAAAACGTTTGGTCCGGAAACTGTGCAGCAGGCGATTGCCGCAGGGTTGTTCGACGTTGGCGAGAATTATGTCCAGGAGTTGAACGACAAACGGAACCAGGTTCCCGATGAAGCTGTACGCTGGCATTTCATCGGCCATCTTCAGAGCAACAAGGTCAAATACCTTGCCGGCTTCATTCACCTGATCCATTCTGTTGATAATGGTTCGGTAGCCGGGGAGATCCATAAGAGAGGGGAGAAGGCAGGCCGCACCATCGATGTGCTCATCGAAGTCCATACAACGGACGAGGCGACGAAGTTCGGGGTCAGGCCCGACAAGACCCTGGAGTTGATCGAGCGGATTTCACAGTTCGGACACCTTCGGGTCCGGGGCCTTATGACGATGGGGCCGTTTTCCGACGATCCGAACGATTCCCGCCCTTCATTTCAACAACTGGCCGCACTGCAGAAGGACATCGCGAAGGAGGGGATCCGGAACGTGACGATGGATCACCTCTCGATGGGCATGAGCCACGATTTTGAGGTGGCGATCGAAGAGGGCGCAACGATCGTCCGGGTAGGGACGGCGATTTTTGGGAAAAGAACCAAAGGCGTTTCCACAAAGTAAATGGTTTACCGAAGTGGTCTTTTGGCGTAGAATCCCGGCGGGCGAGGGAATTCGCCGGGTTATCAACCATGCATCTCTCACGCTTGAAAGGCAGAGGGAATGAAAATCACACCGCTCGAAATCAAACGCCAACAGTTCAAAAAGGTCATGCGCGGGTACGACCCGGTGGAGGTCGACACATTTCTCGATATGCTCTCCCACGAACTGGAGGACGTCCTGACCAGGAACAAGGCCATGGGAGATCGGATTATCGAGCTGGAGACCCAGCTCAAAGACTACAAGAATATCGAGAAGACACTGCAACAGACTTTGTTGCAGGCGCAGGAGACCAGCGGGAAAGAGATCGAGAACTCCAAGAAGGAAGCGGAGTTGATCGTTCAGGAAGCGGAACTGAAGGCCTCGCAGATCGTCGACAAGGCGCGCATGGATTTTTCCAGAATGAAAGAGGAGATCTCCAACCTCAAGGCGCGTAAGGAAAGCATTCTCAGCCGGCTGAAGGTGCTCCTGGCATCGGAAATCGATTTGATCAAGGCGTTGGAGATTGACGAAGATGATATGACCGGGCGTGACACCTCGAAAGGGACGGGGAAGGAACATATCGCAATCGATGAGATTTTGAAGAAGTTGTGATGGAGGAGTGGGTGTTAAGTTACGATGTAAGAAGTAAAAAGTAGAAAGTATGAAGTAGCATGCAGATAACAGAACGCAGATAGCTGACTGCTGAAAGCTGACCGCTGATAGCCAGTGTATCCTCATGAGCGAATTACGCCAACATATTGATGAGGCTGTCGCTTCCATCCGCGCCAGGACTCAATCCAACCCGAGGATCGGCATCATCCTCGGTACGGGCCTCGGAGGATTGGCAGCGGAGATCACCAGGGAAGTCGAGATCGATTACGGGGATGTTCCGCATTTCCCCGTCTCGACGGTCGAGTCACACCATGGGAAGCTGCTCTTCGGTACCCTTGCTGGAAAGAACGTTGTGGCAATGCAGGGACGGTTCCACTTCTACGAAGGGTATTCGATGCAGCAGATCACCTTCCCCGTGAGGGTGATGAAGTTTCTCGGCGTCGACACCTTGCTGATCTCCAACGCGGCAGGCGCTTTGAATCCCCTCTTCCGGAAAGGGGATGTGATGCTGATCGTCGATCACATCAACCTGCTTGGCGATAATCCGCTCATCGGACCAAACGACGAGACGCTCGGCCCCCGCTTCCCCGATATGTCCGAAGCCTACAGTCGTGCATTGCTCTCCATGGCCGAGCAGGTCGCGCTCGACCTGAAGATCGGGATCCGGAGAGGCGTGTACGTTGCCATGTCGGGCCCGAATCTTGAGACCCGTGCGGAGTACCGTTTCCTGCGGTTCACCGGTGCCGATGCCGTCGGGATGTCGACCATCCCGGAAAATATAGTGGCCGTGCATATGGGGATGCGGGTGTTCGGCGTCTCTATTATGACGGATGAGTGTTTCCCCGACGCGCTGAAACCGGTCACACTCGAAGAGGTTATTGCGGTGGCGAATACGGCCGAACCGAAGATGACGGCGATTATGAAGGAGCTTGTTGGACGGCTGTGACGGTTCGAAGTTCAAAGTTTAATGTTCAAAGTTGGAATTCTCGTTGATGATCCATGCAGATAACCAACGATAACCGGCCAACTTGAACCTTAAACTTGACACCTGAAACTTTAAACTTTAAACTTCTTCAATGCCTTTTAAGCAAATCACCGATAAGATCAATTACCATGAACTTGAGACGGAAGTCCTGAAGTTCTGGGATGACCAGGGAATTTTCGCGCAGAGCATTTCCGCGCGCGAGGGGGCTCCGTCATTCACGTTCTACGAGGGTCCGCCCACGGCCAACGGCAAGCCCGGCATCCACCATGTCATGGCCCGGATGCTTAAGGACCTGATCTGTCGCTACAAAACCATGCAGGGCTACCAGGTGCACCGGAAAGCGGGTTGGGATACGCATGGCCTGCCGGTTGAGATCGAAGTGGAAAAAATGCTCGGCTTCAAGCACAAGGATGATATCGTCGAGTACGGTGTTGCGAAGTTCAACGAGGAGTGCCGGAGGTCGGTTTGGAAATACAAGACGGAATGGGAGGAACTGACACGCACGATGGGGTACTGGGTTGACCTCGACCATCCGTACATCACTTTTGAGAACAACTACATCGAGTCGATCTGGTGGGCTCTGAAGCAGTACTTCGACAAGGAGATGATCTACAAAGGGTACAAGATCCAGCCGTACTGTCCCCGTTGTGAAACTCCTCTCTCCTCACACGAGGTATCCCTCGGATATAAGGATGTGAAGGATCCGTCGGTGTACGTGAAGTTAAAGGTCAAGGGGGAGGAGAACACCTACTTCCTGGTCTGGACGACAACGCCATGGACCCTGATCTCAAACGTCGCGTTGGCGGTTCATCCGGATGTCGACTATGTCAAGGTCGATCATAAAGGGCAGAACCTGATTCTCGCCGAAGCACGCCTTTCCGTGCTTGGTGAGGAATACACGGTTTTGGAGAAGTGCAAAGGCTCCGCACTGCTCGGAAAAGAGTACGGACGGCTCTTCTCCTACCACCAGGTCAAGGAGAAGGGGTGGTATGTTGTCGGGGCAGAGTTTGTGACGACCGGGGACGGTTCGGGGATTGTCCACATGGCGCCGGCATACGGCGAGGACGATTATCAGATGGGAAGGAAGTACGGGCTGCCCACCATCCACCCGGTCAACAAATCGGGGGAGTTCAACGCCGAGGTAACCGATTTCGCAGGGAAGTTCGTCAAGGATGCTGATCCGGAGATCATCGCCGACCTCAAACAGAGAGGCCTCCTCTATAAGAAAGAGCAGTACCTCCACAGCTATCCCCATTGCTGGCGCTGTTCGTCCCCCTTGCTCTATTATGCACGGGAGTCGTGGTATATCCGCACTACCGCCTATGCGCAGCGCATGATCGACCTGAACAAGACCATCAACTGGATCCCGGGAGAGGTCGGCTCAGGACGCTTTGGCAATTGGCTGGAGGAGAACAAGGATTGGGCGCTGTCCCGCGACCGTTTCTGGGGGACCCCGCTGCCGATCTGGGTCTGTGAAAAGTGTGGAAAGCAGGAGTGTATCGGAAGCATTGCGGAACTTGAAAAAGCTTCAGGCCTGAAGTTTCGCAAGTCCGAAGATGAGGAACATCCAGGCCATCAAACTTTAAACCCTAAACCTGAGACTTCAAACTTTAAACGTGAAACTCTTAACTCAAAGCCCCTCGACCTGCACAAACCGTTCGTCGATGAGATTACCTGGGAATGTACCTGCGGTGGTGTGAAGAAGCGCACACCTGAACTGATCGATGTTTGGTTTGACTCGGGCGCGATGCCCTTCGCCCAATGGCACTACCCATTTGAGAACAAGGAGATCTTCGACCGCTCGTATCCGGCCGATTACATCTCCGAGGGGATCGACCAAACCCGCGGTTGGTTCTATACACTTCACTCAATCGGTACGTTTCTTTTTGACAAACCTGCGTATAAGAACGTGCTTGTGAACGAGCTGATCCTCGACAAGCAGGGGCAAAAGATGTCGAAGACGAAGGGGAACAGCGCCGATCCGTTCATGTTGATCAAAAAGTACGGCGCGGATGCGACCCGGTGGTACCTTGTGGCGAACAGTCCCGTCTGGCGCCCCACGCTATTTGATGAAGAGGGGGTCGCCGAGGTCCAACGCAAGTTTTTCAGCACGCTGGTCAACACCTACGCGTTCTTCGCCCTCTATGCCAATATCGACGGGTTTCAGTACAAAGAAGATCGCATCCCCGTATCCGAGCGGGCGGAGATCGACAGGTGGATCCTTTCGGAGTTGAACTCGCTCGTCGGAAACTACACACAGTGGATGGATGCGTACGACGTGACACGCGCCGCGCGTGCGGTGAGCGACTTCACCATCGACCAGCTTTCCAACTGGTATGTTCGGCGGAACCGTCGCCGGTTCTGGAAGAGCGAGCAGGGGCGCGACAAAACGGCAGCCTATCAGACATTATATGAATGCCTTGTTGCTGTGGCGAAACTCATGGCCCCCTTTGCCCCGTTCCTGGCCGACGAGCTTTACCGGAACCTGAACGGCGTCGCAAACCGCGAAGGGGCGGTCTCGGTCCATCTTACCGGATTCCCAATAGTGGAGGAAGGGGTCATCGACGCGGAGTTGGAGCTGCGGATGGAACGCGCGATAAAAATTGTCGGTTTAGTGAGGGCGATGCGGATGAAGTCGAACCTCAAGGTCCGGCAACCGTTGAAGAAGATCATCCTTCCGATCGCGAATGAAGGGGACCGCGCAGCCATCAAGAGAATGGAGGAGGTCATCCTGGAAGAGATCAACGTGAAGCAGATCGAATACGTCACGGACGATTCCGGGATCGTGAAGAAGAAAGCGAAGCCGAATTTCCGTTCCCTCGGGGAAAAATTCGGCAAAGGGGTTCAGCCCGTGGCGGCCAGGATCCGCGAGCTCACGGGGAAGGAGATCGGGGAGCTCGAGAGGAACGGCAGTCTGAACGTCCCTGTGAACGGCGCCGAATACGCGATTACCCGGGAGGATATCGAGATCCTCCACGAAGACCTCCAGGGATGGATGGTGGAGTCTGATGGGTCGGTAACCGTTGCCCTGGACACCGAACTGACGGAGGAACTACTCGATGAAGGATTGGCCCGTGAATTTGTCAGCCGGATTCAGAATATCCGTAAAGATTCTGGTTTGGAGGTCATGGACCGGATCAAGATCTACATCCAATCGTCCGACCGGATGGCAAAAGCGCTTGGCCGGATGTCCGGATACGTGAGACAAGAGACCCTGGCGGTGGAGCTTTCCATCACCCCCCCCTCGAACGTCCCTTTGGCCGAGGAGGAAATAAATGATGAACTTGTGTCGATTGCTATTGAGAAAGTGAAGATTTCCTAACAAGTTGTGCCGTCCAATCAGCCTGCCGCATGCAGGCGCGTACATCACATGCAGGAGAAGTGTCCATGGCGAAGAAGATCGCGAAGAAAACAACGAGTTCAGCAAAAACCATCAGGGCAAAGGCATCCCCGGCGGCAAAATCTATGGCGATGAAAGCCAAGCCGGCGCCCGTGAAGCCCCCCGTCGCGCGCAAGGGTTACAACAAGACCGAACTTACCTACTTCAAAAAGATCATCCTCGAGAAGCGGAAGGAAATCCTGGAGGAACTGGAGACGCTGAAAGCCAGCATGATGGATGTGACAACGGGAGAGTATGCCACCGAGAACTCGACGTATTCACTCCATATGGAACAGGGGACCGACACGATGGAACGGGAGAAGACCTTTCTCTTTGCGTCGCGTGAGGGAAAATTCCTGAATTATCTCGACGACGCGTTGAAGAGACTGGAGAAGGGGGAATACGGGTTCTGTCTTGATTGCGGAACATTGATTGACAAGGAACGGCTGGAGGCGGTGCCGCATGCCCAGCTCTGTATCAACTGCAAGCTGAAGCGGGGAAAGTGAGCGTTGTTGAAAGGTTGAAGGTTGAAATGTTGCAGCTTAACCGACGGTGTCATCGTCCGAATTGAGGATCGCTTACGCGATCGTTTGTTGCAGGCCTCCGGCGGTTGAAAGGTTGAAGGTCGCCGACCTCTGACGTCTGACCTCCGACTTCTGTTCTTCAATAGTGACCGAATGTCAACAATTGTACAGCGGGGGAAATAATGCGGGTATTGTATGTTACGGGGCTCGTGGTGGTGGTGGACCACATCGCCAAGTTCCTGGTCAAAGGGTTCGATATCCCCTCTCTTGGTATGTACCACGCCGGCATGCCGCTGGGGGCAAGCTATCCGATCCTCGGCGATCTTCTTCGCCTGACCTTCATCGAAAATCCCGGTATGGCGTTTGGCATCGATGTGGGGGGGAAGTTGTTCCTCACCCTGTTTTCGATCGTCGCCACCGGTGGAATTTTCTACTACCTGTACAAGATCCGTGAAGAGGCGTTCGTGATCCGCCTCTCGCTCGCTCTTATCCTGGGAGGGGCAATCGGGAACCTGATCGACCGTGTCTTCTTCGGATTGATCTTCGGAGAGGGAGCCCTGTTCTACGGAAAGGTGGTCGACTTTATCGATGTCGATTTTTTTAACGTGGAGATCCTTGGGTACCATTTAACGCGCTGGCCGGTGTTTAATGTTGCAGACGCGTCCGTGTCCATTGGAGTCATTCTGCTGCTCGTCTTCCACCGCCGCTTTACTGAAGCAGGCCAGCCTGAACTCTCCCTCGCTGCAGGGGGTGCGCCGTCCCCGGGGTCCGATGGAATGAAGTCCGGGCCGGAGGACATCGGTGCCGGACCCTCAACCCCCTCCCAATCTTCCTGAGCAATGCCCCACGACGGAGAAACGGATGAGCGAGAAAAGCTCCGCATCGTTGTCCCGCCCAAGCAGTCCAAGGAACGCCTCGACGTCTACCTGACCCATCAGGTCGAGAACGCCACCCGCAACAAGGTCCAACAAGCGATCGAAGCGGGTCTGGTGCTCGTCAACGGCCGCCGCGTGAAACCAAGTCACGCTGTCGCGCCGGGCGAAGTCCTTGACATCACTCTTTCCCGTCCTCCCCGGACCGAAGCCATCCCGGAGAACATCCCGCTCGAAATCGTCTACGAAGACGACCAGTTCCTCATCGTCAACAAACCCGCAGGTATGGTGACGCACCCGGCGTACGGCAATTACACTGGCACGCTCGTCAACGCGCTGCTTCATTACTGCAACGCGCTCTCCAATGTCAACACACCGCTGCGCCCCGGCATCGTCCACCGTCTCGACAAGGAGACGACCGGTCTGATGGTGGTGGCGAAGAACGATGTTGCATACCAACTCATCGCAAAACAGTTCTCAAAAAGGACGATCGATCGGGAATACTGGGCGATTGTGTGGGGGAAGTTCAAGGAGCGGAAGGGGACGATCGAGGCAAGCTTGGGAAGGAGCAAGAGGGACCGTAAGAAAGTCACGGTGACCGTTGACGGCAAGCATGCCGTGACGGAGTACGAAGTACTGAAAGAGTTCGAATTTCTTTCGCTGCTGCGGCTCAAGCTCAGGACTGGCCGGACGCACCAGATCCGCGTTCACCTCGCGCACATCGGTCACCCGGTGTTCGGCGACCCGACGTATGCGGGGCGTAGCAACACGTGGGGAGGATTGGAGGGAAAAAAAGCCCAACGGGCAGCGAACCTGTTGAAACTCATCTCACGCCAGGCTTTGCATGCGAAGACGATCGGGTTTGTGCATCCAACCACAAAGAAAGAGGTGAAGTTCGATTCGGAGTTGCCGGACGATATGCGAAGTGTGTTGGAGAGACTGGAAGGAGAAGGGTGACAGCAAAGTAGGTTAAGGCCCTATAGCAAATATGCGCGGTCATAACCCCAACCTTTGGCGAAGCCACCCCTTCGGGGTAGGTCGGGGTCTTAACAAAACAAAACCAACAGGGGCTTCAGCCCCACAGTTACAGTCTTTAGTAATAAGCTGGGACCCCGCTACTGACGTTGTTCCCCCCTCACGGCGTCAACTGAAACGAAAGCCACCACCGCAGGTCCTGAATGTGGCTCCCCTCGTAATCGTCCACGATGTTCGGCGTTACAAGGAGCCGGATGTTGAAGAGGTCGGAGGGCCGTGCCGTCACTCCGAACAGCGCGGCAGTACTCACCTCACTGACCCGCTCCCGCGGCATCGTGTACCGTTCGCCAAAGTTCTCCTTGAACTCATTCCCGTTCGAGCTCTGCCGGTCCCTCAGGTTGATGACAGCCAGCGTGACGTCCTTGATGTCCCAACTCGCCATGCTCCTGCTGACGCCGATCATCGCATCCAGCCACTCCGTTGCCCGCCACTGTATCACCACCGGTATCCGTAATGTTGTTACCTCCGTTGTAAACGTCCAAAGGAGATGCTTTTCCTCAACCGTTCGATCGAACCAGTCATAGGTCCCTTGGGAATAGGTGCTGGTGTACTGCGATTGCCTTCGGGAGGAGACCCCCTCGTCGGTCTTGGTCTTGCTGCTCTGGAGCTCCAACTGGAGACCGACCGTAAGGCTCATGGCGTCATCCGGGCGCCAGTTCACGGAGGCGGCAAAGCGATGCGCGTTCGCGATTTTTGAACCCTTGCCCTGCCTCGCGTCCACGAGCCGGGAGAATCCTTCGGATTGATACGACGTCGTGTCGTTGTACCGGTAATAGTAGCTGTTAAAGGAAGTGTCCGAGATCGAGGAGAACAGCCCGATATCCACGTTCTGCGAATGGAACCCGTATGAAAGATTCATCGCCACGGTGGGGGAGATTACCCTGTTGAGTTGGAGACCTCCGTACGTCGTGCCGCCGTCGTGATTCCACGACTGATCGGTGAAGCCCGATCGCATGTAGTAACTCCAGTTTGTGCCGGCGCCTGGAGTCCCATTGCCGTAGAAGGAGGTGTCGGTTTTGATCACTCCCTGAACCGCATTTCCCCAGAGGTGGCCGAGCACGAGTCCCGCTTCATTCCCCTCTCCAAACCGGTACTGGATGCCGGCTGAAAGATCCCAGTCACGATACTGCTGATCACGCGATTCGGTATTTCCCCAGTTCGACGTATAGTTCGGATTATAGTATCCATCCCAGAGATTCTGGGAGCCGAACGAACCCTCGCGGTTGAAGGAAGTGCGTCCCAACTTCGCGCCGAACTTCACATTCCCGGCAAGTTCGTAGGCAGCGAAGAAGTTGAGCATGTGGGCCAGGTGATGGATATCGTCCGTTCCCTTGTAGCGGTCGACCGTGGGGAGGTCTTCCGCAGTCGCCCGGGCGCCGGAAAAATCATACCCCATCACGGAGCGATAAATATCCTGCGGGATCGCATAGTACTTGTCATCCTGAAACAATGCCTGATATGTCACGCCTGCATATAAATGAGGAAGCAGTGATGAAAGAGGCCGGGTAAGATAGGCTCCGGAGAAGATCGGCTGAAGTTCCTTTCGCGTGTCGTAATAATACCTTGGATAGGGGGCAATGGCGATGTCCATGGATACCCTGTAGGAAGTCATCGGGTAGTAGTACGGATTCGCCATGCTGCGGATCTCGCTCACACTGCGGAAGTCAATATACGCGTAATGATCCTTCAGCGTGTCTATGGAAAAGAAAGCCGGATTGACGGCCAGCCGGGAGAGCGGGTCCTGGAAAATCGAAGGAGAAACTGAGCGGAATCCCCCGATGCCGTACGGCGTAAGGGAAGTCGGTGTAAAAAAGAACTCGGTCTGTTCGAACGACTTTTCCAGAACGCGCTCGCCGTAATACTGAGCCTGGAGGCTCATCGGGTCGAGTGTCAGGAGGAAGCAGAATGGAAGCAGCAGTTTGATGAAACGCATTGTGAGATCTCCTCGCTAGTGAATCGTCATCGTGGTGTCGATCGTGGTATCGTATTGCCAGAAACTGAACTCGTATGTCCCCGGACCCGGCACGGTTATGGATGTTGTCACAGGGATCGAGCCTATGACCTGAAGGCACGGATCGTTCGTGGTGCGTTGACCATGAACGGTCACAAGATAGGAACCACTTCCGGCGGAGTGGTCGGCGCGAAGGTACTTCCAACATCCCGCTTCCGGGACTGCACAGCCGAGTGAAAACGTAACCGTCCTGCCTGACACGCTTACCGACTTGATCGCATGGGTGGCAAGCTGCGAGACGCGGAAGTTGAAGCCGGTTCCCAAATCCCGGAGACAACCGAAAAGTGAAACCGTCGCAATGAGCAGCAATGGCATCAGCATCTTCTTCATTTGCTATTATTGTCCATTTTAAAGTGATAAGTGGTAGTCTTGAAAACTTTAATCCATTTTTTCTTGCCACAAAAGGACACAGAGAACACAAAATCTTTTTTTCTTTGTCCCCTTTGCGG
>JACPUH010000082.1 GCA_016192345.1 Ignavibacteriales bacterium | reverse complement strand
GGAACGTAACCGGGAGAGAGGTGACCCTCTGGGGCCTCGCTTTCAAGCCGCAGACGGACGATATCCGGGAAGCCCCCTCTGTCGCGATCATCAAGGAGCTGCTGGCCCTTGGAGTGAAGGTCCATGCCCACGACCCGATTGCCATTTCAGCCGTGAAGAAACTGTTCGGCGGGGCGGTGGAGTTTTTCGAGAACGGTTACGATGCGTTGAAAGGCGCGGAGGCGTGGATGGTCGTGACCGAGTGGAACGAGTTCCGCCGGCCGGATTTCGAAAGGATCACAAAGCTCATGAAACAGCCGGTGCTGTTCGACGGACGCAATCTTTACGATGCCAAAGAGATGAAGGACCGGGGGTTTGCCTATTACGGGATCGGGAGGTAAAGAATGAAAGTCTCCGTGGTCACGGGAGGGGCGGGGTTTCTCGGATCGCACTTGTGTGATCGGTTGATCGCCGATGGTCATGTGGTGATCTGTATCGACAACCTCATCACGGGAAGTGAGGCAAACATCGCCCATCTGGCAGGGAATGCCAACTTCCGCTTCATCAACCATGATGTGACAAACTACATTACCGTTGATGGGCCGGTCGACTTCATCTTCCATTTTGCCTCCCCGGCCAGCCCCATCGACTACCTGAAACTCCCGATCCAGACCCTCAAAGTCGGTTCCCTCGGAACACACAAGGCCCTCGGACTTGCCAAGGCAAAAGGAGCCCGGTTCCTTCTCGCATCCACTTCTGAAACATACGGAGATCCACTTGTCCACCCCCAGCCGGAGTCATACTGGGGGAATGTCAATCCGGTTGGTCCCCGTGGTGTGTATGACGAAGCGAAACGGTTCGCCGAGGCAATGACCATGGCCTATCACCGGTACCATGGAATCGAGACGCGTATCGTCCGGATTTTCAACACGTACGGCGAACGGATGAGAATTGAAGACGGGCGCGCGATCCCGGCCTTCATGTCTCAAGCCCTGCGTGGGGAGGAGCTGACAGTCTTCGGCGACGGGAGCCAGACCCGGAGCGTCTGCTACGTCTCCGATCTGATCGACGGCATCGTTCGCCTGATGATGTCCACGCACGCTGATCCTGTCAACATCGGCAACCCGGATGAGATCACGATGCTGCAACTCGCCCGGGAAATCCTCAAGATCACCGGAAGCAAGAGCAGCATTGCCTTCAAACCACTCCCGGTGGATGACCCCAAAGTCCGCCAACCGGATATCACGAAAGCGAAATCCCTGCTCGGCTGGCAACCCCTCATCGACCGTGAAGTCGGGTTGAGGAGGACGATGGAGTATTTTAAACGCGCCCTTTAGCTGAATCGCGTATACGAGCGGAAAAGCGGAAGGTAGGAAGAGAAGAAGGTAGGAAGAGAAGGAAAAAAAGAAGGGAAGAAGAGAAGAAAGAGGGAAGGGAAGACAGTGATGGAGAGGAAGAGAGATTTGAAGCATTTTCGCGATCTGGAGGTGTACCAGAAGGCCTTTGCGGTTTCGATGAAAATCTTTCAGCTCACGAAACGGTTTCCGCAAGAAGAAAGGTACTCTCTCGTTGACCAAATCCGCAGGTCCTCCAGGTCTGTCTGTTCCAACATTGCGGAATCCTGGCGGAAAAGGAAATACAAGGCTGTCTTCGTCAATAAACTGACCGACTCGATGCAGGAGGCATCCGAGACGCAATGCTGGCTCGAAATCTCGCTTGCTTGTGAATATATCAATCGGGCTGCGTTCGAAGAACTCGATTCGGAGTACGAAGCTGTCATCAGGATGCTTAATTCAATGGAGATGAACGCCGACAAATTTTGCTACTAACCAGACAATCCCATCTTCCTCTCTTCCCATCTTCCAACCTTCCCCTTTCCGTCGTTTCCGAAAAAAACCGGAATATTCCGAAATTTCCCTTGACAAGTTCCGGGAGATGTTGTATACTTGCTCCGGCAGAGAGAGATTGAAGGGGCGACCTCGCATCAGATCCATCCGCATCGAAGATCCCTTTCGTTTTATTCTCCAACGAAGTTTGCATCGGTCACTTTGAGGAGTCGGGTAACTGCATGAACTCCCTCATCGCGAAGAATATCGCGATGTACACGATTGTGGAGTTTGCGGCGAAGGGGTTTGGGTTTCTTGTGGCCATCCACCTGGCAAACACACTCACCACGCGGGACTTCGGCGTCCTGGGCTTTGCCTGGGGAGTCTACTCATGTTTCGTCCTGATTGCCCAGGCAGGACTGCAGAGTGTGGGGGGGCGGGAGGTGGCCCGTGGGGCCATCCCGATTCCTGAGCTCACCGGCAATGTCTTTTCCCTCCGGGCATTATTTTCCCTTGTCTCATTCCTGTTGCTCGCCCTGTTTGCCAGCAGTTTGGAGTGGGGACCGGATATCCGGACCATCCTCCTCCTTCAGGGATGTTCACTTCTTCTTGTTCCGTTTCAAGCCCATTATCTCCTTCGCGGATCCGGACAGGTGAAGCCGCTGGTCGCCAGTCAGATTTGTCAAAGCGGCTGTCTGTACCTGGTGATCTGGATGGTCATAGATGGCCCGGATGATCTCGTGTATGTCCCTCTCGCTTTTCTTCTGGGAACCGTTTCAGGCATCGTTCCTCTCCTTGCCGGCTACCGCAAAATTGGCGGATCATTCCTTCCGTACGATTTTTATTCTTCATCAAAAGTACTTCTCCCGCCGGCTCTCGTCGTGGGAGCTTCAGGGTTGGCGGTTCAGATCTACTACTCGCTTGATGCCGTCATGCTGGCGTTTCTCAAAGGGGAGGAGATGACGGGGATCTACACGGCTGCCCATAAAGTCATGATGGTCCTTCTTGTGGTCCCCGGCATCATTCTCTCGTCCTACTTCCCCTCTCTGGCACGGGGCAAGCGAAGCATTGCGGCCTATATCGAGACGATGGTCCTTGTCGGAATTCCGTTCGGATTTGCAGGCCTTCTCTCCGCTCCCTGGGTTATCCAGTTCCTGTATGGTGCACGGTATGCGGCAGCCACGCTTCCACTCCATGTTCTGTTCCTGAACGTTACCGTGGTGTTTTTCGCGATGGCCTTTGCCAATCCCGTGTTTGCCTCGGGCGATCACCGCGCCTATTTCAGAATCGTGGCCTGGGGCGCTTGCGTGAACTTGATCCTGAATTTCCTCCTGATTCCCCCGTTCGGATTGATCGGGGCTTCCGCAGCCACGTTGATGGCAGAGTGCGTCGTTGTGATAGTGGGGAAGAGGATGCTGGATCGGATGGTTCGGATTTCTGTGACGGGCATGGTGATTATTCCATTGAGTTCGGCATGCATCGGGTTGATCCTTGCATCGTTGGTTTTCAGGGTAACAGGGACCGGCGGTCCATGGCCCCTCCTTGTTTTCGTGGTGAGTTACGTCCTCATGGTAGTAATGATGAAAAGGGGGTTGGTGAGAAGGGGAGGGGTGGGGTTGCTTTTTGCGAAGGGGACAATTTCCAGAGTTATCAACTCACGTCCTTGACACAGAGGGACCTTGAAGGTCTCTGGAATCACTATGAAGTGAGCACAAGGCAAAACCGAAAAATTTCTGACGTCCTTTTTTGAGAGTGTTTGATTGGGTGGGCCATTGGGATTGGCGAATGTGGTTCGGTCAAGCCCGAAGGGCTGACATTATTCTTAGCAAGCAACACAAAGGTTATGGAACCCCGAAGGGGTGAAATAAAAACACAAAAATGGTTGCGTCACCTCGACCGATTTGGCTCCTATCCAATTCATCGATAGGACTCCGATGATGTCACCCCCGCCTGCGTGACTGTGTCAGCAGTCGGGCAGGCTTTCGGCATTCGAACGATCCAAGGTTTTTTGAATCGGCCACGGGCAAAACCATAATGTCACCCCTTCGGGGTTGTAAGATGATATGCATGGCATGGGTTATAACAATTCCATCCCTTCAGGATTGACCGGCGATAAAGCTGGCACGGGCAACCGTAGTTTCATCCCTTCGGGATTGAGACTCTTGGTGGGTGAAGCCCGAAGGGCTGACATTATTCTAACCAAGCAACACAAAGGTACGGAACCCCGAAGGGGTGAAACCAAAAGCGGATGGGAGGAAAATATGGCTGGGACATTTTCACAGATCTACATTCAGATCGTCTTCGCTGTGCGGAGCAGGGAAAATCTGATTTCGAAAGAATGGAAGGAACAGCTTCATAAGTATATCTCCGGGATCATTACGGGCAAAGGTCAAAAATCAATCATTGTCAATGGCATGCCCGACCACATCCATGTCTTTGTCGGACTAAGGCCTTCCATGGCCATTTCCGATCTGGTTCGTGATATCAAAAATAACTCCACAAACTTCATCAACGAGAAGGGATTTTTGAGGAGAAGGTTCAGCTGGCAGGAAGGTTTCGGGGCGTTTTCCTACTCCCACTCGCATATTGGGCGGGTGTATAACTACATCCTTCGTCAGGAAGAGCATCACCGTAAGAAATCGTTCAGGAAAGAATACACAGAACTCTTGAAGAAGTTCAATATAGAACACAACCCCAAGTACTTGTTTGATTGGATCGAATGATGTCACCCCCCCTCCCGTCTGCCGCCGCAGGCAGTCGGGCGGGCCTTCGGGATTAAGGACCTCGGTTTCAGGAAGCCCGAAGGGCTGACATTATTCTAACCAAGCAACACAAGGGTTATGGAACCCCGAAGGGGTGAAATAAAAATGAAGGTGGACTTTAACCACTTCCTTGGTGCGCTTCCATGGATGTCACCCCTTCGGGGTTGTAAGGAGGTATGATTTCCGTGGTTACAAAAATGCCATCCCTTCGGGATTGAAAAAACATAAAGCGGCCTGGATTATAACAATTTCATCCGTTCGGGATTGATATACGCGTAATGGTCAAGCCCGGAGGGCTGACATTATTCTAACCAAGCAACATAAAGGGTTTGGAACCCCGAAGGGGTGAAATCAACACCTTGTGTCCCTGTTTAATCGAAGACACTCTATGACGTACGACTACCTCATCGTCGGGGCCGGCTTCGCCGGTTGTGTGCTGGCGGAGCGGCTTGCATCCCAGCTCGGGAAACGCGTCCTCCTTATTGATCGCCGCCCTCATATCGGCGGCAATGCCTATGACGAGTACGATGAGGAGGGGATCCTCGTTCATCGGTACGGTCCGCATGTGTTTCATACCAACGACCGGAGAGTGTTCCGGTATCTTTCCAGGTTTACTTCCTGGCGGCCGTACGTCCACAAGGCCCGCTCTTTCGTCGAGGGAAGACTCGTCCCGATTCCCATCAACCGTGAAACGGTGAACGTCTTGTTCGGGTTCGGGTTGAGTACCGACGAAGAAGTGGAATGCTTTTTCCGCCGGGAGCGTGAGCACCGGGCAACGAGGGAAAACTCCGAAGATGTGGTCGTTGCCGCAGTGGGGCGAAGGCTGTTTGACCTGCTCTATCGAGGGTATTCCCTGAAACAGTGGGGCCTGGAGCCGAGGGATCTTGCCCCCTCGGTCTGCGGAAGATTGCCCGTTCGCACGGGATTGCTCGATCGGTATTTTGACGACGCCATCCAGGCGATCCCGCGGGAAGGGTATACGGCGATGTTCGCACGGATGATCGATCACCCCCGTATCCATCTCTCCCTCGCAACGGCCTGGAGCGAGATCAATTCCGGTTCCTTCGACCGGCTCATCTTCACGGGTCCTATCGATGAGTTCTTCGGAGAACTCCATGGCAAGCTTCCCTACCGCTCCCTTCGGTTCGAGTATGAAACGCATGACTGTGAATTTCTTCAACCGGTCGCAATGATCACCTACCCCAATACATTCCCATTCACCCGCACAACGGAATTCAAGCATATCACGGGTCAGGTTCACCCCAAAACAACCATTGCAAAGGAATACCCTCTGGAAACAGGTGAACCTTTTTATCCGATTCCCAGAAGGGAATATGTCGAGCAGTACCGCCTGTATCGCCGGGAGGCGAAAAAGCTTGCGACAGTCCGTTTTGTCGGGAGGCTTGCCACGTACCAATACTATAATATGATCAGGTTACCGCGCAATGCCTCATGGTGTTCGAAAAGATCGCGCGGGGAGGGGCCGCATGAAGGAAGATCATCCGCTCGTCTCGGTGGTGATACTGACTTGGAACCGTCGGGACCGGTTGCTGAGGACTTTGACGGAGTCAGGGCGGTCAACCTATCCCCATCGGGAGGTCATCGTTATCGATAACGCTTCTCAAGACGGAACCTTGGAAGCTGCTCGGGAAGGTCATCCATCCGTCCGGCTGATATCGCTCCCGCATAATTTTGGTATTGGGGGATGGAATGAAGGCTTCCGGGTCGCGGAGGGGAAGTATGTCGTGGTTCTGGATGACGACTCCTTTCCGGCTCCCGACGCCATCGGGAAAATCGTCGAAGCTTTTGAAGGGAACCCCCGCCTGGGAATTGTCGTATGCCGTATTCTTCAGAGCACCACGAGGGAGATTCTGAATCCTCCTCTTGCTCCATCCGGGTTTCCCCTTCCGCAGCATGCATGGGCTGAGGACGTTCCTTACATGTCCTTTGCCGGAGAGGGGGCCGGGATCCGTGCCTCCTTGATTCGTGCCATTGGCGGGTATGACGCAAATTTCTTTCTCTATGGAAACGAGGAGGATTTTTCCGCAAGAGCACTCCAGGCATCGTGGGACATTCGGTATTTTTCGTCGATCGTGTTTTATCATGACAAGCCGGTCCGAGGCAGGATAACGCCGTTGCATTGCCGCTCCCACTTGAGCAACCTCTCCAAGTGGGCGCGGCGCTATTTGAGCATCGGCCCCCGACTGAACTTCGTCCTGGGGATCCACTGCATGAGCCGGCGGTACTGGGGAAATCGATCCCTCCTTACTACGTGGTTCGGGCAACTGGTGCTCAACCTCGCCCTTTCTCTCCGGCCACAAACGGTTCGTCTGAAACAAGACGTGGTCGACCGATATAAACCATTCTGCAAAAACGGATACTTGAGTCATCGAGTGTTCCACCATATCAAAATGGCATTGAACGGCTATGGCTGGTCTTCGGATTAATTTCATCCTCCCCGACTTGTTTTTTGGGGGAGGCGCACGAACCGTTCTTGAGCATGCTGTGAACCTCAGGCGGTTCGGTCACGACACGGTTGTCCATATTCCCCAACACTCCTTTCCGGACTTGGGCCACACATTGCATGACCTGTACGCGCGCGTTCGGGCATACCGGGACCGGAGGGATTTTTCCTGGTATGGAAGGGATTTGGTCAGGGTCGTCCCTTCGATTGACGACCGGTTCATCAGGGATGGGGACGTCGTCATTGCGACATGGTGGAGGACTGCGTTTTGGGTTGACCGTCTGAGTCCCTCCAAAGGCATCAAGGTTCATTTCATTCAAGGGGATGAACGGGTCATCGATCCCGAGGCGGCACAAGCATGGCAACTTCCCTTGGCGAAAGTCACTGTTGCCCACTGGCTTCAGGAGAGTCTTTTGCACCTGCTTCAGGCCCCCGTCCATGGTCCGGTTATGAACGCAGTCAATAGGGATCTCTTTTTTCAAACGCCGGTAACGAGCGAAAGGGAACGAACGGTGGGTGTGCAGTTCTCAACGGATGAGCGCAAGGGGTTCGAGGCCGCCCGGGAGGCCTTCGGAATGGTGCAGAAACAGCGGTCGGAAATTCAGTTTGTTGCCTTCGGACAAAGACTGTTTCCCCGGATTCCGCCGTTTCTCCGCTTCTATTATAAGCCCCGGCAGGAGGAGTTGAGAACTATTTACTCGCGGTGCGCCGTTTGGCTTGTTCCCAGCACAAACGACAGTATGAGTCTCATCCCCCTGGAAGCGGCTTCTTGCGGATGCGCGCTTGTCGCAACCGAAACGGGGGAGATGTGCAGATACTTTAAGGATGGCGAATCCTTTGCTCAGGTCTTGATGGGAGACCCGAAGGGGATGGCCATCGCACTGCTCGACCTTTTGGGGAACAGGAAAAAGCGCGAGGCCCTTGCGCGTGCCGCGGAAAAGAGTGCAAAAAATGTTTCCTGGGAAAGATCCTCGAGGGATTTCGAGACCATTTTGTTCAACCTCCGTCGTTCAGTCAGCGTGTGACCTCTCGAACAGGAAAACGGGAAGTCAGCGATGGGCAACGGTGCTCTATGATGCCGGCACTTGTCCTGCTCGTTCTTTCTCTTCCGTCGCAGGCACAAGACTCTTCCGGCGGTCCTTGGATTTCGGAGCGGATTTCTCCCCCTTCCTTGAAGGCAGCTCCCCAGGGTAGCACGATCCTTCCCTGGTACAAGAAGTACCGGCGGCTCTATAAATTTTCCGTATGGGAGGATGGCATCTCCGGATTGAAGTTTGAGGAGTTGAGTGCAGGGGATCCTGCAGCACTTCCGGTAGACATTTCTCGCTTGAGGATCCTGCACCGCGGGAAAGAGCTGCCCTTCCTCGTCACCCCTGACACGGTTACGCAGTTTGCTCCCGGAGTCACTGTGTTCTTCCCGGCCGAACGGGCTTACCTCGATCGTGTTCGACGGGAGTCCGATCCTTACCAGGTGGAGGGGATATACTGGATCGGGGAAACCCCCGACACCGGAATGTATGAACCGGGAAAGATTTTCCCGGACCTGTCGGAAGGGGATACCACCGCCCGCGGGTTCTACCGATGGGAGAACAGGAACACGTACCACAGCGGCAACGGATCTGATCTCATCAGAAACCAGTCGGCTGATGCACCCGGACGCGGCTGGTATTCTGCCCGTATCCGGAGTGGACAAGTCTCCACCGTTTCATTTGGACTTCCCGGCCTTACGCAAAAACCAATCAAGAATGTGACGTTGACCCTCCGGCTTGTCAGCTCAACCGCTCCGCAGGAACCGCTCGATGTCCCCGACCATCGAATCGTTTTGGCGATGAACGGGAGGATCATCGCGGACACTTCTTTTTTCGGTTATCAGGAGCGGTTACTGAAGATCGATCTCCCTTCTTCTTTGGTGATGGGACAGGGGAACAGTCTGCGTTTGACGTCGCAGAATACGGGCAACTCGATCAACGAAGTCCTGTTGGACTACATACTGGCGGAGTACGACCGCGACCTGTTTGCCCAACAGAACCGTCTCAGGTTCAGGGTCTCTTCGGATGAACCCGTCGTGAGGCGGTTCGCGGCGCGTGGGTTTGTCTCTCCCGCGGTGGCTTTGTTCCGGTACGATGATATCGGTTCCACCTGGACTCATGTCGCAGGAGCAAAAGTGACCCGGCTGGGAAATTCCTTCCAACTCTCTTTCGAAGATACGGTCCTTGGCAACGTTGAGTATGTCGCGGTCGGCATCGATTCGGCCCATATCCCGACAGGGCTCAGACCAGTCGGTTTCCATGATCTTGTTGACTCCACGAATGAAGCGGATTATATCATCCTTACGACAAGCCGCCTTTTTCGTGCGGGAGAAGATCTCGCAGCATTTCGCTCGCAAACACGCGGGGTCAGATCAAAGGTGGTGGATGTTGAGCAGGTCTTTGACCTTTTCGGTTTCGGCTACAGATCCCCCGTTGCCATCAAGGAGTTCTTTACGATTGCTCGGACAAGGTGGGGAGGTAGACCTCCCCGGTATGCCGTGTTTTTAGGCGAGGCAAATTGGGATGCACGGGGATACTCTGCCATCCAGAGGCCAACTTCCCTTCCCTCATTTGGAAATCCGGTATCCGATGTTTGGTTCACGACCGTGGAGACTCTGCATACCGTGATACCACAGATATCGGTCGGTCGTATACCGGCAAGGTCCCTGGAGGAAGCAGATCGGTATATCCGGTATCTGAAAGAGTATGAAGGATACGGGGCGACAATTCTGAGTAAGAATGTGCTGCTGTTAACCGGCGGGATCAGTAAGGAGGAGAACTCCGCCTTCGCGGCATTCATGGAATCGTTGGCGGCTCAATACGTGGATGCCTTTCCCTTCGCCGGCATCCCCAAGAGAGTGTATAAGAAGAGTGAAGCCATTGAATTCAAGGAAAGCGTGGAAATCCGGAAGGCCATAGAAGAGGGGGCGGCCTGGGTGGCTTTTTTCGGTCATGCGGCAAGTACGACATGGGATAATGCAATCAACAGCCCACGACAGTTGCGGAATTCCTCCCGAAGAAAACACATCGTCAGCGATCTCAGTTGCAGCACCAACAGGTTTGCGGAGCCCGACATCCGTTGCTTCGCTGAGGAGTTCCTCTTCGATCAGGAGGATGCTGCGATTGCATACCTCGGGAGCACCGGACTCGGTTTCATCGGTCCGTTGCATGCAATAGGGCGTTCCCTGTTCCAAGCCGTCTTCCGCGACACTGTTCGCATCCTCGGCGATGCGCTCCAGCAGGTCCGTGCCGACCTTTGGAAAACGTTCGGCTCCTCCCTCGTTGGTATCTCGACCATTCAACAATACACGCTCCTGGGGGATCCCCTCATTCGTATTGCTCTTCCGACTCAACCCGATCTCGTCATCCAGCCTCAGGATGTCCGGGTTGATAAACTTCCCGTTACGGATAAGGATACGGCGATTACCGTGACCGCACGGGTTTACAACTTCGGACTTGGGGTACAGGATTCCATCCAGGTACGGTTCCGAAGCGACTTTGGGGGAGTAACGACTTCAGGACAGAATAAGACTCTTCCCCGCCTCGGCACGATTGATTCGGTCGCATTTACCTGGAACCCCGCGGGGAAGGGGGGAGAGCATACACTTTCTCTTGAGCTCGATCCGATGCAGCATCTACGCGACGCAGAGCGCGTCAACAATCGGTACCAATTTCCCGTATCGGTTCTTTCGAGTGAACTGACAGTCCTAAGGCCGCTCCCGTTTTCCACGAGCACGAGCGATTCGGTGCTTGTGAGCGTGGATGTGCCGATCCTTCTTGAGCAAGGGAGCCGACTCGAAATCCAGGTCGATACCGTTCGCCCGTACTCGTCATCGGTCCTGACCGTTCCCTTACTTCATGGGGGAGTGATTGACCATTGGTTGCATGGGTTAAAGGATCGAGGGATCTATCGTTGGCGGGTACGACTTGTCGGGGCAGCCGGGGCCTCCTCATGGACCGAACAGGTCTTCTCGACTTCGGCGAGCTCAGCCGAGCCGACGGATTTCACTTCGATGTCCAAAGTGCTCTGGTCCCAGGATGCGCGGACACTTACAGAGGAATTCAACGGAGGCACGGGAGTGCAATTTGGACCTCAGGGAGTCCGTCTGAAACGGGGTTCCCGGTCCATGACCATGAGAAGCGCCGGTTTTTCCGACGGCAACGTTGCCGAGATCTTTGTTGACGGCTTCGATGTACTGACGGGAGTTGTGTTCCGCGGCCTGAACACCGTCCGGATAGATCCCCGGAACGGCAACGTGCTGGAGGTAAGGAATTTTGACACGTGGGGGGATTCCTCCTCCGTTCCCGCTCTGGTTGCCTACCTTCAGTCCCTATCCGCGGGAGAATACCTTGCAATCGCAGCCAAGGATGAAGCGTCGAGGCTCGTCAATAATACACTGCGGTCAGCCATGCGGACGCTCGGTGCCTCTCGATTTGATTCACTCCGGCATCGCGATGCCTATCTCTTGTTAGGGCGGAAAGGGGCGGTGCCCGGATCGGTGCCGGAGGACTTACGCCGTCTGGGGAACGGGATTCTTGAATTGCAGGCAACAGTGGAGTTCAAAGCAACAGGAGGTTCGGTGAGAAGTCCATGGATCGGTCCGGCACGAACTTGGAGAGGCGGTGGGATAGAGCTCGGTCCGGGGACAATTTCTGATTCGGTCCTGGTGTTGGCTGAAGCATTTGGGGGGGAAGAGGGCGACACGGTGCGCGTTGCCGGAAATGCACGGATCGTCTCATCTCTTCTCACGACGATTTCTGCCCTTCGGTATCCTTTTCTGAGGATCTCGACGATCCTCTCCGAACAAGCTTCCGTCGAGGGATCGGAGCCTGAACTTCGCTCATGGTCCGTAGCCTATGATCCTCCCTCCGAACTTGCATTTACTGAAGGAGGCTTTTTTGTCTCACCTGATCATGCTGATGAGGGGACCCCGGTTCAAGTGCGGGGTGCCGTGTATAATGGTGGGTATGCGACAGCCGATAGCGTGGTCCTCGAGCTCCGCTCCCTCAACACGTCAATGCTTCTCCCGTTGGATCGATTGATCATTCCTCAAATCCAGCCGTTTCAAAAAGTATCTTTTGAGTTTTCCATCCCCACAAAAAATATGACGGGGAGACAACTCCTGCAGGTTGTGATCGACCCGGGGTCCCATCATCCGGAATTCCTCAAATCGAATAACGGTGCTTTGGCAGAGCTGACAGTGCTGCGAGACACCCTTCCTCCCACCATCATCATCACAGTTGATGGAAGAGAGATTGTGCAGGGGGACTATATTTCGGCCGATCCGGAGATCCTCATTCGCCTGTTTGATGCGGGGCCTCTATCCCTGGCCGACACAACCGCGCTGAAGGTTTTTCTCAACGGTTCCCTGGTGAGTTACGCGGGTGGGGTGTTGACGATCGAGTCCGGCTCCGGCAACCTCAAAACCCGGGCGCGCTTTACGCCTCTCCTTCCGGATGGGGAACACCTGCTTCAAGTGATGGCGTTCGATGCGTCCGGTAATGGAAGCGATTCATCCTCCTCCCACCTCCGCTTCAGAGTCAACCGGCACGCCAGGCTGCTGAACGTCCTCAACTACCCTAATCCCTTATCCCGTGAAACGCGCTTCACCTTTACTATTGCCGGAAGTAACGTGCCAGACCGTGTCAAGATCCGCGTATACACCGTTGCGGGTCGATTGGTGCAGGAGATTGAAGCTCAGCCGGGGAGCCTGCATTTCGGTTTTAATATCATCGCTTGGGATGGACGGGATCGGGAAGGGGGGATGCTCGCGAATGGAACTTACTTTTATAAGGTGGTCGCAACCACGGGCCGCGACCATGCGGAAGTGCTGGGACGGTTGGCAATTCTTCGATGAGTGGAATGAAGCGGACGGGAGATCAAGCGTCGGATCGTGAGGGACGTCGGGTGGCGGTCTCGATCGTTGTGAGCTGGAACGTCAGGGGATATTTGGAAAAGCTCTTGAAGGATCTTCAACGGCAGACAGGCTCCTGGGATCATCAGATCGTCGTTGTCGAAAATGCATCGGAAGACGGTTCGGCGGAGATGGTCCGCGACCGATTTCCCGGGGTCTGTCTTCTTCGGAACGATTCGAATCGAGGGTTTACGGCAGCCGTCAATCAGGCAATCCGGACTTTTCCTGAAGCGCACTACTATTTCCTTGTGAATCCCGATGTCCGTTGCGGTGAGGAAACGTTGAGCCGCTTGATTGGAGAAACCGAGGGGCATCCCCGGACAGGAATTGCGGGGTGCAGGATCAAAACTCCGACGGGAAGAGACATTACGCGGACGACCTATCCTCGGATGATCCGGGGGTTGTTGGTGGAGATGAAAGTCTTCTGGTGGCAGTGGAGTGGGCCAAGGGGGAGGAGAGCGAAGCCCCATTGGCGTGAGGTGGAATGCGTGGAGGGAAGTTGTATGCTGATACGTGCTGAGGTGATTCTTGATATCGGTTTTTTTGATGAACGGTTCTGGGCATACTTTGAAGAGACCGATTTCTGTCTGAGGGCAAGTGGAGTGGGGTGGAGGGTTACGATAATCCCCGACCTTGTCGTCACTCATTATTGTGGCCGCTCATTTCGCCAACGTCCGTTTGAACGGCGCTTGATTTGGAACAGGAGCTTCCGGCGCTTTCTGGAGAAGCACCATCCGTTGCGGGGGAGGGTATACCCCTTTCTAGTAAGAATCCTCTGGACGATGGAGTATATCGTGCGATCCGTTGGTGCCTTGTACTTTGGCAGGGAGAAATTGCGTGCAGTTGATATGGAGTTCAAGGCACTTTTTCGAGATAGCCCGGTTCATGACGCCCCTTAGACGGTTGGATATCCTCGGCGTGAGAGTTTCCGATCTCACGACCACCGAATTTCTCGCTTTGCTGGTTGAGGGGTTGAAACAAAATCGACTTCGCACGGTCTTCTACGCCAATGCCCATTCCATCAACCTTTCGTTCTCTGTGCCGGGGTTTCGGGAAATCCTGAATGCGGCAGACATCATTTATGCAGATGGGATCGGCCTCGAACTCGCCGCCCGGAACCGGGGGTTGAGGATCCGGGAAAATCTCACCGGGACGGATTTTCTCCCCCAGGTCTTGAAGTGGGCCTCTGAAAACGGAGCCCCGGTGTATTTCCTGGGCGGGTCATCGGAGGTTATCCGTCTCGCAGCGAGACAGGCTGTCCGGGAATTTGAATCGCTGCGACTCCTTGGGTACCATCACGGTTATTTCAAGGACACCCAGGCCGTTCTGGAGGAGATCAACGCCGGGGGGCCGTCGATTCTTTTTGTCGGTCTTGGGTCGCCGTTGCAGGAGACGTGGGTTTGCGAAAACCGTCACCGTCTCAACGCACAGGTTGTTGTTACCGTCGGTGGTTTTTTTGATTTTTATTCACGGTGCACTAGACGGGCGCCTGTGTGGTTGCGGCGTATGAGATTGGAATGGCTCTTTCGGCTATTGCTCAATCCCGTAAGAATGTCCCCACGGTATCTGGTGGGAAATCCTCTTTTTCTGTGGAGGGTTTTCGGTGCCGGACTGAATCGCCCCGGCGCGACTGAACCACAACCAAAGACCAGATTCTCGCGATAACATTTCGAGAACGTGTGTGTGATGGACCGATAAGGCATGAATGCCATTCCATAATTTTCTTCCGCCCTTTGTAGCCCGACCGTGAACGGTCGGGCTAATGATCGTCAACGGATCGTCTGTAGAGCCCTACCGTAAACATTGGGTAGCAGAACGAAATCCTGGAATGATCATGAACAAATCGTTTTTTGGCCCGGCCCCTTGGCCCGACCCTTCAGGGTCGGGACCAAAAACAAAACAAAAATACACGGACGCCCTTCAGGGCGTTCAGAAACAGGAAGGAGGAGGTTATGTCGCAAACGTACCACAAAATCTGGATTCATATTATCTGGGCAACAAAAGAACGCGTGCCCTTTCTTCGAAAAAAAATCCGCCTAGACGTTTTTCATCATGTCCGAGAGAAGGCGATCAGCGAAGGGTACATTCTCGATACCATCGGGGGTCATGTGGACCATCTCCATTGTTTAGTACGACTTCAACCGAGATTCTCCGTCAGCGAGGTCGTGAACAAACTCAAAGGCGAGTCATCACATTGGATAAATGACAAGAAACTCACGCCAACACACTTTGCCTGGCAGGGAGGATTTGGAGCATTTTCAGTCAGTGATCGGGATGTTGCGAAAGTCAGAAGATACATTCAGGGTCAGGAAGAGCACCATCGAAAAAAATCGTTTGCAGAGGAGGTGGATGAGTTCTTAGAGACATATGGGGCTGACATTTTTGCGCCGGCCTGATTGTGAAGCCATGAGCCGCGAAGGGCATGAATGCCCTCCCGTGGTTTATTGTCTTTATGGTTTAGCCCGACCGTGAACGGTCGGGCTACCGATTGTTCTTGGCCCGACGAATTGTTATGGCCCGACGAATTGTTATGGCCCGACGAATTGTTTTGGCCCGACGAATTGTTTTGGCCCAACGAATTGTTTTGGCCCGACCCTTCAGGGTCGGGTTAAAAATCGCTAACGCCCTTCAGGGCGTTCAATCTTCTGAAAGGAGGAAATCGTGTCACAGACATATCACAAGATCTCGATTCACCGAAGTTTACATTCACCGCAGAGTCGCGGAGGATACGGAGGTCAATATGCTTGAAAACGAATTCACACGGAGGATCATAGGCTTGGCAATAGAAGTTCATAAAATTCTTGGACCAGGCCTTTTGGAACCATCCTTATAGAGGAAGCTTTTTGTTATGAATTGTCAGCGCAAGGTTTGCATTTCCAACGACAACAACACCTGTCGATCATATACAAAGGTCAGAAGCTTGATTGTGGGTACAGGCTGGACGTTGTTGTTGAGAAGAAGATCATTGTGGAGATAAAATCAGTGGAATCGCTTCTCCCAATCCATCAGGCTCAATTGTTGACGTATCTCCGGCTTTCGGGGCTTTCAGTTGGGTTGCTTGTAAATTTTAATGTCCCTGTGCTAAAAAACAGACTGAAGAGGTTGGTCAATAATTTCAAATAAGACCTCTGCGTGCTCGGCGTCTCTGCGGTGGAAAAACACTTGAGGGAGACCGGCTGACGACCGGCAAGTCCCTGCGTGATATCCCGCACACAGGGCCTTCAGGGTCTTGACAAACAGTTGGGCTTTGTCTATGTTTGAGCCGTCAAGTCATGAAAATGGCCTATTTAGGGACAATCCAGATTTTGCCCATGGAACAACCGGCGTTTCTGCAACCCTCTCATTAATAAGGTGGAAAGGGGTATTCTCCTGAAAAAAGCCTTGACAACAAACCTTAATGTTCCTATCTTTGCAGCACATCTTTTGCACCGTACGTCGTATGCATAAAAATTCAGCAAAGATGCAAAACCGGCGATGACCCCCAGGGGGTTGTCGCGTCTTTCCGTTTTTGTCTTCAAGTTTGCCGAGAGTTTTTGTCACCACACAAGTTTGATGCAAATATCCACGCGAAAAAAACCTTAAGCTCAAGGAGAAACAGTATGGAAGATACGATGAATACTAGTTAACGGTTTTTGGTTTTTTCTCGCGCGATGAGGTGCGGGAAGTATGTCGAGGCTTTCGAAGCGTGGAATGATCGGAAGTCTGCAGGTTGTGAAGGGGATAAAGTTGTTGATGCAAATAAATTACCCATTTCTCTATTGGAGGAACAATGAATAGCAAAAGATTCTTGACGCTGAGCACCATGCTACTCGCTCTGTTTGTTGTACTGAGTGGCACGGCACTTGCGCAGGTGTATGTCAGCGCGACGAATGGCGACGATACGTTCGGTACCGGTTCTTCAGCTGCACCGTACCGCACGATCGGGAAGGCCATCACCGCGGCGGCAACCGGATCAACGATCAACGTTGAGGCCGGTACATACAACTCGACAGTCCTTCCGGGTGAAGGTGCGCCGGTTACGCTTGCGGCTGCAAAAACCCTCACGTTTGTGGGGACGGCTGTTGGCGGGAATACAACGGTCACGATCACGGACGGATTCACATTAAATCATGCGAGCGGTGTCGTTGACTGGGGATCCACCGGAACGGCGAAGTTCAACTTTGGAACGTCTGCGACGGCCCTTGTGCTGACTGCTGGCTCGATGACGAGTGCAAACGCGGCGAATGTTGTCGTGGGCAGTGGCGCCACATTAACCTTTACGGGCGGCACGCTGAATTTTGTGCCGACGACCGGAACCAACCTGAACGTCGTCTTCAATGGAACGACAACGATCGGCTCGACGGCGGCGTTCCTGCCATCGTCATACGGTTCAGGCACCTTGACCTTCAACAAGGCCTCGGGCAACATCACGGTTGATAACGCTTCCATCAGCCTTACCAACCTTGTCTCCTCGGGCGCCGCCAGTGTGACGCTTGCGGGAAGCCTTACCGTTGCTGCCGGAGGCGATATTTTGAACTCCAGCACGGGAGCCCTGACGATTGGCACGACCTCGTCAAACACCCTGACCATGACAACGAGTGAAGCCACCTCGACCGCCGTGATCACCGTAAACGCAGGCGGGAGTGTGGTCGTTAATTCCACCGTCAGCTATAACGTGACCAATACCAAACCCGGAACAGGGGATGGGACGGTTTTGACGGTCGGCAATATCGTTGCCCTTACCGGTGCGAGCAGCTTCACGGCAAACGGGGATATCGCGTTCAACAACACGAACGCCCCGGCAACCACTGATGCTAAAAATGCTGTCGCTCACAATCTGACGATTTCCAATGGAGGTTCAGGAGCGCTTTCAATCGTCGGGTCGATCTCGACCCCGCTTTCGGCTGCCGCATTCACGACCTCGGGCGGATATGTCAATAACGGTTTTGTTTCGGTTATCCTCTCCAATACGAGCACAGGCTCCTTTGCCGTGCGATCGGCCGCATTGCGCGGCGCAACCGCAACCAATGGTGTTATCAACACCGGCGGCGGTGCGATGACGCTTGGCCAATCCGGCGACGTGTTTTCCACCGGATATGATGTTGTCAACGATGCGGCTACCGGAGTGATGACGGTCAACGCAACCGGGACGTTTACCGGGACGTTTACCAATAACAACGCAGCATCGCAGGCCATTTTTGGTGCAAGCTCCTCGTTCTCCAAGACCGTCACGAACAACGGTAAGATGAAGATCAGCGGCAACGTTCTTACCCTGAGCTTCACGGGCGGTGTCGCCCTGGCGAACGCCGGAGATATTTTCTCCTCCACGACTGCAACCACCGGAACCGGTTTGCTGAAGTTCACGGGAGCAGCGCCGACAATGACCGGGACGGGTAACCTTCCGAACGTTGAGTTTGCGAATGGTACCTCGTTCGCGACTGCAGGAAACACTTTTTATGGCAATGTCACAAAATCTGGCGCCGGCACATTGACAATCGGTGGGGCGTCGGTTATTCAGGGTAATCTCAATATGACCGGTGCAGGCGTCGTCACGATCAATGGCGCTACGGTTGTAAAGGGCAATGTCGATATGACTGCCGGAAGCATTACCCTGGGTACAGCAGGTTTGCAGGTTGAAGGAACCTTTAACATGCCTCAGGGAACGTTTACGTTTGGAGCAAATACCCTGACGTTGAAGGGAGCCTTCAACAGGACGGGAGGCACAATTGATGCAGCTGCCGCTGGCACCGGGACCTTGAATTTTGCAGGTGCCACGAGCCAGTCGTTTACTCCCGGTACCCAGATGAACGTCTATAACGTGACCGTCAACAACACTGGTGCATTTCTGGCCAATGTTATCGAGGACGACAAAGTCACCGTGACGGCCTCGTTGATTGTTCTTAACAACTTCACTATCACGACCGGCCGGGTCATCTTGGGAACGAGCAACATCAGAATGCAGCAGGCCGGTGGCGTGAGCGCCCGGTTTACCAATGGCGGTCGCGGTTATACGGCGAGCGGCGTTGGTGGAATCATCTTCGAAGGTACGGGTGCCAACACGGGTGCCGCGGCTGATGGTGCCGTGATCACAGGTACTCAGGCGTATTCCAATATTTACATCAGACTGTCTACTGCGGCCAATAACGTTCTTGTGCTTGGCGCAGTGAAGATTTCTGGTGTGCTCACGTTCGATTCGGGCGGATTGACGTGGAACCAGGCAGATGAAGGCGGAGATCTGTTCACAGCAGGCACGCTCACGCTCGATGATGCCTTGGTCGTGCCCACGGTTGTGATCAATACCGCAAATACGCATGGCTCTCCGTTCCTGGTTGATGGGGCGGACGGTGGTGCCGTGGCATTGGCAATCACGTCTGTCTATAACCTGAGCTACACAGGAGCGACCGCAACAACGATCGGTGCGACGGATTTCGTAACGACAAAGGTTAATGATCTCTCGCTGATCGCCGGAAGCGCTGGAAAGACGATCACCTTCATTGCCGGCAACGGTACGATCGTAGGTTCGTTGCGTGTCGATATTGGCGAAACGTTACAGTTGACCAACGGCGGTGCCCGAATCCTCACAGCGAGCGGCAACACTGCGGCTCACATTGTGAACGGAACCGTCACCGGCGGTACGTTTGAAGTGACTGGTACTTCGGCCACGTTGACAGGCGGCAGCGGCACGGGGAATGCATCCCTCATCGCGGACCTCCTGGTTGATCCCGCAACGTCTGGTTCCTTCACTTCGACCGGTATGAAGGTGCTGACGCTCCTGACGATCAACAGGACGGGGCTTGTCGCGAACATCACGATGAACTCCGCTACGGCGACGGTCGGTACGTTTGTGAATACCGCCGGCACGACGACGTTGGGCATGAATTCAACCGCGTCGTCTGTTACCGGGAATTTCACGGTTACCGCTGGTGCGGTCACCCTGACCATGAACGGAGCAGCAGCCCTTACAAGGACTATCGCCGGTAACCTGGCGGTGAATGGTGGTACGCTCACGTTGGGTTCTCATATCAATTTGACCGGTACTGCAACCCAAACGGGTAGTGGTTCCCTTGCTCTTGGTGACTTCAACCTGACTCTGGCGGACAACTACACGCATTCCGGTACAGGCACGATTACTGCCGGTACAGGTGCCGTCGTTGCTGCGGCCGGTGCCACAAGGACCTATACGTTCACCACAACCGTGGATATCCCGAATCTTACGTTAAATTCTCCGGGTTTTGGAATCCAGCTTGTGACGAGCGGATTGACGGTCACCGGTAAGTTCACCCACACTGCGGGTGATTTCGATCTGAATTCGTTGGGGTTGACCCTTTCCGGTACATCATACACCTTTACTGCCGGAACGTACACGAATACAGGCGCTGCGACGACTGGTGTGATCACCTTCACCGGAACGGCCATGACCATTGATGGCGTTGGCAATCCGAGCATCCCGTACGTGACGATCAATACGACGGGAACGATTACGTTTAACCCGGATGCTACCACGTCACCGGCCACTGCACGTTCCCTCACGGCGAGCGCAAATCTGACCTCCACAAAAGGTACGGTTGAGCTTGGTATCAATGATATTATCGTGACGGGTGGCGTGTTCAACTTCACCGCAGGAACATTTACGGCGACGACCTCGTCGAGTGCGACGGCCAACATCGGTGAGATCGTCTTCAACGGTGGCGGCCTTACGCCCGCAACCGGTTCGACGCTCTCCATCCCGAACGTTCGCTTCGAAGCTGCAACGACGGCGAATGGAACCGTCGGCTTTACCGTGGCGAACAGACTTACCTTCGGAAAAGGAAATGTGACGCTGGGTTCGACCGGTCGCATAACCTTGGCTGATGGTGCCGTGGTTGTCCGTGTGGAGAACACCGGTACCCTCTCGCACGCTCCTGCACTTGCTGGTGCGGTTGATGTCTGGTATCTGAATGCGAACCTCCCGGCCGACATTACCTCGGGCGTCGAGTTGCCTGCAACGGTGCGGAACCTAACCGTCAACGTTGCGGTTGGAACGGGTGCTTCGAACATTGTTAAATTAGGTGCCGCTACGACGGTGAGTGGTACTCTGTCGCTCGCCGCGGGCGTGCTCAATCTTAACTCAAAGACGTTGACAATCGCTGATGGGGCTACCGTGTCTGTCGTTGGCGGTGGTTCATTGAGTGCAGCGTTGACGCCTGCTGCTGCTTATAACCTGACATACACCGGCAATGCGGCTAACGTAACCACGAGCAACGAGTGGCCGTCAACAGCGACCATTTCAACCTTGACGGTTTCCGTTGGCGCTACAGGGGTCAATAGAACGGTCAATTTGCACGCGAGCAGAACCGTGACAAACTTCACGTTGAATTGCGTGACCAGTGGATCGGCTATTGATCTTTCCAATGCCGGTTCGGCCTTTACGCTCACCGTCACGGGCCTTTCTACCCTTACAAAGGGCACGGTCATGACGACCACGACTGGCGGTACGCTAGCGGCTCAGGGTGATGTAAACGCCGCGGGTGGATCGTTCGGTGCCACGGTTCAAATGTCCTTCACGGGTGCGGTAGATCAGACAGTCACTGTGCCGACTGCCGGCGGGACTGTAGGATCCGTGACCGTGAACAAGACCGCTGGTAAAGTTGTGCTGGCTGGTGGAAATCTGACCATCGGTACCGGTACTGCTGCAGCCGGTGCGCCTGCCCAGCTGAACCTCATCAGTGGTATCATTGAGACCGGCTCCAACGTTCTGATTCTCAGCAATCAGTTGAACACCGCTGTTGAGGGATGGACGCGTACGGTCGCCGCTGGTGGTGCAAGCCACGTCGCCGGTAACTTGCGCGTGCCTTTGAAGCTTGGTCAGATCATTGCGTTCGGTCGTAATGAGTTCCCGGTTGGTGGCACCAGCTATCGTCCGGTGGCATTGACCTTCGTCAATTCAGCCCTCGCAGCCGGTATTGCGCTGGGTGTCTCTGGAACCGTGAAATATGACGGTGTGCGTCCGACTGGTATCGTCGGGTTGCCGATTGCAAATGGTGTCGAGACAGGAACAGACGTAGCCCGATATCCCGACTTCAGTTGGGCAATTTCAACCACAGGAAGTCTGGGTGCAACTCAGTTCAATCTTGAGTTGACGGCAGAAGGGTTTGCGAACTTTGATGATATTGCCAACGTTCGTATCATCCGCCGTAACGGCACTGCTTCCGATATCACCAACCAATGGACGCTGCAGGGTGCACAGTATGACAACTTCGTCATCAGCGGCACGCCAAGTGTGGTAAACGTCAACTCGGTCGGTGGCCTGATCCAGGGTGGAGCTATCTTCACCTATGGTCTGAAGTCCACGATGGTTATCGCCAATCCGATTGCCCCGATCAATTTGACGGATGCAGCTGGTACGTTCACACGGAACCTGACGAACCCCGCGCTCTTTACGGGTGCACAGTCGAGCATCACCTACTCCGTGTCCGTTGCCAATAGCGCCATTATCACGGCGTCCATAACGAACAACGTCCTCACGGTCACGAAGAAGGTAAGCGGTTCCACCAGCATTACGGTGATCGGCACGGATACCTTTGACGGCAGCCGCATCAACCATACGGTTGCAGTGAACGTTGTTTCCGATGTCGAGCCGATTGAACTGGTCCCGACAGAGTTCACCTTGTCGCAGAACTATCCGAACCCCTTCAACCCGTCTACGACGATCAAGTTCGGTCTGCCCAAGGAAGCTCCCGTGACGCTGGAAATCTACAACGTCCTCGGTGTGAAGGTCCGCACGTTGATTGCCGGCGAGACCATGAGCGCTGCGTTCCACACCCTGGTGTGGGATGGTAAGAATGACGGCGGTATCGCAGTCCCGAGCGGTGTGTATCTGTATCGCGTACATGCCGATCAGTTCCAGGCTTCCAAGAAGATGACGCTGATTAAGTAATCAGAGTCCCTTCCGAAACCTCGGAGGTCTTTACCAGCAAACCCTCGCTTCGGCGGGGGTTTGCTGTTTTATGCAGCCAGCGAGGGACGGGTAGCGCAACTTGTCAGGTTGCGCTACTCTTTTTTCGCCCACAGCCTTTGCTTTGTGGACGCTCAAACGGAACGGTTGTGCAAATTGACATTCTAAGAGAATCCAGCTATCATTGTATCCGAGATCACTCCCACCACACCGCCGGAGTCCGCGGGAAGCTTAACAGCAAAGGCCTGTATCCAAACAGTTGCCTGCTAACGCAGACTTCAGCAATACGCTTCTGGTGGAGCGCGCGAGCGATCCACAAGTTGGATATGCGCAAGAAGCGAACTTCAAATTGAGAGAAGATAAGCTCAGAATGAAAGTGTAACCGAATCCATCTGCGCGGGTCTCAGTCAGCATACCACCACAGCATCCCAATTCCCCTATGCCGAAAAAGAAACAACCGTTTCAGACTCAGCGACAGCACGTCAAGCGGCTTGAGACGCTCATCGACGCGTCAAAAGTCCTCAATACAACGCTCGATCTGGAAAAGCTCTTAGGGCTGATTCTCGGCCTGGCGATGAAGAACCTCAAGGCTGCCCGCGGCACGATATACCTCATCGATTGGGAAAAGCAGGAGCTTTGGTCGAAAGTCCTCAAAGGGAAAGAACTGGTCGAGATCCGACTGCCCATCGGTACCGGCATCGCCGGGCATGTGTCCAAAACGGGCAAAACGGTCAACCTGAAGGATGCCTGGAAGGATAAGCGTTTCTTCTCCGGGTTTGACCTTCGAACGGGATTCCAGACCAAAACAATGCTTTGCATGCCTATGCGCGACAGGAACAAGAAGGTTATCGGCGTGTTCCAGATCCTCAATAAGAGACAAGGGACGTTTGACAAGGATGACGAACAATTCCTCGAAGCGTTCTCGCTCCATGCCGCTCTTGCCATTGAGACTGCGAGATTGCACCAGGCCATCGTGGAAAAGGAGAAGATAGAAAAGGAAATTGAGATTGCTGCGAACATCCAGCGTCGATTGCTGCCGAAGGAAATTCCCTTCCTTCCGGGGTACGAGATCGATGCCGTTGCCCGCCCCTCCAAACATGTGGGAGGAGACTACTTTGATATCATCCCCCTGGCGGAATCGAAATTTGCCCTCGTGGTCGCGGACGTGTCGGGAAAAGGTGTTCCGGCGGCGCTCCTGGTATCAACGTTGCAGGCGTCACTCCACGCGTATATCGAGGGGAATGCAAAGCTCCCCGATCTGGTCAAGAAACTCAACGGTGTCGTCTACCGCAATACGGAGCCGGACCGCTACATTACCTTTTTTATCGGTGTGCTCGATCTGGCGAAGGGTCTCTTTACCTATGTCAATGCGGGACACAACTTCCCCTACGTCTTTAATCCCACGAAAAATTCAATCGATCCCTTGAAGGCGGGTGGACTCCCCCTCGGGATGTTTGATTTCGCCGAGTTCCAGGAGGATACGGTCAATCTCTCTCTCTCCGAGGGAATGGTACTGTACACCGACGGTGTGACTGAGGCGATGGATCGATCCTTCACAGAGTATGGTGAAGAACGATTTCAGAAGAGCATCAAGGAGTCGGGCTCTGGATCGGTGAACGCCCTCAAAGATAGGATCTTGCTTGATATTGAAAAGTTCGTTGGAGGTGAGCCTCAGTCGGATGACCTGACGTTTATGGTCCTGAAGAGGGTGGGATAGAGTTTAATCTCCACTCTTCCCCACTCCCCTCTCCAGCCGGAGGCCGCCAGCGGCCTACCGCTAAAGCACGCGATAGCGTGCTACTGTTTGGAGCTGCGCTGTCCATACCTGAGGTGCGACAGCATCCTCCTTGTGGGACAGGCGCCATACATACTTGAGACGCGTCAGCGAGCATCAAGTCGGATCGGAGAGGGGGCGTTGCCAGCGCGTTGACGGGGGGAGTGGAGCAACAAAACAGCCGAGTTTTGCGCAAAGCCCAATCCAGTGGGCTTAACCATTGATGCGAGTGAGTTTGTTGAGCTCTAGTTTCTCTTGTTTCTCGGAAATGCTGATTTTTGAGAATCTCGGCCAGATTAAACCATCCCGATTTGGATTTGTCCAAGAAACGTAGGAATGTCGATAGGAATGGCCGACCGCAGTGACCTCGAGCTAATCAGGCAGTTTCAGAATGGTGACGAGTCGGCTTTTAACCTCCTGGTGCTGCGTTACCAGGAGAAGGTTTACTGGGTCGCCCGGCGCTTTCTCACAGACCATGATGCGGCGGACGATGTGACGCAGGAGGTCTTCTGCAAAGCCTACGAGTCGCTGAAAGGGTTTCGGGGCGATTCGACGGTGTACACGTGGTTGTACCGGATAACCGTCAACATCGCGCTGAACGCGCTCCGCAAACAAAAAGTCAGGGACTTTTTCAGGATTGACGAATTGTTTGATGTGGAAGACCCGGATGCTCTACCACCGGATACGATGATGGAGCGCCAGGAGGAGCGAACGCTGATCGAAGAGGCGATCGCCTCTCTCCCGACAAAGCAAAAGTCGGTCTTCGTCCTCCGGTACTACGAGGAGATGCCCTATGAAGAGATTGCGAAGGTTCTCAAAACCTCAGTCGGTGGGTTAAAGGCAAACTATTTTCATGCCATGAAGAAAATTCAGGAGTATGTCCGCCGTGCACACGCTTCACGTTAAATCCCTGTTACCGGATTATCTTACCGGCCAACTGGACACCGGCCTCCGCGAAGAGGTTGAAGTGCACCTGCGGGATTGTCCTTCCTGTCGGAAGGATTATGAAGAGATGAAGGAATTGGTCGGTTCTCTTCGCGGAACCTCCCAGAAGCACCCTTCAAGTTCTTACTTCTCCAACTTGCTTCCCCGGGTTCGCGAAAGACTTGGAAGGCGTGGCCGATTCGCATGGATCGACCATCCCCTGATCGTCCGGCTCGTGTCGCCTCTGGCCGCCGCCGTTCTGGTAGCGATCCTGATGCTTGAACTTCCGCTCGTTCGGCAACAGGTGGAGGGGGGTGATGGCGGTGCGCTCTTGGGGATGGTTGAGGCTTTCTCGACCGATGAACTTTCGCAGATCGTGATCGATCAAGGTCATCATCAACTGCTTGTTGAGACGGAGCAGGAAATCACCGTTCCGCATTCGCTCGTTGACAGCGTTCTGAGCAGGCAATTGTCTTTATCGACCGGGACTTCCGACCCGTTGCTCATGCCGTTCACGGCGATGGGTGGCATCACTTCCGAGTCACTGAACGCCCTGAGCGAACCGGAGGTCGATCGTTTACTGCAACGTCTCGAAGAAAGGAGCGTATTATGATCGGTCGATTCTTTTCTCAGGGGGCGTTGCTGATTGCCGCCCTGCTTGTTTGTTCCGTGAGTCTTGCGCAGAGGAGAGGAGGAGCGCCGGACCAGGATTCGATGCGCCGTCCTGGGGCGGAACGAGTAGAGCAGTTCAAGAAACTTCGTTTGATGGAAGTGTTGCAGCTCGACGAAGAAGCCTCCATTCGGTTCTTTGCACGCTACAACAAACACGAAGCAGCGATGCGGGAAATCCGGCAAAAACAACTGGAATTCATTCAGCAGATCCAGTCGCTCCGGCGCTCACAGGCACCGGATGTGGACTACCAGCGAGTCCTGAGAGAATTGCGTGCGCTCGAACAACGTTTGAGCGAGACCAAGCTCAAATACATGGACGAACTTACGGATATTCTTACCCAAAAACAGGTGGCCGAGTATATTGTCTTTGAAATACGGTTTCAGCAGAACTTGCGTGAAATCCTTCGTGATATGCAACAGGAACGGGGAGGGGTACGAGACTAGGGGTTCGTGTAGTTCGGCGTAGAGATGCTACTCCTCTGGCGATAATCCATTTCTGCTGTTTCCAACGGATACTCCTTTATTTTTTGACCCCGCCCTGTAAGATCCTCTCAACTCCTAAACTTAGACAACGCGTCTATTGTACTTCTTGGATGGTCTCAAGATCACCCCTCTTCAGTGAGTCGCGCGCAAAGAATGTTTTGATCCGGTAGGGAGCTTCGCACCTTTTAATTGTAGTCCTCCCGGCTGAGGGGTGGTTCAGTTTCAAAGAAAAGACATTACACAGAGTTCCACCGAGGAGCACGGAATTCCACAGAGAACAGCTTTTCTCAGTGGAACTCTGTGAAATTCCTTAATCGGGGAAACTGAGACATTACTCCCGGCTGTTGAATCTCCCCAAGAGTGCTCGTATATTGGATGGGTATGAAAAGAATCTATCTGGACCATAGTGCCACAACTCCCCTTGATCCTCTCGTTCTGGAGGCCATGGTACCGTATTTCCAGGGTATCTTTGGGAATGCTTCTTCTGTCCATTCCTTTGGGCGTGAAGCACGGGCTGTGCTGGAGGAAAGCCGGGAGCGCATTGCGCGAGTCATCGGTGCGCGCAATGATGAGGTGTTTTTTACCAGCGGGGGCACTGAGGCCGACAACTACGCGGTCAAAGGGATTGCCAGATCGGGAGCCCGACGAGGGAGGAACCGGATCATCGTTTCTGCCATCGAACACCATGCGGTGATTCACGCGGCTGAATCGCTTCGGGCCGAAGGGATTCAGGTGGAGATTCTCTCCGTCGATCAATATGGTATGGTTGACCCGGAAGAATTGCGAAGCAAGCTTTCCGATCAGACGGCCCTTGTTTCCGTTATGCACGCGAATAATGAAATCGGCACCATTCAACCACTTCGCGAGGTCGTCGAGGTCACGAAGAGCGTCGGCGCCGTTGTTCATTCCGATACGGTGCAGACGGCAGGGAAGCTGCCGTTGAGATTTCGTGAAATGGGGGTGGATCTTCTTGCGCTTTCGGCACACAAATTTTATGGGCCTAAAGGCATCGGTGCGATTGTCATCAGGAAGGGAACCCTCATTGATCCCTTGATCGTGGGGGGATCTCAAGAGAGCAATCGGAGAGCGGGCACGGAAAGCGTGGCTTTGGCGGTCGGGTTTGCCACGGCTTTGGAACTGAGTCAGAATGTGATGGACCAAGAGTCCCACAGGATGGGAGAATTGAGGGGAAAGCTGACGCGTGATCTTCTCTCCTCGTTTCCAGGCCTGCTGATCAATGGCCATCCCCAACAGGTTCTTGCTCATATCCTGAGCATTTCGTTTGATTCGGTGACCTATCCCCTTGACGGCGATGCGCTCATTATGGGAATGGACCTCCGTGGAGTGGCTGTCACCAGCGGATCAGCCTGCACCTCCGGAAGTCTTCAGCCATCGCACGTGCTCCGGGCGATGGGGAGAGATGAGAAGACCGCCAAGTCGACCATTCGATTTTCATTGGGAAGGGGAACGACTGAAGAGGATATAAACTATGCTGCAAGCGCTTTGAAGGAGGTAGTCAATATGGTGAATTCAAGAAGTTAGCACTTCCGATGATTTTTATATAAAGAGCACTAAACAATTGACAGACAACAACTTCCTCTCAATTTCGAACCTTAAACTTTCAATTTTGAGCTTTCTTTTAGAGCCATCCCGTACCGCAACCCTCTATCGCTTGCTGTGACCTCCCGAGCCTGAGTTTGCCTCATCACCTCTAATAGAATGAGGATACCCGCCAACAATATATCTGCCCGACCCTTCAGGATCTGTGGATAGGCGAGTAGTTCTTCAAGGTTCTTGGTTCGAAGTTCATCGAATATCTTTTGAACTGTTGCCAATGCCATCTTATGCCCGCTTACATTTGTGCGGTCATAGTCGGGAAGGTCCAGATCGATGGAAGCAAGTGTAGTGAGGGTTCCTGCCACACCAATGAGGGTATCCTGTGAACCCAGGATTGGATAGCGGGAGACGACCCCCTGAAGATATTTTTTGGCCTCCTCCAGATGTTCCTCCTTTGGGGGGGATCCTCTGAGCAGCCTCTCAGTTAATCGTACGGATCCGATGTCCAGGCTCATTCGTGATTGAAGCTTGCTTCCTGCTCCCATCGACAACTCTGTGCTCCCGCCGCCTATATCCAGAACTGCGAACCGCGCTTCCGAACCTCTCGAACTGAACTCTGAAACGGCCCCTTGATAGGTCAGTTCAGCCTCTTCATCCCCGGTCAGGACATCGATCCGGATTCCCGTCTGCTCGTGGACGGCAGCGATAAACTCCTCCCGGTTGACCGCATCTCTGAGTGCGCTGGTCCCCCCGGCAATGATCCTGTCCGTGCGATGACTCTCGGCGAGGCGCTTATACTCTTTCAGGGTGGCAAGTGCGCGACTCATAGTTTCGGGCGTAATCCTCCGATGCGCGTCAACGCCTCTCCCCAGTCGGGCGATGACATGCTCATCGCGCACCGGTCTCAATATCCCATCGCCTTCGATATCGGCGACGAGCATCAGGATGGTGTTTGTTCCAATATCGATTGAGCTAATGCGCACGGAGCTTGACAAGGACAAGGGCGGCCCATTCGTTCTCGGATATAATTTCAAGGGGAACGGCGCCACGGTGGGCAAGGAGGTCCATAAACTTCGAGAGGTCGGAGGTGAGGAGTCCCGACAGGATGATCAGGCCGTCCTGCTTGAGGGAGAGCAGGAGTTGGCGCAGGGAAGCGGCAAGTGTCGGAAGATCAATATTGGCAAGGATGAGGTCAAACTGGCTTTTGGGAATGCTCTTGGTTCCTCCTGAAAGCACCTTGATCTTCTTCCCAACCCTGTTCCTTTTGACATTTTCCCTTGCATTGACAAGAGCCCACTCGTCGATGTCGATTGCGATGGCGGAGCGCGCCCCGAGTTTTACCGCTGCAAGAGAAAGCACGCCCGTTCCGGAACCGAAGTCCAGTACCCGGGATCCGGGACGGAGATACTCTTCCAGCAATAACAGGCAGAGACGTGTCGTTTCATGGTGTCCGGTGCCGAAGGACATTTTCGGGTCGATGTTGAGGACGATCTTTCCCTTATCTTTGGAGCGAAGCTTCTTCCACGAGGGCTTGATGACGATCCGGTTCGTGGCCTCCACAATGCCCGCACTCCGTTCCCAGCGTGCGTTCCAGTTTTGGTTCCTGACCACCCGGCGCTGGAAGCGTGTTTCGATCGAGGGGAACTCTCTTTGAAAGCGTTGCAGCGTTTGCCGGAGACGTGCCAGAAACCGGTCATTCCACTTTGTCTTGGGAACGAAGCAATCCAGTGACGTATCCTCCTGGACAAATCCCTCAAACCCCACCATGGAGAGTTGACCGATGATCAGGTCCTGGTGGGAGGAAGGGATGAAGAGTCGTACCTGGATCCATTGTTGGGATTTCATGAGATGTTCGGCGGGAGTTTTGAAAAGCGCTTGCGGATGATCGTTTCGATAAGGTCGTCGTTCATTTCAAGCCAAAAGATCTGGTCTTGGTAATTTTCCTGCATCTTGCGGTCTGCTTTGTTGTAGCGGACATTGAGAAGGTAGATCGCCCAGACGCTTGCGGTGAAAGCAATCAGTCCCTGCAAGTCGCTGAGCAACTGTCCCGAGGCGAGTTGCAGGGCAAGAAGAAGCGAGGAAAGGATGGCGAACCAGAAGGAGGTTCGGCGGACCTGTGTCATAATGTGATAAATCGTCCCGAAGAAAAATATTTTTTCATGGAATGGGGAAGGAATATGATTGTTCAGAATGAAGAAGTAAAGACGCCTTGCCTCCTGTTCATCGATGGGAGGGAGATCGGGCATCGAACGTGCTTTGGTTTTGATGGTAAGACTCGGCTGATTTTCCAGGAAGGCTTTGCGTTTCTTGGTTGTTTCCTTGGAGTAGATGGTCAGGCCGGAGACCAGGACGAGCACCAGGAAGAGAGCAATGAGCGGAAGCCCGGAAAGCAGGAGCGGAGGGAAAAACGGCGTCGCTCCGCACCAGTAGAGGAAGGAGATCATCGTTGCGAAGAAAAAGCCGGGCACGACGATGCGCATCGTTTCGTACAGGCCGAAGGTTGACGGACTGTTCATGGTGTTTTGGCTCCCGTGTAGAGAATATGGAGAAGGACTTGCCCCACGGCCGCAAGGCTTTCGGGGCTGCATTGATCCGGTGTGTCCGCGAGGGTGTGCCAGTAGTTTGTCCTGTGGTCCGGGTAGTGGAAGTCGATCAGGTCTGCCGTGGGGATACCGACGTTGTTCAAGGGAATATGGTCGTCGTAGATCTCGCTCCCCTCGGCATGAGTGAACTGGGGCAGCCCAAGGGTCCGGGCAGTGGAAAAAATCAGGTCCATCACGTTCCGTGCGTAGCGGTCGGAGTTGACCTCGCGGGGGATCTCCAGTACTTTATCTCCCACCATATCGATATTGATCCCGAAGCGGGGCCGGAAGCCCATGGATTTGTTCGCGGCAAAAAACTTGGCGCCGGCGGAGAAGCTCTCCGGGCTTCCGGTCGCCCCCAGATCCTCTCCGTCAAAAAAAACAATATCAACACCGATGGGGGGTGAAGTACCGTGGAGGTGACGGGCAATCTCCAGCAACACGGCGACACCACTGGCGCCATCGTTAGCCCCGATGATCGGCTTGCTGTGGTTGCGGGTATCCGCATCCTGATCGGCCCACGGTCGGGTATCCCAGTGCGCCGTCAGGAGAATGCGGTCGGTTGCCTTGGAGTTGAACGACGCGATGACATTGGTAAGGGAATACTGGATGCCATCGCGCCCGGTATGTTCGAACGGTTGAAGGTTGACTGCGTCGGCGTACTCGGTGAGCTGTTGATGCAGAAACTCAAGGCAGTTCCTGTGGCCCGGGGTATTGGGCGCTCGAGGTCCAAAGTCTGTCTGTCGAAGAAGAAATTTGAATGCCTGCTCACCGCTGAACTCCGGGATCTCGCTTGCAACAGAGGGTATAACCTCCGGGATCGGTTGAGCGTCTTGCTTCTGTGCTTCACATGAAAAAGAAAGAGCAGCCGCTCCTATCAATGCAATGGAGAGCAAAACACCGCTTCCCATCCTCACTATCCGGTCGACGCTGTTCATATCCATTTATCGAACGGTTGCGTTAAGGCGCCTACGGGAAAATCCGGCGAGGAGCGCACCGATCCGGTCCTGCGCCCGTTGATAGAGGCGGCTGGGGAGAACGAAGTTCTGCATGCTCATGGAGAAGGCCAACGTTTCCCCCTCCGGTGTCTTTACATATCCCGAAAGGGAACTCACTCCACTGATGGTTCCGGTCTTTGCACGAAGGTTCCCTTCGGCCAAAGTTCCTTTCATCCTGTGTTCTAATGTCCCGTCGACCCCCGCAATGGGGAGCGATGCGGAGAAGAGCGGAAACAGGTCTGGTTGCTTCGCCATGCCCTCAAGGAGCTGAACGAGCATGTCGGCGGTCAGCAGGTTGTAGTACGAAAGACCCGAACCGTCCGCTGCCCGTATGGCTGTTGTATCGATCCCCAGGGAGTTGAGAAACTCATGGAGCACGGAGATCCCGTTCTCACCGCTCCCCGGCACACCGCGCTTCACGGCACCAAGCGTCTTCAGTGTCAATTCCGCGGAGAGATTATCGCTGACCTTGTTCAGATGAACCACCATCGAATCGAGGTGTTGCGAATGAACGGCAATCTCCCGTGCGCCCGGAGCGGATACGCCGATCATCGATTCACCCCAGATGACGATGCCCGCACGTTCCAATGCTTCTTTCAGGAGTTCGGAGGCATAGAGTTCAGGCCGCCAGAGGCTGAGCACACGGTCGGCAGGTCGGGCGTTGAGCGCTAGCTCACCTTCGAGCAGGATGGTGTTACGCCGTTCCTTGAAGAGGCGGGTTACCCTGAGCGGTTGGTGGACCGAATCGGCGGTGGTGGTGCAATGGTTGATGAGGGTGACAAACGAGGTCGCAGGGATGGTCACCACGGTTGCCGGCTTCCCGGCGGAATCCGCGGGACTGACGGTAACACGAATGCAGTTGTCGTTGATGGTTAATGGACTTAAAAATGCAGCATACTGGAACGGCTCATCATCCCAATTCCATCCAAATCCCCAAAAAAGATCGTCAAAGTATGAGACATCCGCATAGATCCGCCCCTGAACTTCCCGGATACCTGTCTGTTGAATCTGCTTCACGATCGTATCGAGATCGGACGTTTTCAGGTCGGGATTTCCTCCCCCTTTGAAATAAAGATTGCCGTACAAAATTCCCCGGGCCGGTGCGCTATCGGCAAGTACCGAGGTTGTGAATGCGAAATCCTTCCCGAGCAGGGAAATCGCTGCCGCGGAGGTGAGAAGTTTCATATTCGAGGCGGGACGGTTCAACATCTTCCCGTCGCGCTCATAGAGGATATCACCACGGTCGAGCGATTTGACCATAATCCCCGTTCGAGCCTGGAGAAAAATGGAATCTGCAAGAACCGCGTCGATATCGTAGCGCAATGCCTCCAGCGGATCGGAGGGACGCGTGGTACGGAGGCCCGGTGCACAGCCGATCAGGACCATGAGAAGGGCTGTGGCGAACGGCGAGCGGAGGAACATTGGCATTGCGAAAATGTAGTGAAAGGGAATGGTTGAGTACCTTGCAGGCGGAAGACATAAGAATGTGAAATGAAAAAGGGTGAAAAGCAATAGCTTGGAGCAATGCTTTCGCACCAGCGATCTATTCTTCGGATCTGCGCCCACAAGAAAATGAACCTGCGTCACCCGCCAGCCGGAGGCGTACTGATGAAGCACACGAAGCGTACTTCTACCGGAATAGTCTTCATCGGCTTGGATGTGTATCGTCGGTGAAGTTCCCTGCCATTCGGAAGCGGGGGGTATCCCGCTATGTGCAGTTTGCATCCGCATCGAAAAAAAGGTATATTTTCCGAGCAATTTTTGAAACACTACGATTGAAGGGACTGTATGCTGGAGTTTTTTAAGAAGTTGTTCGGCGGAAAGCATGACAAAGATGTAAGGATGATTGCGCCTATCGTGGCCCAAATCAACACGTATGCTGAACAATTTTCCCAACTCTCGGATGACCAGCTTCGGGCAAAAACCGGGGAATTCCACTCACGCATCAAGGAAGCCACGGGCGAAATTGAGTCGGAGATTGCCTCACTTCAGGAATCCCTCAAACAGGACCTCTCCTTTTCTGAACGCGATGCCCTCTACAACAAGCTTGATGACCTGAAGAAAGAGCTTGATGCCGAAATCGAGGAAACCCTGCGCCAGCTTCTCCCCGAGGCGTTCGGTGTCGTCAAGGAAGCCTGCCGGCGGTTGGTTGGACAAACGTGGGATGTGGCTGGAAACAAGACCGTCTGGGACATGGTCCCGTTTGATGTGCAGTTGATCGGCGGCGTTGTTCTCCATCAGGGAAAGATCTCCGAAATGGCAACCGGGGAGGGGAAAACGCTCGTTGCCACGCTTCCTACCTATTTGAACGCACTTCCCGGGCGCGGTGTGCACATTGTGACGGTCAACGACTACCTCGCGTTGCGGGATAGCCAGTGGATGGGGCGGGTCCATGAATTCCTCGGTTTGACGGTGGGCTGCATTCTTCAAAACATGGATCCGGCCCAGCGCCGAGTCCAGTATGCCGCCGATATCACCTATGGCACGAACAATGAATTTGGCTTCGATTACCTGCGCGACAACATGGTGACCGTGGTCGAAGACATGGTGCAACGCGGCCATAATTATGCCATCGTGGACGAGGTGGATTCGGTCCTGATCGACGAAGCCCGGACGCCGCTCATTATCAGCGGCCCTGTCGAGGTGGACGATCATAAGTTTAACGAGATGAAACCGTTCGTCGAGCGGCTTGTGAACGCGCAGAAGAGCCTTGTCGCAAAGGTTACCGCCGACGCCGAGGCGTTCCTGGAACAGGGCAGGAACGAGGAGGCGGGAGTCCAGCTGCTCAGAGCCCAGCATGGCTTGCCGAAGAACAAGAAGCTCCAGAAATTGTTTTCCGAGCCCTCCAACAAAATGCTTTCGCAGAAGACGGAACGGGAGTACATGCAGGACCAATCCGCCCGCATGCACGAGATCGACGACGAGCTGTACTTCAGCATCGACGAAAAATCCCATACGATCGATCTTACCGAAAAGGGGCGCGAAACCCTTGCGCAGACCTATCCCGGCGGGGATAAGGACATGTTCGTCATTCCCGACATTACGACCGAGTTTAGCCTCTTGGAAGGTGACACGGCACTCTCCGAGGAAGCGAAGCAGACGAAGAAGGATGAGATCAACAAGCTGTTCGCCGAGCGGAGCGACCGGATCCATACGATCCTTCAGCTTCTGAAAGCCTACTGCCTGTATGAGAAGGATGATGAGTACGTCGTGCAGGAAGGCAAGGTGATGATCGTCGACGAGTTCACCGGACGCCTCCTTTCGGGCCGGAGGTACTCCGAGGGATTACATCAGGCGATCGAAGCGAAGGAGGGGGTCAAGGTCGAACGCGACACCCAGACGCTCGCCACCGTCACGCTCCAGAATTACTTCCGGCTCTACAAGAAACTTTCCGGGATGACCGGAACCGCGGAGACCGAGGCTCCGGAATTCTTCGAGATCTACAAACTTGACGTCGTGGTGATTCCGACCAACATGCCCATGGTGCGGAAGGACGAGGACGACCAGGTCTTCAAAACGAGGCGGGAGAAATATAACGCGGTGATCAAGGAGATCGAGAAGATGCGGGAGCTTCACCGCCCCGTTCTCGTCGGTACAACGAGCGTCGATGTCTCGGAAACGATCAGCAGGATGCTGAAGCGCCAGGGGGTTCCCCACAATGTCCTGAACGCGAAACACCACCAGCGTGAGGCGGAGATCATTGCCCATGCCGGCTTGCCGGGAGCTATCACAATTGCCACCAACATGGCAGGTCGTGGAACGGACATCAAACTCGGCCCCGGCGTCAAAGACGCCGGTGGATTGCACATCGTCGGCACGGAACGGCATGAGTCGAGGCGGATCGACCGGCAGTTGCGTGGCCGTGCGGGCCGTCAGGGTGACCCGGGTTCATCCCTCTTCTATCTCTCGCTCGAGGACGATCTCATGCGTCTCTTCGGCAGCGAGCGCGTCGCGCGGATCATGGAGCGGATGGGATTGAAGGAAGGGGAAGTGATCCAGCACCCGATGATCACCCGCTCCGTCGAACGGGCGCAGAAGAAGGTGGAGGAGAACAACTTTGGTATCCGCAAACGGTTGTTGGAATATGACAACGTCATGAACCAGCAGCGCGAGGTGATTTACTCGCGCCGCCGCCATGCCTTGCTCGGGGAACATCTGCGGGACGATATTTTCGATATGGTGCGCGACGTCTCCCAGAGCCTCGGGAAGGAGTTCTTTGCTTCCGGTGACCTGGAAGGGTTGAAGACCGAAGTGCGCGCCCGGTTTCTTGCCGATCTTCCGCTGACGCCGGAACAGTTTCAATCGCTGGGCGAAGACGGCGTGGCGGAGGCCGTGACGAAAGCGGCCGAGGAGTTCTATCGCCGCAAGGAGGAGAGGATTGGCCGGGAGCTGATGGCCCGTCTGGAACGCATGGCCATGCTGCAGGTGATCGACACGAAATGGCGTGACCACCTGCGGGAAATGGATGACTTGAAGGAGGGGATCCATCTCCGCGGGTACGGACAGAAAGACCCCCTGATCGAGTATAAGACCGAAGCGTTCAAGATGTTCATGGTGTTGATGGAACAGATCGCGGACGAGGTCATCACCATTGTCTTCAAGTTTTTCCCCGAGCGCCCCGAACAGATCCAGGTGCAGCGGCCGCGTCGACCCGTCCGGGCCCAGGATATGGTCCTTACGCATGAGTCCTCGACCGGCGCAGGGTTCCAGGCGAACCGGGAGCCGATTGCATCAGGTCCGTCGGAACACCATGCTCCTTCGGCCCGCGCTCCACAGCAGAAGCAGCAACCGATCCGGGTTGAGGAGAAGGTGGGGAGGAACGACCCTTGTCCATGCGGCAGCGGGAAGAAGTACAAAAATTGCCATGGCGCTGCAGCGTAAGAGGGATGGAGCGATGAGATGTTTGTCGCAGAAGAGAGCTTCGCACCAACCATACACGGGATCCTATGAAGAAAATCGAAGCGATTGTCCGGCCGTTCAAACTGGACGATGTACGCGAAGCCCTCTCCGAAATTGGCGTCCGCGGCATGACCCTCACGGAAGTCAAGGGGTACGGCAGGCAAAAAGGCCATACCGAATTGTACCGCGGCTCGGAGTACAAGATCGACTTTCTTCCGAAGATCAAGATCGAGATCCTGGCAAAGGATTCGATGGTCGAGAACATCGTCTCCACTATCATTAAGGCCGCCAAGACTGGGCAGGTGGGGGATGGGAAAATATTCGTTCTGCCGGTAGACGATGTGATCCGCGTTCGTACAGAGGAATCCGGCGAAGATGCAATCTGAGAAGCTCCTCCATGGTTTCCTTTGGAGCGACGTTCACCGTTCGGAAGAACGTTGGAAGGACTTGTCCGAGTTCTCGGGCATGAAAGAGGCGAATATTGAATATTCCGGAATAATTCAGTAGGTTCACACGTCCCGTTCCGACCTTGCGGAACGTTTTTTATTTTTGGGGCTTATGGAAGCAGTCAGCGCAACATTTCGGGCGGGCTATGTCGCGATCGTGGGTGAGCCGAACGTTGGGAAATCGACGTTGCTCAACGCCTTGCTCGGCCAGAAGATCTCCATCGTAACCAGCAAGCCGCAAACGACCCGCCAACGGGTCCTGGGGATCTTGAGCAGGGAGGATGCGCAAATTATTTTCCTGGATACGCCGGGATTATTGCAGCCCAAATACCTTTTGCATGAGACGATGGTCCGGTCTGCGCAGTCTGCCCTCGCCGATGCGGATGTGATTCTTCTCCTGACGGAGGCCGGAAGGGGAACGGTTCTCCCTGATGTGGTCGGGCAGACGCTGGAGCAGGGGGCTGTCGGGAAAACGCTCTTTCTTGTCATTAATAAAGTGGATACTGTTCCGCGCGATCAGGTCCTCCCGGTCATCGCCCATTTTGCCGGGGAAGGGAAGTTCAAAGAGATTATCCCGATCTCCGCGCTGAAGGGGGAGAACCTGGAGGATCTTCTCAAGACTGTCATCAGGGAAATGCCGCTTCATCCCCCGTTGTACCCGCCCGATATCGTCAGCGAAAGCCCGGAGCGGTTCTTTGTCGCGGAGTTGATACGGGAGGCAATCTTCGAGCAGTTCCATGAAGAGATCCCGTATTCGACGGCGGTCGCGATAACGGAGTTCAAGGAGCGCGAAGCCGGAAAAACATTTATCAATGCGGATATCGTTGTTGAACGCTCTTCGCAGAAGGGAATTCTCATCGGGGCAAAGGGGGCCGCATTGAAAAAGGTTGGCCAGAGTTCCCGCCGGTCCATTGAGCAATTCCTGGAGCGCCCGGTGTTTCTGGAGTTGCATGTCAAGGTCCGGGAGCGATGGCGCGAAAGTGAAGGGTGGTTACGAAAGCTCGGCTATTCGGCCGGACCATAGTCCACAGCCAACAGTAACGGAAGATACGCGTGGCCGGTGATTTCATATCGCCGAACGCGTACCTCAGAGTGGAGACTAAAAAAGCATGGCAGAGATTCAACCGTTTCGCGGTGTCCTGTATGATCGGTCCAAGGCGCACCTTGATGATGTCGTTGCCCCACCGTATGACGTCATTGCCCCGGAGCAACAGGAAAAGTTGTACGAACGCAACCCGTACAACGTCGTTCGTCTCATCCTGGGGAGGGAGGAGGATCGGTACTCTTCCGCCGCCGCACACTTGCAGGAATGGCTGAAGAAGCGGGTGTTGGTACGCCAGGAAAAACCCGCTCTCTATATATTGACCCAGACGTTCATCGGAGCCAACGGAAAAGAGGTCGTGCGAAAAGGCTTTATCGCCCTTTGCCGCCTGGAGGAATTTGATAAAAAGATCGTCCTTCCCCACGAAAAGACTTTAGCAAAACCGCGGGAGGATCGGCTCAAGTTATTCAACGCGACCAATGCGAATCTGAGCCAGATTTTTTCACTCTATCCCGATTCCGAGAAGGCCATCGATCGCGTCCTGAACGGCTATCAACACACCGAGCCCGTGATCGATGTGATGTTCGAAGAAGTCCAAAACCGTCTTTGGTGCCTCGAGGATGAAGAAAAAATCGGGCAGGTCCGGGAACTCATGGAACGGAATCAGGTTCTGATCGCCGATGGTCACCACCGCTATGAAACGGCTCTGGCCTACAGGGATCTGATGAGGGCGAAAAACCCGCACCACACCGGCAACGAGTTGTATAATTACGTCATGATGTTTCTCACCAATATCGACGATGAGGGGCTGGTCATTTATCCGACCCATCGGATTGTTCACTCCTTGGCCGGTTTCGATGCTCAAGCGTTTCTGGGGAGAATGGAACAACATTTTATTCTCCGTGAATTCAAAGACCCTGAGGACCTCCTCAAGGCTCTGAATTCCTCCTCGGTGCGTTCTCTCGGTTTCAAGATCCAGGGGGAACCGGTGTGCTATCTGGGGACCCTCAAACCGACGAGTCCCGCATCGCAGCTTGTCGTGGACGACATCCCCCTCGAGGTGAAAGAGTTGGATGTGACATTACTTCATTCGGTCATTCTTCGTGACTTGCTTGGCATCTCCGTGGAAGCCCAGGAGCAGAAGCGTAACATTGACTATGTCCGCAACGCCGCTGATGCCATGGCGGCAGTCGAGTCGGGAAAAGCACAGATAGCCTGCCTGATGAATGCCACAAAGATCGAAGAAGTGCGATCTGTTGCAAAGGCCGGCTTCACCATGCCCCAAAAATCGACGTATTTTTTCCCAAAACTGGTCTCCGGGTTGGTTCTCAATCTTCTGAGTGAGTAGAGCCTCATGGTCAAAGGGATTGCCCATATCGGCATAGCGGTCAGGGACCTTGAAGCCTCCAAGGCGCTTTTTCAAAAATTGTTCGGCAAAGCTCCGGATCGGGATGAAAACCTTCCCGAGCACAAGGTCAAGACCGCGATGTTCGATCTGGGAGAGTCGCATGTAGAGTTGACAGAATCGCTCGATCCTGATTCCCCCATCGCGCGATTCCTGGAGAAACGGGGGGAGGGAGTCCATCATGTCTCCTTCGAAGTGGCTGATATTGAGCGGGAACTGGCGCGGCTCAAACAGCTTGGGTTTCAGTTAATCGACGAAACGCCACGGCCAGGTGCCGATGGTTGTCTGGTGGCCTTCCTTCATCCCAAATCCACGAACGGTGTTCTGGTCGAGATCAGCCAGAAAAAAAGCACCTCCTCCCCGAAGCAAGGGTAACCGGTCAAAGGAGTGAAGGAACTCGTACCACGTACGGTGATCGCATGGATATCCACATTACCGGGCATGATCTCACCCTGACGGAAAAGCTCGACTCCCTCCCTGCGAAGCCGGGAGTCTACCAGTTCAAGAATGCCGACGGGAAGATCATCTATGTCGGCAAGGCCCAGAGCCTCCGCTCACGCGTCCGGCAGTATTTTTCCCCCCGCAACACTCCCCGAGCCCTCGAACCCAAACTGGAAGCCCTCGTTTCCAAGATCGCCGATGTCGAGCTGATGGTGACCGATTCCGAGGTTGAGGCCCTCATCCTCGAAGCCAACCTGATCAAAAAGTTCAAGCCCCGCTACAATGTCGTCCTGAAGGATGATAAGAGTTATCCCTTCATTGTGATCACGAATGAACCCTTCCCCCGTGTGTTTGTCACCCGCAGGGTGATCAAGGACGGTTCACGGTATTTTGGGCCTTACACCGATGTGAAGACCATGCGGTTCGCCCTGAAGACGGTGCGGGATATTTTCTTGATCAGGAGCTGCAACTATGACCTGACGCCCGAGACGGTCAGCAAAAAGAAATACCGGCTGTGCCTGGACTACCACATCAAGAAATGCGAGGGTCCGTGTGAGGGGGTCGTTTCCCAGGAACATTACCGCGCGATGATCGACAAAGTGTCCCAGGTCCTGAAGGGCAAGGCCGACGCCGTCGTCGAATCCCTCGAGCAGGAGATGCAGCACCTTGCGGGCGATCTGAAGTTCGAGGAAGCGGCCCGCACGCGGGACCGGCTTCAGGCCCTGACGGTCTACGGCCAGAAACAAAAGGTAGTGGATGCGCATCATTCGGACCGCGACATCATTGCCATCGCGATCCGCGGGGATGATGCGGCCGGAGTAATCTTTAAGGTGCGTGAGGGGAAGGTTGTGGGGAGCCAGAATTTCTATCTCAGCAATGTTGAGGGGAAACCTGAGGGGGAAGTCCTGGAAAGTCTTATCGAGCGCTATTATCTTGAGACCGAGGACATTCCTTCAGAGCTGGTGCTTCCAGTCCCGGTGCTCTCGGAGGAGGTTGTACGCCGATGGTTGGAGGAGAAGCGTGGGGGGCCGATGAGCCTGGAAATTCCCAAAGGAGGAGAGCGGGCGAAGCTCGCAGGGATGGTGAAGCGCAATGCGGAGTTTTTGCTGGAGGAGTTGGAGCTCCAGAGGATGAAGAGGGGCGATTTCATTCCTCATTCGGTGCAGGCGCTTCAGCGCGACCTTCGTCTGAAGGGCCTGCCCCGGAGGATCGAGTGTTTCGACATCTCGAATACCCAGGGGAGCGATTCCGTCGCCTCGATGGTGGTCTTTGTCGACGCAAAACCGAAGAAAAGCGAGTACCGCAAATTTAAAATTCGGTCCGTCTCAGGGCCGGATGATTTTGCGAGCATGCAGGAGGTTATCGAGCGGCGTTACCGAAGGGTACTGGAAGAAGAGGCCTCACTTCCGGATTTGATAATGGTCGACGGAGGGAAAGGACAGCTTTCGAGCGCCGTGGAGGTGCTGCAGAAGCTGGACCTAGCCCATGTGCCGATTAGCGGCCTTGCGAAAAGGCTTGAGGAAGTTTTTCTCCCAGAGGCCACCGAGCCCCTCAACGTCCCCCGCACCTCATCGGGCCTTCGCTTGTTGCAAACTGTACGTGATGAAGCGCATCGGTTCGCTATTACCTATCACCGCCAGTTGCGGTCCAAGAGGATCCTGCAGACGGAGTTGGACCTCATCAAAGGCGTCGGGAAGAAGCGCGCGACGGAATTGTTGGAAGCATTCGGTTCCGTACAAGGGGTGAAGTTTGCGACGGAGGAACAGATCGCCGAGATCGTCGGGGAGAAAGTGGCCGCGAAGATCAAGGAATACTTTGCCGAAGAACCGGTCCACCCTCCCGAATCACCCCCGTGACGTTCGGGTTCCTTTCCTTATTGTTGAACCTCAAGGTTTGTGCGGGAAATAGGTTTCACATGCCAAGTCCTACCCGGAACTCGATGCGGCTTGCATCCCTCGCAAAATCGGCATAAGAGTGAACGTTGGCTCCGATAAGGAAGGGTGCCATGGCGAATGTGAAACCGACGGTCGTGTAGTTCGCGCTTCTGCCGTCGAGACCATAGTACGGTATCTTCTGGCCGTCCGTCAATGTCATAAAATGTTCCATTTTTGACTCGCCGGCGCCCATAAATATGCTGATGTCATCCCAGACCAGGGAGAGTTCCAATCCGACATCCTGCATGTTCAGCGTAACACTTTCCGTAAAGCTGTTTGCCTTCTCTGAATAATTCGCTCCCCATGCATTATAGGCAAAATGTGGACCCACAGCGACGGTCATGCTGCTGTCGAGGTTGAGCCCGATGCCGATCGTTCCGCCCAACCCGATGCCGATCTTCGGATCTGTGCCATCCCCCACTTTTGTCCAATTCTGCAGAGCGAAGTAGAGATTGCCAGACAATCCAAGGTCTTGGCTTGAAGAATATGCGACGATACTGAAAAGGAATACGATGATGCCTATGAGGCGTTTCATGGTTTCTCCTGAATGAACAAATCGCCCCGAAGCGGATCCGTGTCGGGGCTGGTGTGCGAATGCAACTCGATGTTTTCGAGTACGTTCAAAAGAGTCTTGATTCAACTTTACCCCGTAGTGCATCGTTCCGCGCATGAACAACAAAACCTCTTTCATCGCATCTGCGAATCCAGAGGTTTCTCCATCACCGCGAACAAATCATCTTTCTGAAGGCAGAACTTTTGTGAAAATAAGGTACCGGTAATCAGTTCCATTGTCAAATGTCAAATGATAATTGCAAGAGGGGAAGATGGAAATGAGGCGAGACCAAGTGGGGTCAATCTTCAAATGGTGTGTTTGCAGGTTTTGAACAAAACTTGCTTGTTTCCTGGAAGAGGATCATGAAGAGTTCTGGTGTTGTCAGGTTTGACAACTCCAATGAATTTCTCGGAGGCTCATTGCCTACGATGATGGTTGGAGGATGCGGGCTCTGATCATGTCAGGAAAAGAGTCGGATTATATCGAGTATATCTGCAAGAAACATGCGATGGAATTTTGGAGACGTTTAATGTTGTGCGGGGAATAAATTTCGCCACGGTAGCACGAATCGTCAAGATCGTCGGGTGAAAGACGGCGAAGATCAAGGAATACTTTGCCGAAGAACCCAACAGCGCTTCAGAATCCCGTTCTTGACTTTCGGGTTCTCTTTGGGTACATTGGTCACGTTTTCGGGCGCTTAGCTCAGCTGGTTCAGAGCGTACGCCTCACACGCGTAAGGTCGCTGGTTCGATCCCAGCAGCGCCCACAGCAAAGGGTGTGTGGTTCGTTCTTTGAGCGGTTCCTTTAATCCTATCCAGCGAGGTAGGAAAGGACGTCAATGAAAAAGGAAAAATTAAAAAGTAAAAAGTGGTTTCTCCTCAGTTTACTTTTTTTAATTTTTCATTTTGAATTTTTAATTGCTCATGGCCTCCTTTCCCAACGGACTGGAGGCTTTTTTCTTGTTCCGGAGTGCCTATGACAACATCAAAAATCATTGACTCTGCCGGCTTTAAGCGAACGGTCAACCGGCTTGCCCATGAGGTGGTGGAAAACCACAAGGGGGTGGAGAATCTCGTGATCGTCGGGATCAGGACGCGGGGGGAATTTCTGGCCCGGCGCCTTGCGGCCACCATCGGGGAAATTGAGGGAAACAGTGTTCCGGTCGGGATCCTCGATATCACCTTGTACCGCGATGACTTGCGGGGGAAACTGGATCAACCGCAACTCAAGAGCACGGAGATCCTTTTCGACATCACCGGGAAGGTCCTCATCCTGGTGGATGACGTTCTCTTCACAGGTCGCACGATCAGGGCAGCCCTGAACGCCATTATGGATATTGGTCGCCCCTCCCTGATCGAATTGATGGTCCTGATCGACCGGGGACACCGGGAGATTCCCATCAAGGCCGATTTTGTCGGGAAGAACGTTCCGACCTCCCCCAGGCAGGAGATCAAGGTCAAGATGAGGGAAGCGGATGATGATGATGCAGTCTACCTGGTCAATCTCGATGAGACGTCGAAGGAGGAGAAGAGATGAAATTGCATAGCCGTCACCTCCTGGGCCTCGAAGGAATGTCCAAGGATGAACTGACTCTCATTTTGGATACGGCCGTCTCCTTCAGGGAGATCCTCGATCGCCCGATCAAGAAAGTCCCCCCGCTCCAGGGAAAAACAGTCGTGAACCTCTTCTTCGAAAGTTCCACACGCACCCGCATTTCCTTTGAACTGGCGGAGCGTCGACTTTCGGCGGATGTGGTCAGCTTCACCGCCGCCGCGAGCAGCGTCAGCAAAGGCGAAACGCTCAAGGACACCGCCCGGAACATCGAGGCGATGAAAATCGATATGGTGGTCGTTCGCCACGCGGCACCGGGCTCGGCCCACTTCCTGAGCAAGGTCGTGGACGCGAACGTGATCAATGCAGGCGACGGGGGCCATGAGCACCCGACGCAGGGTCTGTTGGATATGTACACCCTGCGGGAAAAGTTCGGCGCGCTCGAAGGATTGCGTGTCTGCATTGTGGGGGATATTACCCACAGCAGGGTGGCGCGGTCCAACATCTATGGTCTACTGACCATGGGAGCGGAAGTATCGGTCTGTGGTCCTGAAACGCTTATCCCGCGTGAGCTGGGAAAGTTCGGCGTGCAGGTCTACCATCACCTGGAGGAAGTGATTCCGAAGGTCGACGCCCTCAATGTCCTGCGTGTTCAGCTTGAACGGCAGAAGAGCGGTCTCTTTCCCTCTATGCGTGAATATCATCGCTTTTTCGGCGTGACGAAGGAAAAGGTCTCCCGCGCTCCGAAGCCGATCACCATCATGCATCCGGGTCCGATCAATCGTGATGTGGAGCTTTCCGCGGATCTCGCGGACAGTGAGCATTCGGTGATCCTGCAACAGGTAACAAACGGCGTTGCCATCCGGATGGCTGTGCTGTATCTCTTAGGAACGACAAACTGACGAGGAACTCTTATGAAGGTGCATCTGAAAGGTGGAAGACTGCTGGATCCCGTTTCGGGCAGGGATGAATCGATGGATTTTCTCATTGTGGAGGGAACGATTGAGTCGATGGGGAGTCGTGTCAAGGCCGACAGCTCGTACACGACGGTCGATCTCACGGACCAGATTATCGCCCCGGGGTTTATCGATATGCATGTCCACTTGCGCGAGCCGGGGTTTGAACACAAGGAAACGATCGAGACAGGGTGTGCGTCTGCCGCGGCGGGGGGCTTCACGGCCGTCTGTTGTATGCCCAATACCAACCCGGCTATCGACGATGAATCCGTTGCCCGCTACGTCCATGAAAAAGGAAAACAGGTCTGCGATGGTGTGGTCGACGTCTATCCCATTGCCGCTGCAACCAAAGGAAGGCTCGGGGTGGAGTTGTCACCCATGGCCGAGCTTGCCCAGGCTGGTGCTGTGGGATTTTCCGACGACGGGAGTCCGATCGCCAGCGCAGAGATTATGCGGCGGGCGTTCGAATATTCTTCGATGTATGGTATTCCCATCATCCAGCACGCCGAGGAGTCGACGATGACATGCGGTGGCTGCATGAATGAAGGGTACACGGCCACAAAACTCGGCATGCCCGGTATTCCCCCCGTTGCGGAAGAGCTGATGATCGCACGGGATATTATTCTTCTCCGGTATATTCCCAAGGCCCGCTACCATGTGGCGCATATCAGCACAGCCGGGGCGGTGGATCACGTACGGGGAGCGAAGAAGGAACGCCTTCACGTCACCAGCGAGGTCACACCGCATCATTTCTCCCTGGTCGACACCGTGGTGGAATCATTTGATACGAATACGAAAATGAACCCGCCCCTGCGTACGCGGGAGGATCTCGAGGCTGTCAAAGAGGGGTTGAAGGATGGAACCATCGATGTCATCGCAACCGACCACGCTCCGCATACGATCGATGAAAAGGAAGTGGAGTATACGCAGGCCCCGTTCGGTGTCGTGGGACTCGAGACGGCCATCGGCCTTTCCATCACGGGACTTGTCGAGACAAAGGTGTTGACCTTGCACCAACTCGTCGAAAAGCTTTCGACCAACCCGCGGACCATCCTCTCACTGCCGGCCGTGAAGATCGCTGAAGGAGAAATGGCAAACCTTACATTTGTCGATCCGCAGCGCGTGTGGGCGGTCGATGTTTCCCAGTTTAAATCCAAGTCAAAAAATTCTCCCTTTCACGGTGCAACCCTTAAGGGAAAAGCCACGGGGATCTTCAATAACAGGAAACTCCTCCTTCTGTAATTCCCCTGGGGAAGGGGGGGCGCCTCGCGCATCCCCCTTTTCCTGGGTAGTTCACTCCGTTCACAATTCTGAACGTTCTCCCCGTAAGACCGTACACCCTCCACCCCGTTTCGATCCGATTTTTAAGGGATTTTCCGCATCGATGCGCTGGCACGAACATTGAACAACTATCCCTAAGAGTTAACGACGAAAGCAGGAGATGGTATGAAAACCTTATTGATCATCCTTACCGCAAGCGTTCTTGCAGCCGGTTGCCAGGAGGCGTTCCTGGTCGACACAACCCCTCCGGTGCCTCCACGGAATATCTGGGCCACAGCCCTGGATAATGCCATCGAACTTACCTGGGATGCCAACCCGGAGCCTGATGTTGCCGGGTACAGTGTCTGGGTCAGCGATCGGTATGATGGAGAATACACACTGATCGCTTCCACAAGCCGTTTGATTTTCACGGATACCAATCTGCAAAATGGTGTGAGGATGTACTACGCGATCACGGCGTACGATTTTGAAGGAAACGAAAGTGATCTGAGCCGGGATGTCGTCTATGCCACACCCCGACCGGAAGGATATGGAATACGGTTAAATGATTATCGGACTTCTCCCAACACGGGGGGATATGATTTCTCGACGTATTCGGTTGGAAAATTCAACGACGATTTTACCGATGTCTTCTTTGAGTATTTCGAAGGCCGGCTCTATTTTAATGTGTGGGATGATACCGACATTCAGGATATGGGGTACACGTCATCGCTGTATGACATCTACGAAGCCCCTGAAGATGGCTGGGCCCCATCCCGTTCCGTTCAAGTTATCCCCGGCCATACGTACGTCATTTGGACCTGGGACGATCATTATGCTAAAATACGCGTGCGGGAGGTGGACAGCTACACCGTGCGATTCGATTGGGCGTATCAGGTTGCCCCGGGAAACCCGGACCTGAAGAAGCAACTACCGAAGGATGGGAAAAGAAACATCGATCGTACCAATCCTATTGCGCTTATGAAATAAGTGTGGGGGATCCGTGGGGAAATGGAGGGCGACACTGCCGGGGGCGGATGGGGAGGAAGGAAGGAAAGGCAGTGCCGCTCTCTTACTTTTTTTAGTTCCTGGTGGTAACGTCCAGGATTGAAAGAAAACGGTCAACCTGTTTGGATCGTTGCCCGACCGCATGGAGAGAGGTCTGATAAGAAGGATGTTGTCGCACTCGGGCCTTTACAGCTCCATTCCAATGAGTAACGTGCTAGCGCACGTTTTAATTGTAAGCCTCCGGCGGTTGATTTTGTTATGCTTTTGCAATACTTTGGGGTCAGCTATGAAGTTCTGGATCGTTATAATGGCGTTCTGTATCGTTGCTGAAGCTTCGGGGCAGATGCGATCAATCCAGCAACGGAAGATGAAGAAAGACTCCATCGTCGGGGAGGAAGTAGTTCAGTTCTCACCATCGCAGGTGGCGGTTCGTTCATTTTTTGGCCAGATTCAACATGGAATACTGACGACGTCCCTGGCATCCTCCACATCCTCTTTTGCGAACCAGGTTTCCGTCAACATCATCGGCGGAGAGAGCGGATACTATTCTTCCAATCAGGTGCTTTCGCTGCTGCAAAATTATTTCCAGATCCGTAAGCCCTCAGCGTTCGAATTCTCCCGTTTCCACGATCGCGGGCCGGCTCCATATGCCACCGGGAGGCTCACGTTTATTTCAAAAGGAAGCCGCGAGTCTGCTCAGGTGTATGTCTCCCTCGTTCAGCAGGATTCGAAGTGGGTGATTAGCCAGCTGAACATCTATTGACCATCCGCATGCCAAGCGTTCGATCCCTTGCTGATGTTTCGGCTCGCCCCGCTCTGTGGGGCTTTTTCATTTCCCTGGCCCTTCTTGTCTTTTCCCTTCTGCTCCGGACGTGGTATCCCGGCTTCCTCGAAAACAATTGGGCGGAGAGGCAGGAACACTCTCTCCGGAACATCAGCGGCGAAATTGACCATCAGTTCCGACAGCGATCACAGTTTCTGAACGCACAGGTTTCCCGGGTGTTTGAAGACCAGGAACTGTTCCAGCGGATCCGTGAGGGAACACCGGCCAGGGTTGCGGAGTTGTTTGGCCGCATCGAATCGCTCCGGTTCGATAACACGGTGAGCCTCGAGATCACCGATCCTCAGGGTACGGTTCTCCTCTGGGCAGGGCGAAGTGTGGTTCCTCAGTACAAGAACATTCTTCAACAGCAATCCGCGGATTCTTTTCTTGTTATTTCCCGCGCGAGCCTTCACCGATTTCTCTCGGCGGGGAAGATGACCGGCGATCACCGGTTTTGCGTCGTGGCCAGCCAGCCGCTGGAGCTGAACTTCCCACTCTCCAATCGTTTTGTTTCCCGCTATAGTTTCAGTGGAGAATTATCGAAGAGTCTTGACGTCCCCATTCGTCTCACCTTCGAGGATGAGAGCATCCCCCCGGTGGAAGGCGAATATGCTGTACCGTTAAAGAATTTTGAGGAACGGACCATTGCGCAAGCCGTGGTCAGGCTGCAGGTGCTGGAGGAAGAAGTGCAGCGTGTTAACGCAACCTGGAGAGGCATAACAGCATTGTCCGTTATGATGGCAACCGGTTTCATGGTTGTTCTCCTCTGGCGTCGGTTGTCGTTCGTTCACTCGGTTGCCATGCGGGTGCTGACATGGTTGGTGGTTGTGTGGGGGATTCGCCTGGGATGGAGGATCGTTGACGCTCCCTCCGTCGTGTTGGGAGGAATAGTATTCGATCCCGCGGTGTACGCTTCGCCATTTGCCATGAATCTGACCTCCTCTCTGGGGGAACTGTTTCTTTCCTGCCTTGCGGTCCTGGGAACGGTCCTGATCCTTGTGCGAGGGGAATTGCACCGTGTGATCACCATGGAGGAGGGAAAGGCTCCCGCTGTCCTGAGGAAGGGTTCTTCATTGTTGACGCTCCTTGTATGGTCCCTGGGCATACCCTGGGTCATTCGGGGCTATGGAGCAGCGATCCGTAGCTTTGTGTTCGATTCGACGATCTCGTATCAGGATCCGGGAAGTTTGGTCCCCTCCCTCGCCACGGGGATCATGCACATCAATATCTTCCTGCTTTCTCTTTCCCTCTTGCTGATTGTAGTGGCTGGTTTCTCCGCGAGTGCCCGTTCGCTGGCCCGCTTGTTTTCCCGTCTCTCCTTTCGCGTTCTCTCGCTCATAGTCCTCGGTTCGTTCCTGGCCGGATTTGCACTCTTCTCTTTTATTAATAGAGTCCCACAGGTACCTGTCTGGATGCCGCCGCTGTTGTTTGTCCTGGTCTTTGTGTTCCTCAACGTTCTCAAAGTGCCTTCCGGAGCCCGGGAGAGCCTGCCGGGCCTCTCCATGAAAGACTACGGGTTCCTCCTTCTTGGTGCATTTATTCTTTCCGCTCTGACGCTCGATGCCAAAATACATGAGAAGGATCGTCAGCAGGTGGAAACTTTTGCCCAAGAGCTGCTGCGGCCCATTGACGGATGGCTGTCGTTTGTCGTCACGGAAGGGTTGAACGCTGCCCATGAACAATTCGCGGCGGAATTTGGTCGGGGAGTTCGGGATTCTTCCCGGGGGAGTGAAAGGGCATTCAACCTCTGGGCACAGATGCTGATGAGCAGGGAGGGATACAACTCGGGAGTCTACATTTATGATCGCGAGGGAAGGGAGATCAGCAATTTTTCCGTCGGGTTGACCTCGTATGAAGAATATGAATTGCTGACCCGCACCTTTGACGCGGAGGAGGAGGCGTTGCTCGTGTTCGAAAGGAACCTTCCCCAGGGGCGCGTCAAATACTACGGCGCATGGGGGACGATCCGTGATTCTCAGGGCCGGCCGATGGGGACGATAGCCATAGGCCTCTCCGCGAGTCAACGATTTCTCTTTCGCGGTGAAACCCCGGAATTGCTCCGATCAGCCGGCCCCAACCAATTCGATCAGCGAATCCGGACGTTTTCAGTGACAGAGTATATCGGCGGAATCCTTGCATCGACGACAAACACGGAACTTGCCAGGGGTGAGCGTGTGCGGAATGATCTCCTTGAGGCAGGGGCATGGTCCCAAGATCGCTTCGTGTGGGTTGAAGAGCAGGTCGGCGGCATCGGTACGGAAGTTCTCTATGCACGGGATCCTTCACAAGCGGAACGTATCGTCGCCATACATCTTGGTTTCCTGGACATCCGGTGGCACGTGTTCAACCTCGTGAAGATGTTGCTGGTGTATGGTATGATGGCCGGATTCGTGGTTCTCCTAATGCTCGCGCTGAGGCTTGGAAGAAGACCGTTCCGTTCGCCCGGGTTCCGGGAAAAACTCGTTACTTCGTTCGCTATTCTTTCAATAGTACCGCTTGTCGTTCTTGCGTACTACAACCGCGATCTGGCTGTGGATCGGTTCAATGAGACCATCGGCCGGCGTCTCTCACAGGAACTTGACCTTGTGGAACAGCGCATCCTTTCGACCGTCCTTGACGAAGAAGATTTCCTTTCGGGCGTCAATGATGATTTTTGTGAGATGGTGGCGACCGACCTGGGAATTGATTTCACGGTATACGGAAGAACATCATTGCAGGCGAGCAGTCGATCGGAGCTCTATAAGGCCTCCATTCTTGATGGGCGCCTGCATGGTCCGGCGTTTGCCAACGCCGTCCTGTTGGGAAAAAAGTTCTATAAGGATTCGGAGCAGATAGGGTCCGTACGCTATATCGTCGGCTACCGCGCGCTGTATCTTGGCGAACGTTTCCTCGGCGTTCTTGCCGTTCCCGCCTTGTATCGTCTGCAGGAGATCGATGAGGAACTCGCACAGCGGAACGCATTCCTTTTGGGCGCATATGCCGTGGTGGTTCTGGTGATTATCGTGATTGCCGTGGTGCTGGCGAACCGGTTGTCGAAACCCTTAAGGGAATTATCTGCTGCCGTGCAGCGGGTCGGACGGGGTGAGTTGGATATCCGGATACCCAAACGTTCCTCCGATGAGGTTGGTGAGCTGGTCGATTCGTTCAATGAAATGACCGGCGAGTTGAAGGCAAGCAGGGAGAATCTTGTCCGCGTCGAACGGGAACTGGCATGGAAGGAGATGGCGAAACAGGTCGCCCACGAGATCAAGAATCCGTTGACACCCATGAAACTTTCGATGCAGCATCTGGTGCAGGCGCACCGTGATGGGATCTCCAACTTTGGCGAGATTCTTGATAGAGTTGGCCGGACCGTTGTGGACCAGATCGAGGCTCTTTCCCGTATCGCATCGGAGTTTTCGAATTTTGCCAGGATGCCGGTCCGTACATTCGAGAGGGTCGATGTCAACGAACTCCTGCGCGAAACAGTGCTGTTGTTTGCGGAAGTTCGTGGAGTTGAATTTCGGACAAACTATTCCGAAGTTCCCATGCCGATGATTGCCGACAAGGATGAATTGCGCCGCGCGCTGATCAACATTCTTCGCAATAGCGTTCAGGCCCTGGAGGAGGGGGGCATCGTGACGATCGACTCTTCGGTTCAAAACGCTCGGTGTCGGATCGTCATCCGTGACAATGGTCCGGGAATTCCGGAAGAAATTCAGGCGAAGGTCTTCCAGCCAAATTTTTCCACGAAAACCGATGGGATGGGAATTGGTCTGGCTATTACGCGGAAGGTTATTGAGGATCTTGACGGAAGAATCTCACTTCGAAGTACGGTGGGGGAAGGAACGGTGGTGGAAATTATCCTCCCGGTGAGCCCTCGCTGAATGCAGCCCTCCCCCGTCATCAGTTCGCAATTGCTGGCCCGCTATCCGGCTGTCCGTTTTGCGTTCAGTACCCGCAAAGGTGGAGTGAGTCCGGAGCCGTTGGGGATGAATCTCAGCTTTCGGGTTGGTGACGAAAAGGGGAACGTGGAAGAAAACCGAAGGCGTTTTTTCTCTCATCTCGGTATTGCGCCGGAGGAGGTTGCCTTCCCAATGCAGTGTCATTCCAACCATGCCGTTGTTGTTTCCGGGGCAGGTTCGTTTGAGGCCTGCGACGCGCTGCTGACGAAGACACGCCGTATCCCACTGGCCGTTTCGGTCGCGGACTGCCTGCCTGTGTTCCTGTTTGATCCAAATAATTATGCCATTGCGGCAATCCATGCGGGATGGAGAGGGACCGTTGCATCTATTACGTCTGAAGCGGTCAGGAGTATGATGCGAGAATGGGGAAGCGATCCTTCCAACCTGGTTGCATATCTTGGTCCCAGTGCGGACGTGTGTTGTTATGAAATCCGGACGGATGTGGGCGATCTGTTTGAAGCGGATCTTGTCGAACAGGGGGGCGGGAAAAAGTTTTTGAACCTTAAAAAGGCAAACGTTCGCCAGTTGACGATGTCAGGATTGAAAGAAGACAATATCGAAGTATCTCGAAGTTGTACGATGTGTCAACCAGACCTCTTTCACTCGTTTCGGCGTGAAAAAGAGCGTTCCGGGAGAATGATGGGAGCGATTGTCCTTGTATAAACCCAAGGGGTGGCTATGTGCGGAATAGTCGGATATGTTGGGAGCCGCGAGGCTGCGCCAATCATAGTGGAGGGGCTCAAACGTCTGGAGTACCGCGGGTATGATTCCGCCGGTCTTGCAGTCCAGAGGGGTGGAAGGATTGTTACGTTGAAAAAAGTGGGGAAGGTGAGCCACCTGGAATCGGCCTTACCCGCCGGCGCCATTACGGGAAGCGTTGGCATGGGACATACGCGCTGGGCGACCCACGGAGAGCCAAGCGAGGTGAATGCTCATCCCCATCTCGATTGTTCAGGATCGATCGCCGTCATCCATAACGGCGTCATTGAAAATTATTCCTCCCTGAAAAAGAAGCTGATTGCGGGAGGTCATCAGTTTCTGTCGGAAACGGACACTGAAGTCCTTTCCCATCTGATAGAAGAATTGCACAAAGCCGGTGGGGGACTCGAGCAGGCCGTCCGAAAGGCGTTGCACCAGGTGAAAGGAACATATGGGATTGTGGTCATGAGTTCCCACGAACCCCGCAAGCTCATTGTGGCCCGAAAAGGGAGTCCGCTGGTAATCGGGTTCGGGGAGGGGGAGTATCTTATTGCTTCCGACCCCTCCGCATTGATTCGACACACACGGAAAGTAACGTATATGGAGGATGGGGAATATGCAGTCATTTCCGCTGAAGGGATTTCGACGAAGACGTTGGATGATGTCACCATCCAAAAATCTGTGGAGGAACTGTCGTTCGAATTGGATCAGATTGAGCGGGGAGGCTTCGAGCATTTCATGCTGAAGGAGATCCATGAACAGCCCGAGACGATCAGGAATGCTCTACGGGGGCGGCTTCAGGTTGAGGAAGGAGAGGTGAAGCTGGGCGGACTGGAGCAGATGCGGGAAAAGCTTATCTCCGCCCGAAGAATAATCCTGCTGGGATGTGGGACCTCCTGGCATGCGGGGTTGGTGGGGGAGTACATGCTTGAACAGATCGCGGGGATCCCGACGGAGGTCGAGTATGCCTCGGAGTTTCGGTACCGCAGCCCGGTTATTCAGCAAGGCGATGTTGTCATCGCCATCAGCCAGAGCGGTGAGACTGCCGATACGCTGGCTGCGTTACGTGAAGCCAAAGCGAAGGGGGCGACAGTCCTTGGAATCGTCAACGTGGTAGGGAGTACCATTGCTCGTGAGACCCAGGGGGGGGTGTATATTCACGCCGGTCCGGAAATTGGCGTGGCCTCGACGAAAGCCTTCACCTCCCAGCTTACCGTGCTTGCGCTGGTGACCTTGATGGTGGCCCGTGCGAAGGGGCTGTTGCACGTGGACTATAAACTCTTGATGAAGGAACTTGATGCGCTGCCTGAAAAAGTAGGGAAGGTGCTCGACGGCGCCGCCCGGATTAGGGAGATTGCGGGAGAATTGAAGAATGCCAGGAACTTCTTGTACCTTGGCCGGGGGGCCAATTTTCCGGTAGCCCTGGAGGGCGCCCTCAAATTGAAGGAGATTTCCTATATCCATGCCGAAGGATATCCCGCGGCAGAGATGAAACACGGACCGATAGCCTTGATTGACGAACATATGCCCGTCGTTTGCATTGTGCCGAAGGATGCCATCTACGAGAAGGTGATGAGCAATGTGCAGGAGGTGAAGGCACGTCGGGGAAGGATACTTGCCGTGGCGAACGAAGATGATGATGATATCGGACATCTCGCGGAGTTTGTGATTCGGGTACCGCGGACGTTTGGTTTTTTCGGTCCAATTCTGAACGTCATTCCCCTCCAGCTCCTTGCCTACTATATTGCTGTTGCCCGTGGCACGAATGTCGACCAACCGAGGAATTTAGCCAAGAGTGTCACTGTCGAGTAGGAAAAACTCTTGATTTTCTGGCAAAATATGGTATTTTTGTGGCTCACGGTTTTCTGAATACTGAGGAGCTATGGAAGAACAGCAATCATTGCGCTTTAAGTCAACGGATTGGGCCTTGATCCTTGGGTCCTCGAGCGGTTTTGGAGGGGCCACGGCAATTGAACTCGCGCGGCATGGGATGAACATTTGCGGCGTCCATTTCGACCGGGCTGCCACGATGCCCGCCGTTGAAGAGGTGAAGCAGAAGATTAGTGCTACAGGCGTGAAGATGCTTTTTTTCAATGTGAATGCCGCTGACGCTGCGAAGCGGACCGAAGTTCTGAATGCTCTTCAAAAGGAGCTCGCGGCGGATAAGAACGCCTTTGTGCGGGTGCTTATGCACTCACTTGCATTTGGCACCCTGCGTCCTTATATCTCCGAGAGCCACGAGAACATGATTACGCAGCAACAGGTTGAGATGACCGTGGATGTTATGGCCCATTCCCTTGTGTACTGGACTCAGGGCGCGTATACGCGGAATCTGTTACGCAAAGGTTCGCGCATCTATGCAATGACCAGTTCGGGGGGGCGCACTCAGATTCCTCACTATGGTGCGGTATCGGCGGCGAAGGCGGCATTGGAAGCACATATCCGTCAACTGACGATGGAATTGGGTTCGTTCGGCATAACGGCCAATTCCATTATGGCCGGCGTCACCGATACACCGGCGCTTCGGAAAATTCCCGCGGCAATGAATCTTATCAATACGGCAAGGGCGAAGAACCCGCAGATACGCTTGACGACTCCAGAAGATATCGCCCGCGCCATTATTTTGGTCACCCATGAGTATGGTTCATTTATTTCCGGAAATGTTCTCGGTGTTGATGCGGGAGAGGAGATCGTCAGTTTCATAGGTCAGAAGAATGCGAGGGAACTGGAGTAAGCAGAGTCTTGCTTTTCGGCCAAAACTTGCGTACGATTGTTCCGGTGCGGGAAGGAACTCCGCACCTGTTTTGTTTCCGTTCTTCCATTCGGAATGAAGCCCGATGGGATCATGGCACGTCTGGAAGAATTTGGATCCCGCTCGAAAGCAGCGGGATCCTGAAAATTTCATTAACTTAGCTTTACTCGCTGCGCTCGTTCGCTAAGTTTAGGAATTTTCGGACAGGTAGCTCAGTTGGTAGAGCAATGGACTGAAAATCCATGTGTCGGCGGTTCGATTCCGTCCCTGTCCACATCCATGGCGTGATCGGCAAGGTCACGCCATTTTGTTGTTTTTGTGGACACTTCCCACCACCTTCAACCCGGAGGCAACCACGAGGCACGCTCTCCTTAGCGAAAACCGCCTCTTTCCCCAGTTTGTGACCATCCAATTCATCATCGGATAACCCTATGAACATCCCGTCACAACTTCGTCTCTGGCACGTCGGCAACTGGTGCATTCACATCGGTCAGAAGTATGTTGAGTCTCCTTTTGAAGCCCCCAGCAAGGATGTCGAAATTCTGAACTATGCCCAACCGTTTGTGGACGCATTGAAAAACATCCCAGGCGCCGAGGTTATCTCGCAACCTTCCTGGGAGTTGTATCATATGTCCCCCGAGGAGTTTGCCGCCCGTCTTGCCTGGGCAACGACGATCGTCTTTGCGGATGTCGAAACGAAGTGTCTTATGTTACATCCCGATTTTTTCCGGCGACATAAGTGGGGAGGGCAGCCCTTGACCTTCCCTGATCGGTTCGACTTATTGTGCGGATGGGTTGAGAGGGGCGGGCATTTTCACATGAACGGCGGTTGGCTCAGTTTCGGCGGTGAATTGGGCAAAGGAGGATGGGCGCGCTCGCGATTTCATCATGTTCTTCCCGTGGAGTGTCTCCCACATGACGATCTGATTGAGTCCACGAACGGCTACGCCCTTCGCATCGCGGCTTCGGATCACCCTGCTGTGAGGGGGATCAACATAGGCACTGTTCCACCGTTGCTCGGGTTCAACGAAGTGAAGCTTCGCAAGGGAGCGACCAGCATCATCGAGATCGAAAACCAGGGTCGGTGGTACCCGCTCCTGGCCGAACATGGATTCGGCAAAGGCCGGGCCTCAAGCTGGATGACCGGCGCAAGTCCTCACTGGGGTATCAACTTCATGCGATGGGATCAATACGCACAATTCTGGCGACAGGTCTTTACGCGGTGAACTTCTCGACGCTGGACATCGCAATTATCGTCCTGTATCTGATTTTCGCCATGAGTCTTGGCTTTTGGGCCAAGCGCTTCGTCGAGGATCTGAGCGGATATATGGTCGCCGGCAGGCGCGTCAAGCTCTCGCTCGGCATTGCGACCTTCGTGGCGACCGAGCTTGGCACGATCACCTTTATGTATTTTGGGGAGCTTGGGTATCTCACCGGCTTCTCGTGCTTTATCATCGGAATCTTGGCCGCATGCGCGTACTCCTTTGTCGGTTCGACCGGTTTTGTCATTGCCGGGCTGCGAAAATATGGCGTGATGACCATACCGGAGTTCTACGAGATCCGATACAGTCGCAAAGTGCGATTGCTTGGAGGTGTGATCCTCTTTCTTGGCGGTGTCCTGAACATGGGGATCTTTCTCAAATTCGATGGAATCTTTTTGACGGAGGTCATGGGGTTTGGGCCTGATGCCCTTCTGATAGTCATGACCATCATGTTGGTGATCGTGATCAGCTACACGATCCTTGGCGGCATGTTCTCCGTTGTGATCACCGATTTCATGCAGTTTGTCGTACTCTCGGTCGGAATGCTTGTCGCGACCATTGCCGTTCTCTGGAATCTTGATTGGGGAACGCTTGCTTCCGCTGTGACCGAACATTTTGGGGAAGGGGGATACGATCCGCTCGTGAACCCCCGATTCGGGTGGATGTTTATTGTCTGGATTCTCATCAGCAATATTGCCGCTGGCGCGCTCTGGCAACCGGGAACGTCCAAAGCTCTCGCTTCGGAAAGTCCCACCGTGGCAAGAAAGGTGTTCTTCTATACAGGACTGACATTTGCAGGACGGGCGATGGTGCCCATGGTGTGGGGGGTCGCTGCACTGGCGTACCTGGGACCGGGGGAGCCCTCGGCCGCAGCGATGCCGAAAATGTTAGGGCAGTTGGTGCCAACCGGTCTTCTTGGCCTGCTGATCGCTGGCATGCTTGCTGCATCCATGTCAACCTATAGTGCTTACCTTCTGGCGTGGAGTTCCGTGCTCGCCCGGGATGTCATCGCCTGTTTCCGGACGACGGACTTTCCTGAGCGAACGACAATGTGGGTCACGCGCATTGCGGCAGGGATGATCGGTGTGTTTCTCCTTATCTTCGGACTGTTTTACCAGATCCCGGACACAGCGTTTCAGTACCTGTTCATTACCGGGGCTATGTACACGGCGGGAGCTCTTGGATGTGTCACCGCAGGTTTGTATTGGAGCAAGGCGAACAATGTTGGTGCGTATACAGCCCTGATCTTGGGAGCTTTAGCGCCCATGGGGTTCCTTATCCTCGAAAAATCGCCTGCCATGCTGCCTGCTGAACTTGTTTTTATCACAGATGTCAATACTGCGGGGTTGCTGAGCTTTGTGTTTGCGGCGGCCGGAATGTTCCTTGGGTCCATGTTCACACAATCGTCGCATCCGCCAAAGTCGATCACGAAGGCGGAGGTGCCATGAGTACTGGAGCCATGATCTGGTTCGTCATCTTCCTGATCGCAGCGGTGACATTTTTTGGAGTGGCAACTTTTGCCGCCATACACGGTTTGCGCGATTTAAAAGAACTTCTTGCCGTAACAACAAGGGAGAAGAAAATATCTGAACAATGAAGTGGCTGCCTCTCTCACACGAAGAGGGTGTTGGTGTATGTCGTCGCGGAGACTAATAAGATATTGCGCTGAAACCTGGTTGAGGAGGAGGCTTGAGCTAGGGGGTCGTTTTATCCGATTCACCGTCATGGATTTTCATAAGGGAGCCAAGGAATGGATGGTCTTCATACACACCACACTGTTACGAAAGAGCAACAGGCTTTTTTCCATGAACGGGGTTACATCAAGCTGAAACATGTTCTTCCCCCGGATTGTATCGAACACTACAGAAATGAAATTACACGGGTCGTACTGGAAAGGAACCCCCTGCTCAAAAAGCCGATGTCGGAGCGCACGACGTACGAAAAAGCATTTGTTCAGGTAACGAACCTATGGCGTCAAAACGAGATGGTCCGCCAATTCGTGCTGAGCCCGAAGCTTGCAGGGATCGCGGCTCAATTGATGGGAGTGCGAGGAGTGAGATTGTATCATGATCAGGCTCTCTATAAAGAGCCGAGCGGCGGCATTACCCCATGGCATGCAGATCAATATTATTGGCCCCTTAGCAATTCGAACACATGCACCGTTTGGGTGCCATTGCAGGCGACGCCCCTTCCTATGGGTCCTCTTGCCTTCAGCTCACGAAGCCATAAAGTGGAGATTGGCCGGGATCTTCCAATCAGCGATAAGAGTGAGGCTATGATTCAGGAATCCCTTGCGGCTCAGAATTTCGAATACGACGAGGGTCCTTTCGATCTGGGGGAAGTAAGTTATCACTATGGATGGACATTTCATCGTGCAGGACCGAATGTGACGGAGACTCCTAGGGCGGTCATGACGATTATTTACATGGAAGACGGAATCAGGCTGACCGAGTTGGTCAGGAAGGAGCATCACGCCGATCGCGATGCATTTCTGCCTGGCACAAAGACAGGTGATCTCGCTTCCACGGAAATGAACCCACTTCTCTATCGCACCTAGGGAAGCACAATCGTAAGTAATGATCTTGCCCTGGGGTTCCAGGATGTCAGTCCCCAAATCCAATAATGCCTCAGAATAAGCGATAAGGTTTTTTCCTTGATCCTCTTCTTCCCGCTCAAGTGGAGAAGGGGAGGGGGATAATCCGTACCCTCTTCCTGTCCTGACTTCCCAGACCCTCTTTTCCAAAATTAAGAAATTCCGCCTGGCGATTTCGCTTGACAGTTACCCAGTTTTCCTTTAAGTTCAGTTACCGGTAAAGTAAACGATACAGTCAACATTCGTCATCTCTTTCAAGATTCTGCCCAGAACCCACGAGTGGAGGATCCGCGAATGAACACGACACCTTCTCCGTCGATCAGGCGTTCCACATCCCGTGGAATTGTGTTCCTGGTTTCGCGCATCAGGCAGTTCCTACACGCTTCCATCAACACCTCACCAGATGTGATCAAACGATTCTCAACCGTATCGTGATTCTCCAAGAATGAGATTCAACCAACACAGAAAGATCTTTCCATGCTGACCTGGAAAACTGATTCATCGCCCGCGAAGAGAATGGGGATGTTGGGAGTGATAGCATTCATGCTGTTTGTCTCTCCGTTTGTTGTTTTTGCACAAGGTGCGATCCGCGGTGTTGTGAGCGATTCGCTGACAGCGGAGCCATTGCTCGGAGCCAACGTGTTTCTCATCGGCACGGCCCTCGGGAGCGCCAGCGATCGGGAAGGAACGTACCGGATCCACAATATTCCCGCCGGTTGGTATTCCCTGCGGATATCGTATATCGGGTACCGACCTAGGACGATCGAAGTAAACGTTGGTGTTGACGAACTATTGGTTGATGTCCGTCTCCTCCCCGATATCATCGAGGGGCAAGAAGTGGTCATCACGGCTCAGGCACGTGGGCAAGTTGCAGCAATCAACCAACAAAGGACGGCGAACACCATTGTCAATGTCGTATCACGGGAGAAAATCCAGGAACTACCCGATGCAAATGCTGCGGAAGCCATCGGTCGTTTGCCGGGGGTTTCCATGATCCGATCCGGTGGAGAGGCCAACAAGGTGATTTTGCGCGGTCTGGAGGATAAGTTTACGAGCATTACGATCGATGGGGTGAAGATCCCCCCGACCGATGCAACAAGCCGCGGAGTTGATCTCTCCATGCTTTCCCAAAGTTCGTTGGCAGGCGTAGAACTCTACAAGGCATTGACTCCCGACAAGGATGGGGATGCGTTGGCTGGAAGCATTAACCTGGTGACAAGGAAAGCTCCAGAGGTTAGGGATATCAAGGCAGATATGAAGGGCGACTATAACGATCTCATGGCTTCAGCTCGGCAATATATTTTTGCACTGCACTATGGGGAACGATTTTTCGATAACATCCTGGGAGTACAGGTTACGGGCAACCTCGAGAAAAGAATTCGAAGCAATGAGAGAATCAATGTCGATTATGGCCGGCAGGACCTGCCGAACTATTTCATCAACAATTTTCGCCTGGAATTTACCGACGAGACGAGAAAGAGAGATGGTTTAAGTGTTCTGTTGGACCTGAACACACCTGATGGCGGCTCTCTGAGGATTAGTAATGTCTACGGCAGAACGAAGAGGGACTATTTCCTTTCCACCAGAGAGTATCCATCGGGGGGGGGTGGGACCCAGCAGGGACAGCCGGTCTATGATTATCGCGATAGGGAGCAGGACACGAAAACCCTGAGCAGTTCGATCCGCGGTGACAACAGCATCTTCGGATTTTCTCTGAACTGGGGTACCTCGTTTGCAGAATCCCAGTCCGAATTCCCGTATGATTACCAGGCGATTTTTGTTGAACCATCGGGCATGAATCCCACCCCCGAGTTCACAAGCGGCCCCGAACAAATTATCCCGTACGCGGTCAATAACTACTCCAATGCATCATTGTACTGGGCGTACTATCGTGCTCAGGATAATTATGATAAGGAAAAAACCGTCTTCCTGAATATCGGCAAACAATACCTCTCGGGAGGCATGATCTCGGGCGAGGTCAAGCTCGGTGCAAAGTTCAAGGTCAAGAATCGATCCAATGCACGGAGGGAAGATTTCACCCCATACTACCTGGGACGCTGGCAAACCCATGAAAGGCTGCCGGATGGAACGTTCAGGAAAAAGGACTTTACAGGGACCTATTTTGAAGAATGGCAAAAATCGGGCGGGGGATTTATCGGGATTGACCGCTTCTTTTTTGGTGGCCCCACCGCAAGAGATGTTTATGGTTCCTATTCCCTCAAGCCGCTTATCGCGAAGGACAGGCTGCGTCAATGGAGAGAATTGAATAAATATGGGATTGATGCCACGGGGAACCAGTATGAGATCTGGGGGAATCCGCTCATCCGTTACGACGACTATTTTGTCACAGAACGGGTCGCCGCTGGCTACATTATGAACACTTTGAACGTCGGGCAAGACCTGACAATCATCGCTGGCGTCCGGCTCGAGAACGAGGATAACAACTATCTCTCAACATTTATGCCACAGCCGGTGTCCGGCTTCCCCATCCCTACCAATTCTATCACCGATACAACTTCTTCTTTCGTCCAATCCGTCCTTTTGCCGAACCTCAATATCTCCTACAGACCGTTTGATTTTATGAGTGTAAGGGTGGCGGCCTATAAGGCACTGGGAAGACCCGATTTCAATATGCGTTTGAATCGATACATCGCCGGACGCCCGGCCGAGGTCGGCACCCAGTTTCAGGTGTTTGTCGGAAATCCCTCCTTAAGGACTTCAAAGGCATGGAATATCGAGGTCAACACATCGTTCTATGACAATTCCTTTGGGCTTATTTCCTTATCGGCCTATTATAAGGACATCACCGACATGTATCACATGTTGAACAATTTCAACACGGTCGGTGATACACTTCTTCAACGATTTGGCAGCACTTGGAAGAGCCAGATGCGCACCACACCGTACAATCTGACAATCCCCTACAACTCCCCCAAACCAACAAAAGTATGGGGATTCGAATTGGAGCAACAGATCAATTTTCATTTTCTCCCCGAACCGTTTAAAAACTTCGTCCTGTCGTACAACGCTTCCCTTGTGCGTTCTGAAACGGTCCTCTATGGATCAAAGACTATCACCTATGTCGATTCCTCGGGTCCTTTTCCCCTCACCAAGTCGGCAAACATCCTTGTGGAGCGGAAACAGAAACTGGAGGGGATGCCGGAGTTCTTTGGGAACATCGCCCTCGGATACGATCTCGACGGTTTCTCGGCACGGGTCTCGGTCTTTCATCAGGGGGAGCATAATCTCTCGTTCTCAGCGACAGGTCTGAACGATCGGCTGACGACCGCCTTCACGCGCGTCGATGTCGCATTAAAACAAAAAGTCACCCCGTTTCTTTCACTCTCTTTGAATTTCAATAATGTTACGAACATCGAAGACGGCAGTTCTATCTTTAATCGGGTGTTCGACCGTACCTTGTTTGATCAAAGCGAGATGTACGGCCTGACGGCCGACTTTGGCGTAACACTGGAATTATAATGATCCCTCTAATCCACAATCACACGAAAAGCTCTCTGATGGGCAAATCCCACAAGGAGGTGTTGCCAGGAAGATTTGCCAAGAACTTTTCCCCCTCAACCACTCTTAAATGCTGGGAGGTAACTATGTCTTTTAGAAAAGTTGTAACCATACTTGCGGTCCTCTGTATAGCCGCCGGAATGACCTATGGACAGGAAAGCGTTTTGACGCTCGTTCCCTTCAACGGTCAAACTGCAACTTATGTGAACGAACAGTTTGCAGCCGATACGACTGCAACAGGCGGATTGCTCGCAAACCGGGTGTACGAACTGCAACGCGATGGAGTGTACCTGTCCCGGGCAATCATCACCATCCAAAGCGGAAAGACACTTCGTTTCCGCGCTGCTGCAGGGACCGGAAAAAAACCGATCATCTATCTTTGGGAGAGCGGAACCGGGACCACCCCCACAAGACCTCCGGGAAACTTCGTCGTTCTCAACGGTGGGAACCTGGAAATGACCAATATCGGTGTAGCCGGCTTCTATGAGCCTGAACCGGAGCGCGTAGACGGGGTTCAAGGCGGCTTGATCAATACCACCGCCGTCGGTTCCTCGATCATCCTCGATGGGGTCATTTTTTCCAATGTCAACGGTCAGCATGTTCGAACCGGTTCGAATGCGGTAAAGGTTTCGGCCAAGAATACGATTTTTGCCGATATGGGCGCCCTGACGACGTCCAATCTCGGAGCCGGAAAAGGGTTTGACTTGCGTGAGGCTACCATCGATACTTTTATTGTGGAGAATTGCACGTTCGTGAATTACCAGGACCGCGCGATCCGGCATTATAATTTTGCCAACCCGACCGCGGGGACAGGGGCCATCAAATATGGCCGCATTAACCACAATACCTTTGTGAATGGCATGGGATACCATGGGCTCCTTTCACTCGGCAATGTGGGAAATCAAATCCATATTATGAACAATCTATTCGTCGACGCGTTTGGTTTAGGGGAGGATTCCACGGACGCGTCCCGCGCTGCAGAATGGGCAAATACGGGAGAGGTGTATCCGAATGGAAGAAACAGAATCACATGGATTTTCACAGCCCCCAACGATACAACAAAATGGACGATTCGAAATAACTATTACAGTATCTCCGATTCCGGAAGGGGATTCTTGACCCGATTCAGTTTTCCTGTTGGCTCTCCTCTTTCATGGCACATCAACCGCAAACTCCAGCAACAAGGGGGTGATTCTGTAACGGCATTTCGTGAGGTCAACCTGACCCTTCAGAAGATTCCGAAGGTCATGACCACGATGATGCGGTGGTACGAGGCTCCGAACGGAGGAACAAGGCAAAAAGTCCAGACAAACTTTGTTCGGACCAGGGATGACTATGACCGCCGGAATATTATTTACTATCGGGATACCCTGAATGCTTCATATTCCACTTCTTCTTCTGCCTATACAGCGGCTACGGGCGGCTATCCTGTTGGCGACCTGAATTGGTTCCCGACCAAAAAGGCACAGTGGTTGACAGACCCGGCCACCTCGGTTGAAGTTCCGGGCCAGGGAATCATTCCGGAAACGTTCTCGCTGGATCAGAATTATCCCAACCCATTCAACCCTGCGACGAAGATCACGTATTCGCTGCCGACCGACTCAAAAGTCAGGCTGGAAGTGTTCGACCTGCTCGGCAGAAAAGTCGCTTCGTTGGTCGATGGGTTTATGCACGCGGGTGAGCATGCCGTGGATTTCAATGCTTCCCACCTTGTCTCCGGTGTCTATATCTATCAGCTGTCGACGCAGCAGCTCGTTCTTTCAAGAAAAATGACGTTGATCAAGTGATGGTGCAAGAGCGGGGCTTGAGAGTTCCTCTCAGGCCCTGCTTGTTTTAAGGGGAGGTTTTGAACTGTCGTGGAGGAATTGCATATTTGTTCGTGAAATATCTTCTTAGCTGTGTCGGACTTCTTTTGTGGGGAATGCAGTTGCAGGCCCAGATTTTCGTCGCCCCTTCCGGGAATGATTTAAACTCCGGAACATTTGAGCAACCATTTGCGACTATCACCAAAGCGCATTCCGTTGCTCAAGCCGGCGATACGATCTCTGTGCGCGGGGGCGTGTATCCTCTTCTCACGACCGTCAATCTTTCAAAATACGGCACCGCCACCCAGCGCATTCATTTGCTTGCCTACCCCGGTGAACGACCGATCCTCGATTTCTCAGGGATGGCACTTTCAGGGAGTAACAGGGGAATTCGTCTTCAGGGTTGGTATTGGCATATCAAAGGACTCGATATCAAAGGAGCGGGCGATAACGGGATCCTGGTCGATAACGGATCGTACAATATCATCGAATTTTGCTCTCTCTCTGAAAACAGGGACACCGGACTCCAACTGGCCAACGGAGCCGCGTACAATCAGATTATCAATTGTGACTCGTACAACAATGCCGACCTGAGCCATGGGAACGCGGACGGGTTCGCACCGAAGCTCACCGTCGGTACCGGCAATTCGTTCTATGGCTGCAGGGCGTGGCAAAACTCCGATGACGGCTTCGACGGGTACCTCCGGGGAGCCGATGACGTGACAACGGTTCTGGAACATTGCTGGATCTTCAAGAATGGCTATCTTTCCAGCGGTGTCGCCAGCAATGGAAACGGGAACGGTTTCAAGCTCGGGGGCGGAGACAATGGAAACAGTGACAGCCTCAAACACAATGTTATCCTCAAAAGCTGTATTGCGTTTGACAACCGGGTGAAGGGCTTCGATCAGAATAACAACCGTGGGTCCATGACCATTCACAACGGTTCAGCATATCGGAACGGCACGAACTACAGCCTGAGCCAAACATTAGTAAGCGGGAAGATCCTGACCGTGATCAATTCCCTTGCCGTCGGACCCTTCGGCTCGATTGGCAGTTTTGCAGTGCAACAAACGAATAGCTGGATGCTTCCGTTTACCGTGACCGCGGCCGACTTCGTCTCTCTTGATACTACGGGCATGCGCGGTCCGCGAAAACCGGACGGGGGTTTGCCCGATGTTCCGTTTCTGCGACTTGCCGGCGGGAGCGGGTTGATCGACGCGGGAACGAATGTGGAAATTCCCTACAACGGTGCCGCCCCGGACATCGGGGCTTTTGAATCGGGTGGACCGATAACATCAATGGGTCCTGACAACCTCCTTCCTGGGTCCTTCTCCGTTTTCCAGAATTACCCTAACCCGTTCAATCCGGAGACAATGATCGAATTTGAACTCCCCCTCCTGGGAGAAGTTAGCATGCAGGTGTTCGATATTGCCGGTCGGCTGGTGAAGGATATTCTTCACGGAGAACTCGGAGCGGGACGATATCGGATGCGTTGGGATGGAACTGATGCCCTGGCCCGACGCGCAGCATCCGGAGTGTATCTGGCTGTCGTTCAGTATGGCGGCCAAAAGAAAACATTGAAACTGCAACTACTGAAGTAACAACCATGTCAACGCCGCGGCGAATTGCATTCGAGCTCAGGAAATCTTTTGGACACCGCCTCGTCTCTTTCGTGGTGCTTTGGCTTCTTTGCACATCATGTGCAGAGTCCGTCCCGCAGCACGCAGGCGGATGGGATGCCTTGCCGGCAATCCTCAAGAACATTCAGGCCCCGATGTTTCCGGAGAGGGATTTTACCGTCACAGGGTTTGGCGCTGTGGGGGATGGGACGACCGATTGTACCGAGGCCTTCAAAAAGGCGATCGAGGAATGTAATCGTGCCGGGGGCGGAAGGGTGGTCGTTCCGCCAGGAGTGTACCGAACGGGGGCCATCCATCTCAGGAGCAATGTCAATCTCCATGTTTCCGAGGGGGCCACGATCCGCTTCAGCCCGAATCCGATGGATTATCTGCCTGTGGTGTATACTCGGTGGGAGGGGGTCGAGTGCATGAACTATTCCCCCCTGATCTATGCCTTCGAACAAGAAAACATCGCCATCACCGGGAAGGGAGTTCTCGATGGCCAGGGGTCTCCCGAGCATTGGTGGTGGTGGAAAGGGCAGGAGCGCAACGGGTGGAAGAAGGGCATGCCTCAACAGAAGCCTGCGCGTGATTCCCTGTTCGCGATGGCGGAGCGTGGGGTGCCGGTGCCCCAGCGTGTATTCGGCGAAGGGTTCTATCTTCGTCCCAATTTCTTCCAACCGTACCGGAGCAAGAATATCCTTGTCGAAGGGGTGACATTCAAAGACTCTCCGATGTGGTTCCTCCATCCCGTCCTCTCACAAAACATCTCCATCCTTGATGTCACGGTCAAGGGGCTGGGTCCGAACAACGATGGCTGCAACCCCGAGTCTTCAAAGGATGTGCTGATCAAGGGTTGTTATTTTGACACCGGTGATGATTGCATCGCGATCAAGTCGGGGCGTAATACCGACGGGCGGCGTGTCGGCGTTCCGACCGAAAACATTGTCATCCAGGATTGCCAGATGAAAGACGGACATGGGGGGGTGGTGATTGGGAGCGAGATGTCCGGAGGCGTGCGGAATATCTATGCCGAGCGCTGCAAAATGGACAGTCCAAATCTTGATCGTGCCCTGCGTATCAAGACGAACTCCGTCCGGGGTGGCTTCGTCGAGAACGTTTTTATGAGAGATGTGGAGGTGGGGGAGGTTGCCCACGCTGTCATCACGATCAATTTCTTTTATGAGGAAGGGGATGCCGGGGCATTTTCCCCCGTGGTACGGAATATCCAGGTCAAGAATGTCAAGAGCGGCAAAAGTCCCTACGCGCTCTGGATAAGAACGTACGATCATTCACCGGCCTCCGACATTGTCCTGGAAGATTGTGAATTCAATAATGTCGCGAATCCGGACGTGATCGAAAATGTGAACAACATGCAACTCAAGAATGTTCGTGTCAACGGTAAGGTCGTGTCGCAAGATGTCGGGGGAAAACGGTGAGCAGCGTCCTAACGATGGAGCAAAGTTCCCTTTAATCCCTCCACCACCATCCTCTATGGATTGCCCAAAGAAGAAAACGTGGTGGTGAAGGTGTACACGATGTTGGGACAGGAAGTGGCGACCCTGTTTGAGGGACGACAGGCCGCGGGCACCTACCAGATGCATTTTAATGCTTCACACCTTCCTTCCGGGGCGTACATCTACAGAGTTCAGGCCGGCAGCAGTACGGTGGTGAAGCAGATGATGTTGCTGAAGTGATTCGCAGTCAAGGCTGACGAACTCCGGTGCAACGACCTCTGCTGTCGTGCGCCGGTGTCCAGCCTCAATTTCTTAAGCGGTTCTCAGTGGAAGAACAAAAGACGATGTCCCGACACTTTCTGATCATTCCCGGTATCCTCATCTTGTTGGCCTGTTCGACGGGCGAACGCCCCGGACAGGAAAAGCCCTGGTCTGTCCGTATTGCAGAGAGCTTTCTTGCGACCCACCCCGATTCGATCGTCTACCCGACCGAAGAGAAATCGAGGAAGTGGAACTATGAACAAGGGGTCATGATGGAGGCGTTCTACCGGATGTGGGAACACACCGGTGATAGCCAGTACGTCCGCTACATTCGAATGAACCTGGACTACTACATCGACGAGGATGGGACAATCCGGACCTACAAGATGGCGGATTTCAACATCGATAATATTCCCCCCGGGAAGGCCGCCCTGAGAATGTTCAAGCTCACGGGCGTTGAGAAATACCGGAGGGCGGCCGATACTCTCCGCCGTCAGCTCTCCCTCCACCCTCGTACGAAAATCAACGGGTTCTGGCACAAGAAAATCTATCCGTTCCAGATGTGGCTGGATGGAATTTACATGGCCGAACCGTTCTATACGCTTTACGCGGCAACGTTGGAGGAGCCGAAAGCGTTCGACGACATCGCTCACCAAATCACCTTCCTCGAACGGCAAACTCGTGATTCGAAGACGGGACTGTTGTATCATGGATGGGATGAGAGTCGGGAGCAGAAATGGGCCGATCCGACGACGGGCCGTTCCCCCAACTTCTGGGGGAGGGCGATGGGATGGTACGCCATGGGGATCGTTGATGTGCTCGATTTCTTCCCGCAGGATCATCCGCAACGTGATTCCCTGATTGCCGTTCTCCGGCGGCTCACTGAGGCTGTCGTAAAGTACCAGGATATGAAAACAGGGCTCTGGTATCAGGTCGTGGATCTTGCCGACCGCGAGGGAAATTATCGTGAAGCATCAGCCTCCGCGATGTTTTGCTACGCGCTCGCGAAAGGGGTGAGAATGGGGTATCTCGATGGGAAATTCCTTCCCGCCGCACGGAAGGCGTTCGACGGGTTGCTGAAGGAACTTGTGACAGTTGAGGAGAGGGGTGTTGTAAGCCTCCACGACGTTTGTTCGGTGGGCGGATTGGGGGGTAACCCGTATCGCGACGGCAGTTTCGAGTATTATATCGGTGAACCCCGGAGGACAAACGACTTCAAGGGGTATGGCCCGTTTCTCCTTGCCGCTGTTGAATTAGAACGGCAGATCTCCGGAGAACACCGATGAGCCAAAAAACCAAAGCGGAGCCCCGGGGTTTTCAGATCACGCTTGCGGACATCGCACGAAAATTGGGTGTCTCTAAAGTGACGGTGTCCAAGGCACTGCGCGGTCACCCCGACATTTCCAGGGAAACGGTCAAAAAAATCAAAGCGATAGCGCGGGAGTTGGGATATTATCCGAACTTCATGGCGCGGAACCTCTCGTCGCAGAAGTCCAACACGATTGGGGTCATCGTCCCGAAGATTGCCCATCATTTTTTCGCGTCGGTGATCGAGGGGATTTATGATGCGGCTTTCCAGCATAACTACGAGATCATCCTGACCGTTTCGCAGGAGAATGCCGAGAGGGAATTACAGCATGTCAACTCGCTCCTTTCCATGAGGGTGGATGGTCTGATCCTGTCCCTGTCACAACAGACGAAGGATTATACGGTCTTCCACACGATCAGGAAAAAAGGAATTCCCCTCACCTTCATGGACCGTGTTCCCAAACTGGATGGTTTTAACACCGTCGTTGCCGATGACAGAGCTGGTGCTTTCACGGCCATCGAGCACGCGATCAATATTGGTTACCGTAATATCGCCCACCTCGGCGGTTACCAGCATACGAATATCGGCATCGAGCGCTCCCAGGGATTTCTGGACGCGATGAAGCGCCATGATGTGCCGGTGAACCGTGAATGGATCATCTATGGCGGTTTTGATGAAACGGATGGCTACAAAGGTTTTATGAAGTTGCATGAAACCGGGCGGATGCCCGAGGTGATCTTCGCCGTCACGTTCCCTGTGGCACTCGGCGTGTATAGGGCAGCCGAAGAGCTGGGGATGAAGATCCCCAGAGATGTCGACATCCTATGCTTCGGGAACAGTGGTCTTAACCAGTTTCTTGCTCCTCCCATGAGCTATGTCGATCAACCGACCTATGAACTGGGCCGGCGTGCACTGGAAGTCACACTGGAGAATCTGCAACAGGGAGAACTGTTTGTTCCCCAACACATCAAACTTCCAACTCACCTGGTGCTGTGCAAAACATGCACGAAGAAAGTCGCGGGTACAAGGAAGGTGCGGTCATTACAGGTATGAAGTTGTTTGTCCCATTGCTCTGCCTTGCCATGGTTTCGATTGCCCCCGCTGGTGGAAGGGATGTTCTGGTCGTCGATGCGACGGGTAAAGGTCAATTCAGGACGATCCAGGAGGCGATTCAAGCGATTCCGCCGGACAACGCGGAGAATAGGGTTATTCTCATCCGTAACGGAATTTACCGGGAGAAGCTTTTCATCACGACCAGTCATCTTTCCCTTGTGGGAGAAAACAGGGACAGCACGCGCGTCATCTACGCCGAACTTCGCTCAAACTGGACGGGGACGCGCGATAACCGTCCCGATGGTTCGCAGGTCGATTTGGATTGGGGGGCCGGTGTGATCAATATCGGCAATGGTGTTTCGGACGTGATCCTGGCAAACATGACCGTGCACAATAACTATGGGAGCCTCCACGGCGATCGCAGCCACCAGTTTGCCATCAGGGGGTTTCGTGCGACCCGCATCTCCATCCTCAATTGCAATGTTATCGCTGATGGCGGAGACACGGTCAGTCTCTGGAACTCCGATTCCGGGTTGTATTACCACGCCAACTCGTATTTTGAAGGATGGGTCGACTACCTCTGTCCGCGCGGTTGGTGTTACATTACCGACAGCCGGTTCTTCGGACATAACACGCCAAGCGCGAGCTTTTGGCACGATGGCAGCAAGGACAAGGATCAAAAACTCGTGATCCGTAACTCTTGGATCGACGGTGTCCCGGGGTTCCCCTTGGGCAGGCATCACCGCGATGGGCAATTGTATTTTCTTTATTGCACTTTTTCAAAGAACATGGCGGATCGTCCCATCTATTTCCCCACAACATCACCGAACGCTGTTCCCTGGAGGTGGGGGGCGCGTCATTATTTTTATAGCTGCAACAGGGAGGGGGGAATGTACGACTGGCTTGCCGACAATCTCCATGAAGCGGAGCGATCCCCCTCCCCCAAAGATATAACGGCTGCATGGACTTTTGCGGGGCGATGGGACCCTGAATCAACACTTCCGCCGGTCTTGCCGTTTGCAGCCATCCCCCAGCCAAGCAACAACGCATATGCTGTTCCAACATCCGGGATCCTTCTGCAGTGGATTCCTGGGCGGGATGGCCTGACCCAGGTCGTGTACTTTGGGGAAACCGATCCTCCTCCTACCAAAAGGGAACAATCGGACGCGCACTACGCAACCGGTCCACTGAAACCCTCGACACGATATTACTGGAAGGTGGATGTCGTTACGCCCAAAGGGACGATTCCGGGAGAAGTCTGGCAGTTTCGCACAGCGGGGAGCATCCCCATCGGGATTAAGAAAGAGAAAGGATTATGAACGATCAGGAGAACCTTTCCGGATCGACGGTTTCTGAACGACCCTCATCGGACAGCTCAAGAGCGATAAAAAGAAAACGTATCCTTGCATTCCTTCACGATCATGGCCTGGACGGTGTGCTCTTGACGTTACAGAGTAATTTTGCCTGGTACACCGACGGCGGCCGCAGCTATGTGAATATCGGCACGGAGGAGAGCATCGCGGACCTGCTGATCATGCCGTCGGGAGACCATCTCTTTTCGAATACCACGGAGAACATCCGGTTGGTGACCGAAGAACTCCCCTGGAAAATTGACCACGCTCATTTGAGTGCCTGGTGGGAGGAGGGATCCGGAACGAGGAACGTCGAATCAATGTTCGGAGGCCGGATTGAGTCGGACGCCGGACCGCTTCGCCGGGAGTTCTCCCGGCTCCGCTATTCTCTGCTGCCGAACGAAGTGGAACGGTACCGGAAGCTCGGGAAGGATACCGCTGCAGCGTTTTGGGATCTGGCCCAGGTTCTCCATCCCGGCATGACGGAACGTGATCTTGCCGGAGAGCTTTCGGCTCAATTGATCCGAAAGGGGATCACTCCCCTTGTCATGCTCGTCGCCTTTGATGAGCGAGCCCATTCCTACCGTCACCCGCTTCCCACGGACAACAAGCTCAAAAACCTCGTCCTCGTAAGTGTCTGTGCGAGGCGTTACGGACTTGTTGTGTCCCTCTCCAGGGCGTTCTCTCTGGGCCCGGTTCCTGATGACCTTCTCAAGCGACACCGTGCCGTCGCGACTCTCGATGCGTGGTTGGTGGGGGAAACGGTCCCCGGGCGGCGGATCGCCGATCTGTTTGAGGGATTGAAGGAACGGTATGCTCAGGTGGGATACCCCAACGAGTGGCAATTACATCACCAGGGAGGAGCGACGGGCTATGCGACCCGCGACTATCGGGCCTCGTCTGCAAGCGATGAGGTGGTGCAGGATCATCAGGCATTTGGCTGGAACCCGACGATCACGGGGACAAAGTCTGAGGACACGATACTTGCGCACGCAACAGGAGGCGAAATCCTTACCGTTGATTCCCGCTGGCCCATGATCGAGGTGGAAGTGAATGGTGTTCGTACCAAGCGCCCGGATATTTTTATTCTTGATTAATCAAGGAAAGCCATGATGAATCGTCAATTGTTCCATCTTCTCCTGACAGGGTCCGTGGTCTCTTCGATCCTCTCCGCTCAAGAGCTTCGTTTTTCGGTCGAGAATCCCTCTTCGGTTGCCCGTCCGCATGAGCCAGTGGTCATCCCATGGGAGGAAGTTGCGAAGAAGTTGCCCGGAGTCTCGCCGGCCACAGTACAAGTGTGGAAGGAGGAGGGGGGGGACGTCCCCGTTCAGGTTGATGATCTGGATCTCGACGGGTCGCCCGACGAATTGACGTTCGCTTCGGATTTTTCTCCGCACCAACGTCGTGTGTTTACCCTGCGTCTGCACCGCGGGGAGACAAAGTCGGGTACCGGTTCCTTCCGCACCGATGCCGGCAACTGGAAAAGGAGCGGGGGCGCTTTCCAGTCGATCGACGATGACGATGGACCGGGATTCAAGAGAGCTCAATCCGGGTACCGGTTCGATGGAGTGGGTTGGGAGTCGGAACTTGTCGGATACAGGATCTATCTTGACGAACGAAACGCAGTCGATATCCAGGGAAAACGGAAACCGGGGCTTTACTGGAATATGATCGGCTCCTCGGGGGTCGACTATCAGCAGGATGCCGATTGGGGGATGGATGTTCTTCACGTTGGACCGGCTCTTGGTGTTGGGGGAATTGGATTCTGGACCGGCGATTCCGTCCTGAAGCCGGTCAGCCTTGACCGCCGTCGTTGTCGCATTATCGCCCGGGGACCTGTTCGTGCCGTCGTCCGGGTTGATTATTCCGGTTGGGCTCTCGGAACGGAAAAGGTTGATGTGACGTCGTTGTTTTTTATCTATGCGGGGGATCGGGTGAGTGAACACAGGGTGATTCTCGGCTCAACCTCCTCCCCCCGAACCATTGTGACGGGAATTGTGAAGCATCCGTCAGCAAAAGGGGTGTGGAAGGCTGAAGAGGCTTGGCTTTCCACACAAGGAACCCAATCGCGAGCGAACGATGAGCTTATGATGGCACTGAATTTCGAGAAGTCCGCTGTTGTTCAACAAACCGAAGACGAATTCAGTCACCTGGTTCTCCTCAAGCTGGGACCTCAGAAACCGTTGAGGTTCCTCATCTCTTCTGTCTGGAGAGGGGAAACCGGCAGCATGTGGGCCGGAGATCAAATCGAGCTCTTTCTCCGCCAGGTGGGACGGCGCCTGAACGAGCCGTTGAAAGTGGGGTTGATGTAATGCCGCTTCTAAACGGTTGATGTTGACGACCATCGTAGTTCCCTCTCCTCTGAGGAGAGAGTTTGGAAACAACGATAGTTTGGGAGCCGATCGGGAGTTTGAAGCACGATGCACAGCATGTTGTCTCCTCGTTTTAGAATACACTCACTGAGAAGCTGTATGGAAAGGAAATACGCTCATGACGAAAAACAATCTTGTCGTTCGTAATACTGCAAAGAAGTCGGGCAGAAATATCATGCTGACGCCGAAGACGACGCCGCTCAAGGCCCTTTCGTGCGGACGCATCATTCTCAATCAAAAGAAAAAGTCCATCACCGCCCAGGCGAAAGGGCGTGAAGTTTCCCTTATTTGCATCAGCGGTCAGGGGGTTGTAACAGTCGATGGCCGACAATACCTGATGGGGCGGTTCGATGCACTCTATATCCCCCCGGGTTCCTCCTATGTGGTAACCACGGAGAGCGACGTCGATCTGGCCGAGGCCTCGGCACCGACGAAACGGCCCGGAAAGGTGCAGCTGATCCGGTTCGACGATGTTCAGAAGGACCCGCGCCTTTATGTGAAGGCGGGGAAGCCGACCTATAACCGGGCGGTTATCAAGATGATCGATGTCAATGTGCCGGCCGACCGGTTGCTGTGCGGTGTAACATGCGGCGATCCCGGAAACTGGACAAGCTGGTCCCCGCATGAGCATGGGGCCTCCAAGGAAGAGGTCTATCTCTATATCGATATGCCCAAACCCGCCTTCGGCATCCAGGTTATGTATGATGACATAAAAAAACCTTATCTTCTGGAGCCCGTTTTTGAAAACGATGCAGTGGTCATTACCAGGGGATACCACCCGAACGTCGGTGTGCCGGGCTACGGCATCAATTTCGTTTGGATGATGGCAGCCCTGAACCCGGACCAGGATCGCGATTGGAACCTGATGCACTGGCAGGAGGAGTTCGCGGGGCGGTATTAAGCGGGTGCTCTACAAGAGTCTTCGGATCGCGCACACAGATTCATCGTCAGACCGCTCAGGCGGAAAATCGTAATTTCTTCTCCTCTCACCGTTTTCGGGAATCATGAAAACCCTGACTGGCCTCGTTGTCTCCGCAGCCCTTCTTCTCTCGGGATGCCGTGTTGCAAATGACGTGACGGTTCTCAAGCTTGCCCATGGGCTCGACCGAACACACCCCGTCCATATTTCGATGGAGCACATGGCGAAGTTGGTCCATGAACGCTCGGGCGGTACGATGAAGATCGATATTTATCCGAGCGGGCAACTTGGGACCGAGCGGGAATGTATCGAGCTTGTACAGATCGGAAGCCTGGCGATGACGAAAGTCTCCTCGAGCGTGATGGAAGGGTTCGCCCCGGCCTTCAAAGTGTACAGCCTTCCGTATCTTTTCCGGGATGAACAGCATCGGTTCGCGGTGCTCGATGGGGAGATCGGTCAAAAACTTCTCCTGGAGACCGAACCCTTCCGGATCCGCGGATTGGTCTATATGGATGCCGGAAGCCGAAGTTTCTATACCAAGGATAAGCCGATTACGATCCCGGCGGACCTGACGGGAAAAAAGATACGGGTGCAGGAGAGCACGACCTCGATCAGGATGGTGCAGGCCCTTGGCGGATCTCCTACGCCGATTGCTTGGGGGGAGTTGTATACCGCTCTTCAACAAGGGGTCGTCGATGGTGCGGAGAACAATCCCCCCAGTTTCCATCTTTCCCGGCATTACGAAGTGTGCAAGTTTTATGCTTTGAACGAACACACCGCCGTGCCCGATGTCATCATCATCAGCACCGTCGTATGGAACTCCCTTACGGAAGAAGAACGGAACATCCTCCGGCAAGCGGCACGGGAAGCGGAGGAGCTGCAGAAGAAGATCTGGAAAGAGGCGACGGAGGAAGCTCTCAGGATCGTGAAAGAGGCGGGCGTTCAGGTTTCCTATCCCGACAGAAGTGTTTTTGCCCAAAAGGTTGCTCCACTGTACGAGGAGTACCGGTCTGAACCGGCCGTCTATCAACTTATTCAGCAAATCAGGAATTTCGATGAACCTTGAACGCATTCGGTCGGCAGTCGACAAAGTACTGGAATGGGTCCTGATCACGATCGTCGCGGTGATGACCCTGAACGTGCTCTGGCAGGTGTTCACGCGGTTTATCATGAAGAGCCCGAGCTCCTATACCGAAGAACTGGCCCGGTATCTCCTTGTCTGGCTTGGTCTTCTTGGCGGGGCTTACGCGGTTGGCAAAAAAATGCACCTTTCCATCGACCTGTTGCCTATGAAACTGAAGGGAAAAAGCCGGTTGATACTTGAACTGGTCATCCAGGGGTGCATCGTCCTCTTTGCTACAGCGGTGGTTCTGGTGGGGGGCGCCGAGCTTGTCGGCTTGACGCTCACACTGGAGCAGCTCTCAGCAGCACTGCGCATCAAGCTTGGCTATGTTTACCTCGCCCTGCCCTTAAGCGGCACACTGATGATCTTTTACTCCATAACATTTATCCTCGAAACTCTTCGAGGGTTCAAGGAGCATGCCTGATGGAATGGACGGAAGTCATTATCCTGGTCCTGACATTCGGGACGCTCATTGCCCTCGGTGTGCCGATCTCGTTTTGTATCGGATTGTCGACCATTGCCACCATGCTGTTAACGATCCAGACAACCCCCGCCCTGACCACGGTGGCCCAACGGATGGCAACCGGCCTGGATAGCTTCGCCTTGCTCGCTATTCCCTTCTTCATTCTTTCCGGTCAACTGATGAACAGGGGAGGGATCGCGCGGCGGCTCATTGAGTTCGCGAAAGTGTTGGTCGGGATGCTGCCGGGAGGACTCGCCTTTGTAAATATTCTGGCGAGCATGTTGTTTGGATCGATCTCCGGTTCTGCCGCCGCGGCCGCCTCGGCCATCGGAGGGTTCATGACGCCCCTGATGGACAAAGAAGGGTACGACAGGGGCTTTAGTGCGGCGGTGAATATCAGTTCCTCGACCACGGGCCTCCTTATCCCCCCGAGCAACGTCCTGATCGTGTATTCGCTCGCCAGCGGGGGTGTTTCCATTGGGGCTCTCTTTTTGGCCGGCTATCTGCCGGGTATTTTGGTTGGGCTCAGTTTGATGGTCGTTGCAGCCGCCATTGCCATATCCCGCAAGTATCCGGTGGGAAGACGTGCGGGGTTTGGGGAGGCTCTGAAGAAATTTCTGGATGCGATCCCAAGCTTGCTGCTGATCGTAATCGTCATGGGAGGGATTATTGCCGGGTATTTCACGGCAACGGAGGCATCGGCGATTGCCGTCCTCTATACCTTTATCCTTTCTGTTGTTGTCTATCGGGAGGTCAGGCTCAAAGAACTTCCGAAGGTGTTCCTCGACACCGCTTCGACGACGGCGATCGTGATGCTGCTCATCGGTACATCGATGGGGATGTCATGGATCCTCGCGTACACGAACATCCCGCAGAATGTCAGTGCGGCGCTGATCGCCCTGACGGACAACAAAATCGTGATCCTCCTGATTATCAACCTGATCCTTTTGTTCGTCGGAGCCTTTATGGATATGACTCCGGCAGTTCTTATCTTCACCCCGATCTTTTTACCGGTCACGACGAGCCTTGGCATCGATCCGATCCATTTCGGAATTATTATCGTGATGAATCTTTGCATAGGGCTCTGTACGCCCCCCGTTGGAAGCATTCTCTTCATCGGCGTCGGAATTGCCAACACGACCATCGCGAAAGTTCTGCGGCCTCTTCTTCCGATGTTCCTGGCGATGTTTCTTGCGCTCATGGCGGTGACGTATATCCCGGAAATCAGCTTGGCGCTCCCACGGTTGTTCGGATATTAACGGGAGTTTTTTGCAACGAGTAAGTGAAAAGGAACCTCATGATTCTCAACTCTTTTAACCTTGAGGGAAAGGTTGCACTCGTCACTGGTGCATCGGCCGGTATCGGTGCGGCGATTGCGGTTGGGTTGGCAGAAGCAGGTGCCCATGTCGCCTGCCATGGGAACTCCCGTTCCCCCGAGGATACATGTCTGCACGTCCGGAACCTCGGGAGAAAAACCCTTGCCTTGCAGGGCGATTTGCGCGACAGGAGCGTGCCGGCGGAACTCGTGGGGCAGACGGAAAGGGAGCTCGGTCGCGTCGATATCCTTGTGAACAACGCGGGGTTGATCCGGCGAGCTCCGGCAACGGAGTACTCGGAGGAAGACTGGCTCACCGTCATCGAAGTGAACCTCAATAGCGTGTTCCGGCTCTCGCAACAGGTCGGCAAGCGCATGATTGCTTCCGCCCAAGGGGGGAAGATCATCAATATTGCTTCCCTTCTCACGTTTCAGGGAGGGATCACGGTGCCGGCGTACGCCGCTTCCAAAGGAGGGGTGGGGCAACTGACGAAAGCGCTCGCGAACGAGTGGGCCAAGT
>JACPUH010000086.1 GCA_016192345.1 Ignavibacteriales bacterium | reverse complement strand
TCCCGGCTCGATGATATTCTCACGGAAATTCCGACCGTGCCAACGAACGCCGCCCCCTCCAGGCTTGACAAGAAGGCGCCGACGGCTGTCGTGATGGTCAGTTCCTATGGTGGACTCGGAATGCACACGTTTCTCTCGATCCAGCGTCTTTTTCCCAACCACTTTAAGAATTTTATCTTCGTCTCAGTGACAGTGATCGATAGTGGAAACCTGAAAGGCGCGGCGGACCTGGACAGTGCGATTGAGGAGACCGCATCCTCCTTGCGGCGCTACGTTGATTTTGCCCGCAATCTCGGCCTGGCTGCCGACTACAGGACGGGTGTGGGTCTCGAAGTGCTCGACGATGCAGAGAAACTCAGTCTGAGCATTGCGAAGGAATACCCGCTCTCTGTCTTCTTTGCGGGCAAACTTGTGTTCGAGAAGGAACGCTGGTATCAACGTATCCTCCACAACGAGACAGGGATGCAATTTCAGCGACGCATTCAGTTCGCAGGCCTGAATTCCATGGTCTTGCCAATACGCGTGTTTGCCGATGCAAAAAGCCGATGACCGGCTCACCATCGCAATCACGACGGTCTTTTTTGCATCGAAAAGTTTTCGTGCCCGCTTATCCGGCGGCAATGAAACATTAATGGAAAGTCTCCCATGAGTAATCGTTATTTAGAACCGACCCAAAAATCAGGAGCGGCCCTCTTTTCCCGGAAGATTCAGGGGGAGATCATCATGCTCAATCTTCTCCGCTTCCGGGAAGTTGCGGACTATTCTCTCAATCCCGAACTTAAGCCGACCGACCCGATCTCCGGACGGGCGGCCTATCAAAAATATATCGACCACACATTACCGTTCCTTGAGGCAACGGGAGGCGGGATTGTGTTTCTCGGTGAAGGGGGAGGGTATCTCATCGGTCCGGAGGAGGAACGGTGGGATCTGGCAATGTTAATACGTCAGAACTCTTTGACAGATTTCATGGCGTTTGCGACGCATAAGGAGTATCTGGCAGGAATCGGACATCGAACCGCAGCAGTGGAGGATTCCCGATTATTGCCGTTGGTTGAATTAAAGAGTGGCAGTCTGATAAATGCTTAAGCCTGCTTCTCAATGGGTGCACTCTTAAAAGCTTAACCGCAAAGGACGCGGAGAGGATGCAAAGAGCGCAAAGTCATGTTCCCAAAATATTTCCTCTGTGTTCTCTGAGCCTCTGTGGCAATTCTTTATCCTCAACGCTTAACCGCAAAGGACGCGGAGAGGACGCAAAGAGCGCAAAGTCATGTTCCCAAAATATTTTCTCTTGATACCAAGGGTTATTGTCATTCTGATCCTTGGAGCTCTTCCCGGCTGGACTTGCACGTCAAGCTCCCTGACATCTGAGGAGGAACAGCAACTCATAGACCAGGAACTCCGTGCCTCCGATGATGGCGCTCTCATCATCGAGGTGGATGAGCTCCCGGAACCGATTGGCGGCATCCAGGCCATCATGGCAAGGCTGCAATATCCCGTTCTGGCGATGAGGAACAAAGTTGAAGGAATTGTTATTCTCTTGTGCACTATAGATACCAGCGGGCAAGTAACGGAAGTGAAAGTCATCAGGGGGATTGGATTCGGATGCGATGAGAGCGCGGTTAACGCCATCTCCAAAACAAAATTTCGACCCGGTAAACATCAAGGAAAAGCAGTCACGACGAAAACCACGATCCCGCTTCGGTTTCGTGCGCGACGCTAACATACCATGACAGGCTACTCCGGCACCCCTTTGTCAAAGAAACTTGGCCTCAAACCGCCCCTGACGCTCGTCGCCATCGACGCGCCGCGTGAGTACCGCACATGGCTTGGAACACTTCCTGACGGCGTCCGCATTGTATCAAAGCCAGCCAAGCCACTTGAAGCAGTGCACCTGTTCGTGACAACCAGGGCGGCTCTGAAAAAGAACCTCTCAGCGTTCCGGAAACAACTGGAGCAAGCCGGCTTCGTCTGGGTCTCCTGGCCCAAGAAATCCTCAAACGTGGAGACCGACATTACCGAGGATGTCATCCGGGAAGTTGCTCTGCCGATGGGATTTGTGGATATCAAAGTGTGTGCGGTGAGCGAGATTTGGTCCGGATTGAAACTCGTCATCCGGAAGAGTGAAAGAACAGCCTGACCCCGCTCGTCGTTGTAGGGCGAGACGCCGTCTCGCCTACAGAGCATAGATTAATCGCCATCAATTAGAATTGACAGATGCGGGGAGTGTCTCCTGCAGGCGAATCGGCGATTCGCCCTACAATTAACACAAGATGTGATTCAACCCCGATGGGGTTGTATTGCGACGCGGATTGTGCCGGTCTATTCGCATTCGACCCTTCGGGTCGGGCCATTCAATAAGAAGTTTTTCAATAGGCGTGATTGGGACATCAATGTTTAAACTAAGATTTGCTGAACGGAAAATAGCCTATTGGGCGGCACGATATTCCTATGATGGGGAGACCACGTTTGAAAACGAGATGGCGCCGCGTGCGCGGAAGAGGGGATATCTCACGCGGCCGGAGTTCATTGAGCTCTGCCGGTGGAAAAGCCCCCGCACCCAGCCCCTGGTGCGTGCGAATCCCGCGGACGTGGTGGAGGCGGTGACACGCGCGGCGCTCGAGAGCCGGCATGAACATGTGAAGATCAATGTTTTGCGGACGCTGCGGGGAGTCTCCTGGCCGACGGCGTCGGTGATTTTGCATTTTTGCGACAAGCGGAAGTACCCGATCCTCGATTTCCGCGCCCTCTGGTCCCTGGGATACGATACCCCACCTGCTTACACACTTGAGCTTTGGCTCGCCTACACAAAGTTCACCCGCGAGCTTTCGCGACGCTCCGGACTGTCGATGCGGGTTGTCGACCGGGCTCTGTGGCAGTACTCGAACGAACATCAGCCTTGATGGCACGCGTCTCCGCGGGCTACCAACTATTTGCGTATTGAAGCACAATTAGGTAGTTTTGCGCAGCCGGAGGCCTATTACAATAGTTGCGATAGCAACTGTCTGCTTGGGATCCTGCTTCTGAGTTGCGACGAAGCAATTTGAACAGCGCGAGAAGGCCAGTTCATGAAAGATTGTTCCGCACTTTGAATCCCGCTTGGATGCGGAATTCAAGAGGGGGACTTCACCCCGGTAAGTCGGGGCTCACAATGACCTTGTCGCTTGTTTTTGAGACTGCTCTTGGTTTAACGGTGACGCCTGAATGCCTGTAACATTTTGCTGCGAGGTCTCATTCGAATTAGCAAGGAGAACAAAACATGATATCGGTTGAGGAAAAAGAAGATGTATATCCGATCTGTCCACACTGCGCAAAGGAATTAATCAAGATTTGGTGTCGCCAACTTGAAAGCTTTTTCGGCAAACGGTATGTCTATTTCTGTCCCGATTGCAGGAAAGTTCTTGGGGTCTCTCACCGCAAGGGTTTCTGGATGGGATAGAGAAAACGCCTAGCAATTATTTTCCTATGGAGGCAGATTTCGGTAGTTTTGCACAAGAATCCTGGACTCCAGATCGTACACAATAATCATATTATCTGTGCACCCTCCCCGCACCATACGCGCACTGAGACCGATGAAAGACCCGCTCATCCGACAAAAACTGACGATGTCAGCATTTGCCCTGTCCGTTCTAGCTGTTCGAATGGTCTGGCCTTCTCTGCAAATCGACATGGTCTCGATTGGCCTCATCGTCCTTGTGATCTTGCCATGGCTGTCTACCCTCATAAAGAGTGCTGAACTGCCTGGAGGTGTAAAGATCGAGTTTCAGGACTTCAAGACTGCAATCGACAAAGTGGCTGATGTTGAGCCGACCGGAGCACGATTGTCAACCGCCGCCGCTGAAAAAGCCTTCCAATCTAGTGCCGAACTTGACCCAGCTCTTGCCTTGGTGTCATTGCGTATAGAGATTGAACAACGTTTGCGGAAGCTGGCAAAGAAGGTCGGCATTATACCACGAGGGTCGCTGATACAAGTGACTCGTCAACTCCACGAGCGCGGAGTAGTAAATGAAAAATCCATCGGTGGTTTACTTGAGCTTGTCGATCTTGGGAATCAAGCGGCCCATGGGGTATCGGTCTCTCAAGACGTAGCAAATTCGGCGGTTGAGTATGGTCCGCGCATTCTCGGTATGCTCGACAAGAAGTTGCTTGAATAGCGATTCGGCAAGATAACCAATCGCTCAAGCTGCACCTGCCGTTTCGCGGGGCCATTGTGGAACCTCAGCACCAGATCCTGAAGGTTGTGTTAACGTAAACGAACTACTGACTGAAACATCATCTTGTCCTGAAGCACGGCGACGCAGCTTAGCCCCCGCCGTTAGAATGATGGCACTCGCAACATGGACATACTCTGGTTCATATTCGCTTGGCTTTTCACAAACGTCATCGTGAAGCTCGTGGTCAATTCCGTCGAGCGTATCTGGAAGGATCGCATAGGCGCCACGGTTCGCACTACACCCCAATTCTTTCGCTACTTTCTCCTAGAAATCGTGCGAATCACGCTGTTTGTATTCTTCATTCCCACCATTCTTTTTGGAGCGTTAATTCCATTTGGGCGCAACTCCTATCCGATTATCATGATGCGAAAAAACCTCCCTCAATTTCTTTCGCGGGATCGGTTTCACAAGCAAGCTCCATTTATCGGTTTCATACTACGACGTCCTCTCGCTCTCTTCATTCCACAACGGGGGGATGAAGCCATTAAGCAATGGGCGAAGATGCAGAGGCAGGCCACGCATGGTTCTAATGAGAAACTATCGCCGCCGACCTAACAAGTCGCTCCCGCCCACGCTTACGCTTCGGCGGGCAGGCGGCGCGGTCCCGCTGTTAGGCGCACGATACAAAGGAGGAAGCAATGAAGAAACGCACAGGAATGTTCTGTTTGCTTTTGTTGGTAGTATTGGCGGGCGTGGCGACGGTGCAGTCGCAGCCCGCGCCGATTACGGCGATAAAGGCCGGTCGGCTCATTGACCCTGAAACCGGGACAGCGGCCACCAACCAGGTGATCCTCATCGAGGGGGAGAAAATTAAGGCGGTCGGTCCGAATCTCGCCATCCCGGCCGGTGCGGTGGTCATTGATCTGTCAAAGCTCACGTTGCTGCCCGGTCTCGTCGATGCACACACGCACATGGCGATAACGTACAAGGAGCAACCGGAGAACAATTACTACTACCTCACCTACATTATGGAGTCGACCCCGTTGCGCGCCATCCAGGCCGCGTCTAACGGCATTCAGCTTCTCAACTCGGGCTTCACCGTTGTTCGTGACGTAGGCAATAACGCGCTCTACGCCGATGCGGCACTGCGGCAGGCAATCGAGCAAGGCTGGCTGCCGGGCCCCACCGTGATCCCGTCAGGACCGATGATCGGCAGCACGGGCGGGCAGTTCTGGCCTACGCCGGAGATGTATAAATATCACAACATCATGTTCCCCGAGTACATTGACGCCAACAGCCCGGACGAAATAGTCCGCGCAATCCGCGAAAACATGCTGTTCGGCGCGAAGACGATCAAGCTGTGCATTGACTGCAAGCCGTGGGGCTATTCGGTTGAAGACATCAAGCTGGCCATCAGCGAGGCCGCGAAGGGGGGTTGCAAAGTCGAAGGGCATGTGCAGACCGCCGAGGGAGCGCAGCGCGCCATCGATGCCGGGATCCACATGGTTGGGCACGGAAACGCCCTGACGCCGGAACACCACCGGCAGATGGCCTTAAAGGGAATTTTTTTGAACGGAACCGATACCCCTTTTATGCCTTACCGGGGGAGCGAACAGGCGTTCAAACGGACTGTCGCGAGTCTGCGCGACGCCTGGGAGAAGAAGGTGCCGCTGACTTTCTCGACCGACCTCGATTACTGGAACGAGCGGATGAAGAACGAGAAGACCGGCGAGTGGTTGACCCGCGGCGACCTGACAATCGCCTTCCTCGAAACCTGGAAGGAGGCCGGCATCCCCCCGGCCGACATCCTCCGCGCGATGACGATCAACGGTTACAAGGCCGCTGACGTCATCAAGGAGCGCGGTCCGATCAAGCCGGGCTTCTACGCCGATCTGATCGCAGTGGCGGGCGACCCGCTCACCGATATCGACGCGTTGCACAACGTGCAGTTTGTGATGAAGAACGGGATGGTGTTCAAAAAGGAGGGCGTGATGACGCCGGAGAAGTTTTTCCACCCGGGCCCGGTCAGGACGCCAAGCGGGAGGTGGACTCGATAATCCGGCGTTCTCAGCAACGGCGGGTGGTGTCCACCAAAGCCGGCAGGGCGCCTCGCGCTTGGCGGTTTCCTGTGACTCGACTCAGATGTCACCCCTTCAGGGTTCACCACATCCATTTGTTTTAGAAGCCAAGGGCGATGCCCTCGGCTTCCATATCTGTCCCTTTCAGGGACAATGACCAATGAGCTGACGCTGAAGGGGTGAAATACATCATTTGCGGACCATCAGTAAGTAATATTCCTCACCGCCATCGTTAGAATCTCCGTAATCCCCCCGCCTCCAACTCATCAATCGTCTTCGGCCAATCGGCCTTTAACAGGCGCGCGAGTGAGCGGTCGGAGAGGAGCTTCCCGTTGGTTTGACAGCGGGCGCAGTAGTTGCACTCGTTCTCCGCATACACAATTCGCTGGACCTTCGAACCGCAAACGGGGCATGGTTGGCCGAACTTTCCATGCACCGCCATCTCTTTTCGAAAAGCAGTCACTTTCTCCGGAAATCCATCCTTCGTTTCGCTTCGCAGACGATCGACCCACTCCTGGAGCGTTTCCCGCGTCGCGGCATAAAGGCGTTCCACTTCCCCCACTGTCAGGAGTTTGGTCTGTTTGAGCGGTGAAAGCTTTGCGCGGTGGAGGATCTCATCCGAATAGGCATTCCCAATGCCGCCGAACAGCCGCGGGTCGGTCAGTGTCCGCTTCACCGTATGGTTCTCACGCAGGAGCGCCGCGCGGAATTCATCCGGAGTCGCTTCGAAGACTTCGAGTCCGCCCCGGTCGAATTCCTTCAACCCCTCCCTTCCCCGGACAAAATGAAGCGAGGCCCGTTTCTTCGTCCCGGCCTCGGTCAGCAAGAGCGAGCCGTTGGAAAAGTCAAACGCAGCAAGCCCGAGCCTGCCCGGGATCTTCGCCCCGGGATTCTTCCAGTGCAGTCTCCCGGCGATCATCAAATGGAGAACGATGAAAAGCTCTTCCTGCAACGCAAAGACAATCCGCTTCCCGATGCGTTGGAAGCCGAGGACTTTCTTTCCTTGAAAATCCTCGAGGGTGGGGGAGACGCTGCGCAGCAGGAAGGGACTCGCGAACCGGATCGTCTCAAGCCGTTCTCCCTTGAGCTTCGTCTCGAGACTTTCAATGTAGATTGTGACATCCGGCAGTTCGGGCATCGTGGTTGCGTCGGCTTAGTTTATTGGGACGCTGAACTATTATCGAGAAGAACCGCTGTTTTTTCACCACCGATGGCACACGGATTGACACGGAGAAATCACCCATACTTCTTTTATTTTTATCGGTGATTATCGGTGTGCCATCCGTGGATAAACCACAGCGCAAATCGTTTTTCTTCCGTCTTTCCCGCGTCTAATTTCCAGGGGTTACTTGAGAAGGATCATCCGCCGGGATTGGGAGAACGCTCCCGCCGTAAGGCGATAGTAATAAATGCCGGTGGGGAGATGAGAAAGGTGGTTGGTATGCAGGTCGAAGGTCGCGCTATGCGCTGCAGCCGGCATTTCTCCGTTGATGAGCGTGGCGATCTCCCTTCCGAGTCCGTCGAAGATCTTCAGCCTGACAAAAGCAGGCTCGGCCAGCTCGAACCGGATCGTGGTCGATGGGTTGAACGGGTTGGGGTAATTTTGCGCGAGGGAGAATTGTCTCGGGATGATGGCGGAAAACGTCTCAACGCTCACCGTGGGAGCGATGCTCTGGAAAAGTCCGGAGCGGTATGATCCCGCGAAGGTCACGCCATTCGTCGAAGTGACCATGGAACGGATATCGAGACTGCCTATACCGCTGTTCAGGACCGACCAGAACAATCCATCGTATGTGGACCGAAACACCCCTCCTCCCGACGTTCCAAGAAACAACTCTCCCTGCAGATTTGCCGTAAGGGCTCTGCCGCGCAGGTTGGACAATCCACCAATTCTATGATCCCATGACTTCCCGGAATCCTGCGAAATATACACGCCACCGAGGTCCGATGCGGCGGCGACAGTCCCGTTCGGAAGAAAGAAAAGAGCCTTGATGCTTAAGTGTGCCGTTTGCATTCCCTGGAATTGCAGCGTCCAGGTTGTGCCGGCGTTCGTTGAGCGATACACTCCGCTTTCGGTGGCGACGAGAACGAGGGAGCTGTCAATGGTTACAATGTCGTTGACATATAAATTGGCGAGCACATTGATGGGAACCCACTTGTCCGATTGCGCATCCAGCCTGTTCATCCCGGTTGTTGATGCCGCGAAAACCGTACCGGAGCCGGTAACGCCCATGGAATAGGTGCTCGGATCCGAAAGGCCGTCGCTTAAAGGAGTCCAGTTCAATCCGTTGTCTCTCGAGCGGTAAACGCTGGGAGTCTCGTTCGTCCCAACGTAAAGATCTCCCTGCAGGCTCGACGCAATCGAGAGGATCCCGTGGTTCTTAAAGATCGAATGGACGGAAGTCCATGTCCCCCCATGATCGTCGCTTTTAAAGAGCCCGCCGCGATAGGAGCCTGCATAGAGCCTGCCTTCCGGGGTTTTATGAAGGACGGGTCTGTCCAGACTTGAGAAGCCGTTGTTTTTGGAAGACCAGTTGACCGTCTGCAATGCGCTCTCATAAATCCCTGCTCCCCCCGTTCCTGCCATCACGGTCCCTTCGCTTGATAGGGCAAGAGAGAGCACGTACCGGTTCTCCAATCCCGTGTTCACCTGCTGCCAAGTCTCGCCGGGTCTGCGCCGGAACACTCCGCCTTCGTTTGTACAGGCATACAACTCACCTGCCGGTCCTGACGTAACGAAGTACACAGAACCGGTGGTGATGCCCGCATTGTACGCTTCCCAGAAGTTTAGGGCGCTCGTGAATCGTAATACACCATTGGCCTGCGTACCGGCGTACAAAGTCCCATCGTTGCCGACGTGCAAGGAGAGAATGCTCGTGCTGATTGTGTTGGAATCTACTCCCCAGCTTGTCCCTCCATCAGTGGACCGGTACACACCGAATTCCCCCGGCGTCGTGAGGATCCCCGCATAAATATTTCCGTGCGTTGCTGTATCGGCGCTTTTATCAACAGCCAGCGTGTAAATAAACTTATTGTTGAGGGGAGTGGAAAGAACCTGCCAGGTGGTGCCCGCATCTGTGGAGCGCCAGAGTCCGTTGGCAACCGTGCCGGCATACATGACTCCACTGGTGTCGACGGCGAGGGAGAGAACGGCCATGCCATCCATGCCGCTCCCGATCTTATTCCACGACGAACCGAGGTTGGTGGACCGGTACACGCCTCCGCCATCGGAGCCGGCGAAGATGTTTCCGTTCGGGTGGACGGCGAAGGTCCAGACGGTCACTTCCTGCAGCCCGGCGCTCACATCCTGCCAACTTGTGCCGGCGTTGGTGGAGCGGAAGATCCCGTTGCTGCGCGCAGCGGCGAAGATGTATCCATTGGGATGGACGGTGAGATAATCCACGATCCCGCCGTACGGACCATTGGACCCGCGCCAGAAGGGAGTCTGGGTAAGAGCAGTGGTGCAGATCAGGGGGATGGTGAGGAAAGAAAAAAACAATCGTATCAACGAACGGCTCATTCGGCTCAAAGGTTGTGGTGGAGGGTGGATGAGCGAATATCGGTCTTGTTTTAGACAGTTACAAGCGCGGATCGACGAACCGCTCGGAGCTTTGAAAGAAGGATTCACCGCGGAGACGCTGAGCCCGCAGAGTGAAGAATTCTGAACGAAACCCATCGTTTTCTTTTCTTTGTGTCCTTTGCGCTCTTTACGTTTAAAAATACGGAGAAAGTTCTTCACGCACGCAGTTTCCACTCACTGACCTTCATTCAATTCTCCTTTCCTCTGCGCCTCTGCGGTGATTTTCTTAAAGGAGCGAGAACGACCCCAGGTGGGTTTCCGACGAGGTGAGGGCTTCGAATTGTTGATCCAGCTCCCGGTAACGGGCTTCGTGCTTTGACCGGAACGTTTCGTACGCTTCCTTCGAACTCCATTCGTCGATCGTAATATAGAACGCGGAGCCGGTTTCCTTCAGGAGTTTTGTGCCGAGATATCCATCCCCGTTACGAAAGAACCGCACCCAATCTCCCCCGGGTCCGTAGGCGGATTCAAACTCCTTTTCGAACCCCGGTTTTGGACGAAATTGCCAGAGCAGGATGTACACTTATGCCCTCTCCTGTTCTTTCTTTTCCAGGTACTTTTTCAACTCCAGGAGAACGGCCGGCCAGGCTTTCCTGACCGCCTCGTAATACCAGTCCCATGTTTCCCCCGATTGATAACCGTCCTGGGTCAGATCGAGGAGGGTTCCGTGGTTGTGCGGTTTCACGCGGATGAGAAGGGACATTGGTCCGAGAGGGGGCTTCTCGGCGTTCAGGTAGACAAGGTTCACAATCTCAAGGTGGTTACCCGGTTGATAGGAATCTATGGTCCCGGACGAAATATATTTGAAACCGGCGTCAGTGATACCCCATGCGAGCGTATAGACACCCCCATTCTGTTTCTCAATCAGGGCTCGCTCAACCCCCCACCAGTCTTTGAGGAGATCGAACTCCGTAAACGCATCGAGGACCTTGTTGGGGGAGATGTTGATTTCAATGGTGGAGTGGACGGAGCGCATGGGAGTCGGTCTGTTTCATGAAGGATAGTTCATGTTCGAGCTGTTGTCGGCGTCATTCCCCGGTGTAGAGCCAGAGTGTAAAACCCGCGTTGAGTCGAATACAAAATTTCGGCTCGAAATCCGCGATCGTTGCCCAGGAACCGACAACATGCATGTCGTACACATCGGAAATTTGCAAGCCCACGGCGCCGGAGATGTGCCAGCCGTCGTAACTGTCCACCCCTGATGAATATCCACCTCCTCCCGGTCCATAATAGATGGTTGGGTCACCCACGTCAAAGGAGAGACCGTAGTACCCGATGCTGGCGACGAGATAGGGCTCCGTCGTGCCCGGATCCATCAGGCCGTACCGGACCCCAAAATCGAAGACGAAGGTCGATGCATCGACGTCCCTGGAGCTGTTGGTTGTCCCGTTATGGGCAAGGAAATCCATGTTTATCAGGGCCGTCCATCGCGATGAGAACCGGAACCCAATCCCCATACCTCCGCCGATGCCGTTGTTGATGATCGCTGTGTCGATGTAACTTCCAAAGTCCGAGTTGTAAGGGGGGCTCTTCGTATCGATCCTGCCGAGTCCACTGAAGTGGACATTGATGAGCGCTCCCTGTTGGGCGAATGTCTTAGATGGAGCAAGGAGAACACACACCAGTGCGATGGTACGCAGCAACCTCATATCACCTCCTTTATTGAGTGATGGGTGCCAATGTAGCAAACGCGGAGATAAAAGGAAAGAAGCCCTATGAAGATTCACCACCGATGGCACACTGATTGACACTGAGAGATCACAATACACTCTCTTTCCTTATTATCGGTGCTCCTCTGTGTGCCATCCGTGGATAAATCACCAAGCAGTTCAGTGAACTTTGCAATTGATTTTGCGGTTACGGTAAGCTAAGTTAATCATTCCATGAAACCATGAGCACGAAACAAAGCAATACTATCACACCAAAACCGAGGCGTTCTGCGAAAGCGCCCGCACCGGGGAACGGTGTGCCCGATACGAGGCTGAAGAGCATCGTCATACGCGGGGCGAGGGTCCACAATCTGAAGAACGTGAGCCTTGAATTCCCCCGCAACAAACTCGTCGTCATCACCGGCGTCAGCGGGTCCGGGAAATCGAGCCTCGCCTTTGACACTATCTACGCCGAAGGCCAGCGCCGCTATGTGGAAAGCCTCTCCTCGTACGCCCGCCAGTTCCTCGAGCGAATGGACAAACCGGATGTGGACCTGATCCAGGGGATCAGCCCCTCCATCGCCATTGAGCAGAAAACATCCACCCGCAACCCCCGCTCCACCGTCGCCACCACCACGGAAGTGTATGACTACCTCCGGCTGCTCTTCGGCAGGATCGGACAAACCTACTGCCGCGTCTGCGGTAATGTTGTCAAACGGGATACGGTCTCCGGTGCGGTCGATCGGCTGCAGCGCGAGAGTGATGGAACAAAATTATATGTGATGTTCCCGATGCACGATCACCCGGGACGCTCGCTGAAGGAGGAGCTCGAGGCGCTCAAAAACAGGGGGTTTTTCCGGATTATCGTCCATGGGGAGCTGATCGACCTGAACGAGACGGAGTATAAAGGGAAGCAGAAGAAGGACGTGCAGGTGTTGGTGGACCGGCTCGTCGTCCGGAAGGATGAAGAGATGCTGAAGCGCCTCGCCGACTCGATCGAGGTGGCATTCGTGGAAGGGGATGGGTACGCCCTTGTGCATCTGCTGGAAACGAAGGAGACCCTCCGCTTTACCCAACACTTTGAATGTCCGATTGATGGTATCCGGTACGAAGACCCCGAACCGAGGATGTTCTCCTTCAACAACCCGGTCGGCGCCTGTCCCAAGTGCCAGGGGTTCGGGCGATCGATGGGGATCGACATGGACCTGGTCGTTCCCGATCCGTTCAAGACGATCCGGCAAGGGGCGATCCAGCCCTGGAACTTTCCCAAGTGGCGGGGGAACCTCCGCGATCTGCTCGGCATCGCGCACGAAACCGGGCTGCCGCTCGATGTTCCCTTCAAGGACCTGACCACTCAACAGATCGATGTCGTGATGAACGGGCATAAGAAGTTTGACGGGATCCTCAAGTTCTTCAAGTTCATCGAGAGGAAATCGTACAAGATCCATTACCGGGTCTTCCTGAGCCGCTACCGGGGGTACACGACGTGCGACGAGTGTGGTGGGTCGAGGTTGCGCGCTGAGGCCCTGAATATTCGGGTGAGCGATAAAACGATCCACGATATCGTCCGGATGACAATCGGGGAGGCAGTCGAGTTTTTCCAGGGGATCAAACTCTCGAAATACGACGTGGAAGTTGCCAGGCGTATTCTCGAGGAGATCCGCAAGCGGCTGAAGTTCCTGAACGACGTGGGGATCGGGTACCTTACGCTCGACCGGCTGACGATGACCCTTTCGGGGGGCGAATCGCAACGCATCAATCTTGCAACGTCGCTCGGTTCATCGCTGGTCGGATCGCTCTACGTGCTGGACGAGCCGAGCATCGGGTTGCACCCGCGCGACAACTCAAGGCTCATCGCCATCCTCCAGTCGCTTCGGGATGTCGGCAACAGCGTGCTGGTGGTGGAGCACGACGAGGAGATGATGCGGGCGGCGGATATCATCATCGACATGGGTCCGCGCGCAGGCGAGAAGGGGGGCGAGGTGGTGTTTTGTGGAACGATGGACGGGCTGTTGCAGCATCCCACGTCATTGACCGCGCGGTACCTGGGCGGCAGTCTCACCATCCCTCTTCCCAAAAAACGGCGGAAGGAGGGGGAGCAATCGATCCTGATCAAGGGGGCGGCGGAACATAATCTCCGAAACATCGACGTCCGTTTTCCGCTCGGGTTGTTCGTCTGTGTCACGGGGGTGAGCGGCTCGGGCAAGAGCACGCTGGTACATGAGATTCTCTCCGCCGGACTCCAGAAACTCAAAGGAGGATTCGATGGAAGCGTCGGGAAGCATGCAGCGATCCAGGGGGGGGAGAACGTCAGCCATGTCGAGATGGTGGATCAGTCCCCCATCGGCCGTTCGCCCCGATCGAACCCGATCACGTACCTGAAGATCTTCGACCTTATCCGCGATCTCCTGGCCGGGACGCAGGCGGCTCGCATGCGCGGCTTCAAGCCCGGATACTTTTCGTTCAATGTCCCCGGGGGGCGGTGCGAGGTGTGCGAAGGGGACGGATATCAGAAAATCGAGATGCAATTTCTTGCGGATCTGTATCTGCTCTGTGAGGGATGCAAGGGAAAACGCTTTAAACAGGAGGTTTTAGAGGTCCGTTACCACGGGAGCAACGTGGACGACATCCTTGCGATGACCGTCACAGAAGCAATCGAGTTTTTTTCGCATCATCCGGACGGACGAAGGATCGCCAAAAAGCTTTCCGTCCTCAACGAGGTGGGGCTGGGATATCTGCGGTTGGGTCAGCCTGCCACTACGCTCTCCGGGGGAGAGGCGCAGCGGATCAAGCTGGCGCATCATCTCACGGGCTCGGAAGGGGATGGACACACGCTCTTTCTGTTCGACGAGCCGACCACCGGCCTGCACTTTGACGACATCGCCAAGCTGCTGCGCTGTTTCGACGCGCTGGTGAATGCCGGGAATTCCGTGGTGGTCATCGAGCATAACATGGACGTGGTGAAGTGCGCGGACTTTATTATCGATTTGGGGCCGGAGGCGGGTGAGGGGGGTGGACGGATCGTCGCGACCGGAACCCCGGAAGAAGTTGCCCGTTCCGCAAAGTCGCACACGGGCCGCTATTTGAAAAAGGTTTTGGAGGATGTTGGATAGTGTCTCAGAACAATCTCGAATTTGTTGTTAAGAAAAATATTCCCGCGAATCTACACGAATCCGAACGAAGAATGATTGAAACGAATCATCCACGAAATCCACAGCCGGAGGCTTACTGGAAAAAGGATGCGAAAGCATCCCACCAATTGGACCTGTCATTTCTTCAAGGGGGCATACGCCCAAGAGGGAGCACGCTTCGCGTGCTTCAATAGTATGCCTTCGGCTGTGAGGATTCGCGGAGATTCGTGGGAGAAATTTTTTGAAACTCAGGCCTTGTAATATCACGCTCGACCCACTCACAAAATGCCCGTGATTCTTGTGGGCCATCATCTAACTTATGCAGGAGGGATCATGATACGACGCGGAATTCTACTCGTTATCCTCGCGCTGGTGTGCGTGCCCCGCATGCAGGCGCTTCAGGATAAAAAACTGGGAATCGGAGTCGTGATCGGTGCGCCGAGCGGCTTCTCGATCAAATACTGGAAGGGTTCGGTTGCTTACCAGGGGACTCTTGGAGCGGGGTTCGGGGGCGGATTGGCCATCGGTGCCGACTACCTGATGCACACGGATGCTTTCGCCAACCCGAGGGCGCCGTTCTATTACGGCCCCGGACTTTTCCTCGGGGATGTGGGATTCGGCGGACCGAAGTGGTCGGGCAACGATCTCTTCCTCGGGGCACGATTCCTCTTCGGTGTCGATTATATCTTCCCGGATCATCCGTTCGACATCGCGTTCGAGATGGGTCCTGCCCTTCTTATCGCGCCGTCCGTTGGCCTGGGAATCGAATTGGGAATCGCGTTCCGGTTCTATCCGTAGGTCCTTTTGAGCAACGACATACCCCTTGCCGAAGACCCCGGCCCGGATGCACGGGGGACTTCGCAAGGGGTATTGTATTATCGTTGGATCAGTTTGATCCCGGCGGATTTTGTCTCGATCGTGATCGAACCGGAACCGTTCCCCACCTTTCCCGTGGCGTAGGCCCCCCCCCCCAGGGATTTCGACCTCACAGGCAGGTTGGTATCGATATTCCCGTACGTCGCCTCCAGCATTACATCTCCAGAAAATCCGGGGGGCATGTTCACGCTCACCGAACCGTATTCGTTCTTGATATCAATGGTGGAGGGGGTATTCTTCATCTGGAGATCGATCGGGTTGCTCTTGTTCGTCATCCGGATGGATTGCGCGGTCAGGTCGCGGATCATCAGGGAAGAGTACTCGGTATTGGAGTTCCAATCACCCTGGATTCCGTCGGCGGTGACGCGGCTGCTTTTGGTTGAGAGGTCGACGGATCCCTTGATATTCTTCAACTCGATCTTTGAATAGGGGTTTTCGATGCGAAGGTTGCCGACGGCATTCTCCAGTTTCAGGGAGCCGGATTGGCCCCGCACGGTGATCTCCTTTCCCGCCTTCCCGCTGACGTCCGCCGCATCCACCGAGGTATACATCGCATCCACGAAGAGCCCGTCGATCTGTTTCACCCTGATTTTCCCGCTTTGATTCTTTGCCTTGAAGAAGCCTGCGACGTTCTCGACCGTGACCGTCGAGTAATCGGAATCGACCGTAAGATCCCCCCCAATGTCGCTTATCGTGATCGTGGCGCTCTTGGAGTTGATTGTCGCTTCCTTCTGCACTTTCATGACCTTGACGGTGGAGTAATCCGCATCGATCCAGACCGGGCCGTTGAACTCCTCCACGGTGACCTTCCCGCTCTTGCTGTTCAACTTCAAATCGCCCCCGGATTTTTCAACCACCGTTTTCCCATAGTCGTTGCGCACGTCCTCCAGTGCGGTGCAGTTCTTCAGCGCGAGGTCGTTGTTCCCGCCGAGGAGATTCAAGGTCCCTTTCATGTTCTCAAGGGAGAGGGTCCCGTACTTCATATCGGTCGTGAGGGGATTGGACTGCGGGACGAAAATCTCCCCGATGATCTCCTTCCGTACGTAGGAAGAACGGAAGAACCCGAAAAACCAGCCACCGTTCCTGGAGGAAGACCGCGGTTCGCGGAAGGCGATGGAAAGCCCGGCAGAGGATTGGGACTCCTCGATGGAGATCTCCTCGATATACCGTTGCTCGAATTCTTCGTCCGAGGATTCTATCCGGACTGAGAGTTTGATGGAGACTTCGTTCTTCTCCCATGAACGGAAGGTAATATCGGAGCCGTTGAAGCCGGTAATTTCGATCCGTTGGTTGGGTTGCACGGGGTAGTGTTTCTCGAGCTCGCGCGCCTTGTCGGCCACGTCGCCGTTGCCGCCGAGCAGGGCGGCGCTGATAAGGGCAAGGAACAGAATTTTCATAGTTCTATTTCTCCGTTATCAATCATGTCTATAAGGATCTGTAATTTCATACTGTAGAGTTGGCGCAGGCGCGTCCGCTTTATGGGCGACAGGTCGTTGTTCCTGGTTTCCTGACGCAGCTCCTCGATGGCCTTGTCGATCATCAGGATCTGGTCCTTGCGTGCGAGGAGTTCGCCTCCCTGTTCCTGCTGCTCCCGGGGAGCCGCAACCAGGCGCGGCATGATCTGTTCGAAGGCTTTGATCGCCGATTGGTAGGCCTGGTCCACCCGGACGACGGCAGGCTGGGCGTTTTGAATCGAATCCCTGACGATCGTAATGGCTCCTATCGTTGAGAGATAAAGCAGGACGGTTGCCGCGATGCCGTATGCGAAGCTGCGGGCATCGCTGATGAACGAAAGAAACGATCGCGCCTGTTTCGTCTGCTTTTCGATCCCCCGCCAGAGGCGTTGCCGTGTCCGCTCATCCGGGAGTTCGTCGGGTCTGTAGAATTTATCGGGATGAATCATCGTCCAGCCTCCTCGTTCTGCCACTTTGTTTTGAGATACTGTTTTGCCCTGGAGAGGATCGTTCTCGAAGTGCTTTCCCCGATCTCCAGCATGGAGGCGATCTCCGCGTGGGAATACCCTTCCACTTCATACAAGAGGAACACCGTGCGCTTGGTCTCGTCAAGATCCTCCAGCCATAGTCTCATGGTCTCCCTCCACTCAAGGAGGTCCGGCCCGGGCTCGGAACCATGGTCGTCGTTGTTCGAGGGAACGAACGGGACAATGCTGGCTCTTCGCCTATCCATGCGCATTTCGTTCAGGGCAAGCTTAAACAGCCACGACGAGAAACGCGCCCGACCGTCGAACCCATGGAGGTTCTCGAAGGCCTTGATAAAGGCCCGTTGAGTCCATTCTTCAGTTTCATCAGGGTCCGAGGTAAACTGCCGCATAAAGCGGTACAGGGGCGTGACATGCCGTTCATAGAGCAATTTGAACGCTTTATGGTCGCCTTCCTTGGCCTGGTCGATCCACTGGGATTCGTCGTGCATGCGATGTCTGTTCGTAGGTAGATGCGTGGGGGGACCGAAACGCTACAATGCTAATCAAAAAAAAGGAGAACGGGAAGGAGGGGGGCAAATTGTCGTTTGCGTGACTCGAATCACAGCGGGGAGGGGGGCGGGAAACTATATTGAACCCAGTTTCATGAGGCACTTGATTGACCTTTGAGCTTAGGGGAGGCTCTCTGGAATTTCGGGTGCCTCAGTCTTTTTCGGCCGTACAAGCGGGAGGCGCATCATGGGATGCGCCTCTTTTGTTTTCGCGTCCGCGGTTTCTTGAACCACAGCGATAAAAACGGTCTTAGTAAAAGGAACCGAAATTGAGCGTGATAAAAAATCCGCCGAACTGCTTGATGAACACCTTATCCAGGCTTTCAATCCCCTTCCTGAACGGAACGACATAGTAACGGATGCTGATGCCGGACAATGTGGATTTGTCGAGTCCGAAATACGCCCCCGCCCCAATATACCCTCCCAACGTATAATTGGCCTTTCCATACTTCAGGCTGCTGAAGAACTCGATCTGTTCCGTCGTTGTGAGGATCTCGCCGTTCGGCCCGGTAAATTGCTGCGACTTGGAATAGGGAGCCACGAACACCATGGAGGGACCGACGCCGACGCTGATGTACGGACGGAAGTTGTCGACGATATCGTCTTTGAAGAGGCGATACTGTGCCCCGATGACCAGCGGCATGAGCAACATCCTGTTTACTTTTCCCGGAACGAAGCTCTGGCCCGTATAGTAATTGTAAAACTCGACCTCGCTATCGTCCTTCACATCCGAAATGGCAAACGTCGCGAATCCGGAAAGCACATCCGAAAACTCCCGGCGGTAAAAGGCTCCGGCGCCAAACCCGTTGTTGGAGATGAGGATGTCGACCCCCCATGCATTGCGCAGCGGTTCGTAATTGGTTTTCTGAACGAGCTCGGGGGACGAGGGGGTGAAGATGTAGGTGGAGTCGCGCAACGGCTGTTCCTGCGCGGGAACGAGGTTTGAGGAAATAGTCATCAACAGCACGGCAACGAGTACACGATGGTTGCGATTCATCTCAGTTCTCCTCAGTAGTCTCTGTTCAATTCAACTTCTACGGAAGAAATATAGTTCCTTGGCCGGTCAGAAGCAAGACGCGCGGTGTGTCGGGGAGAGTGGGGGAGACGGAAGTGCCGCGGTCGTGCCACTCGACCCGCTTTTCAACCTTCTTGTGGCGCTGAACGGACGGTCTATCGGACGGCGTAAATTGCGAACTTCAAATAGGAAGTTTCCGGCATGGCCACAAGGGTCGGGTGATCCGGGGCCGCTCCCGCATACTCGAGCAGTTGAAGGAATCGATGGCTTGCCCGGCCGGCAGACTCGATTGTATCGAGGAACGCATCCTCCGTGACGTGGTGCGAGCAGGATGCGGTGACCAGGAATCCGCCGGGGTTCAACAGTTTCAGGGCGCGGGCATTGATCTCCTTGTACCCTTTCAAGGCTGTTGCCACCGTTTTCTTGTTCCGGCTGAACGACGGGGGGTCGAGGATCACCACGTCGAACCGGCTTTGCGCCTCTTCCAGGGTCTTGAGCTTTTCAAACACGTCGGCCTCTTCGAAGAGCACGTTTTTTGCGGTATTGATCGTGGTATTGACCCGGGCGTTTGCCACGGCAAGTTCGGAGATATCCACTGCCACCACACTCTTTGCCTCCCCGAACGCGGCGTTCAGGGCAAACCCTCCCTCGTTGCAGAAACAATCGAGCACCGCGGCATCCTTGACATAACGGCGGATGGCCTTCCTGTTCTCCCTCTGATCAAGAAAGAACCCGGTTTTCTGCCCGGCGAGAAGGTCCACTTTGAATTTCAGATCGTTCTCATTGATGATGGTTTGGCCGAGCGTCCCGCGCAGAACCCCTTTTTCGGGGGGGAGATGTTCCAGTGATCGCAGCGGGGATTCGTTCCGCTGTACGATGGCCTTGGGATGAAAGAGGGAATCCAGCACGTCGCTGATCAGGGAAAGGCGCCGGTCCATGCCCACTGAGAGGGTCTGGACCGACAGGAACTCGTTGTACTTGTCGATGATCAGGCCGGGAAGAAAGTCCGCCTCGCCGTGGACCACGCGGAACGTTTCCGCCTCCGGGTAAATCCGTTGGCGGAGCTGCAGGGCCTGCCGGATGCGTTCTTCCAGAAATTCGAAGGTGATCGAGAGATGATCCCGCCCGAGGAGACGGAAGGCGATCAGGGAGTGGGGGTTGTAAAAACCATGCCCGAGAAACTTGCCGTCATAGCGCGCGAGCTCGACGACGTCTCCGGCCTCGGGGTTGCCCTGGATCGTCTTGATCTCGTTGCTGAAGACCCACTGGTGCCCGGCAAGGATGCGATGTTCTTCGTTTTTGCGGATGATAATTTGGTTGTTCATGCGGAGGCAAAGTAGACAGATTTGAAGCGAGAAGCAAGGTCGGGCGACGGCTGCATATTCGTCGACTTCAACCGAGGAATATGAAAATCCCCGTGTGATCTACACAACCTGCGTGACCGTCATCAAAGATCGTTTCCTCTTCCAACGTATATTACGTGTGGGTTTCATAGGAAACCCGCAAACGAATAATTCACCACAAGGAGGGATTTCTTATGAAGGGCATACTCACATCCAGTGCGATTCTCATTCTTCTCCTGATGATCGGATGCGCAGATGAGGTCGTCACGCCTTCGGATGGAGAAGGTGAGATTCGAATGCACCTGATTGATGCACCCACCGACGCTGAGGAAGTGGTGGTGGTGGTGAACCGCGTCGAGGTGCACGCCGCCGGTTCCGATGAAACGAGCGGATGGGTGGTCGTGAACGATCAACCGGCCAGCTACGATCTGCTTGAATTGAGAAACGGCGCAAGCGCAATTTTCGGCAACGCTACGCTCGCGGCAGGCCGCTACACCCAGGTTCGCCTGATCCTCGGAGCGGGGAGCTATATCAAGATCGGCGGTTTACAGTTCAACCTGGAAGTTGCCAGCGGTTTCCAGACCGGAGTGAAACTGACCCATACCTTCGAAATCGTGGATGGGGGGATCTACGAACTCTATCTTGATTTCGACGCCGAGCGGTCGATCGTGCTGACGGGGACCGGCCAGTACCGCATGTCGCCGGTCATTCGCTGTCAGTCCAAGGTTGTTTCCGGGGACGTTGCCGGTACCGTGTTGCCAGCGGATGCCAACGCAAGCATCTGGACGACCGCCGGATCGGATACGGTCATGACTATGGCTGCGGCCGACGGGTCGTTCAAACTGATGGCACTCCCGGAAGGGACGTATACGCTCACCATTGAAACGTCCAACGCCGCCTATCTTGGTACAACCGTTCCCGGTGTTGTTGTCACCAAGGGACAAACGACGAATGTTGGAACGATAACACTGCAAGGCGTTGCACAAGGGAAAGCCCTGGAAACGCAATAACCATTGCCTTCACGCGTAGGGCCTTTTCTCATTTTCTTTCACGCCCATCCGTTCAACGGATGGGCGTGTCATTTATGGGAGATGCTTTCAGGGTAGACCTGACAGGTTTCACAGGGCGATCATGGGGAAAACCTGTCAGGTCGTTCTCGCCTACCGCAAGGATCCCATCACTCTTTAACTTCGATCTTTCGTTGCAATAGACTCAAAGGTTTGGTATATTTTGCCCGTGTTTCTGCTATTTTCCCCGACGAACGATACCACAGGAGCCTTCCCATGATCAAGATCGAAGAACTGCTTGGTTCCGATGCCAAGAACCTTCTCGAACACAAGTGTAACACCATCCCCAAAGAGTCGCTGCATCTGCCCGGTCCCGATATTATCGACCGCGTCTATGCTCTCACCGATCGAACCCCCCAGGTTCTTCGAAGCCTTCAGCAACTGGTCGGGCACGGCAGACTTGCCGGGACGGGGTACGTTTCCATCCTTCCCGTCGATCAGGGGATTGAACATTCTGCCGGGGCTTCCTTCGCTCCGAACCCGGTGTACTTCGACCCCGAGAACATCGTGAAACTGGCCATCGAAGGGGGATGCAATGCGGTTGCCTCGACACTGGGAGTCCTGGGAGCTGTGTCACGGAAGTACGCTCACAAGATCCCGTTCATCCTGAAGTTCAATCACAACGAGTTCCTCTCCTATCCCAACACGTATGACCAGTCGATGTTCGGGAGCGTGAAGCAGGCCTATGACATGGGAGCCGTTGCCGTTGGCGCCACCGTGTATTTTGGCTCCCCGGAATCACGCCGCCAGATCTGGGAGGTCAGCCAGGCATTTCAGCAGGCTCACGAACTCGGCCTGGCAACCATCCTGTGGTGCTATACCCGGAACCCCGCATTCAAGACAAAAGAAAAAGATTACCACGTTTCCGCCGACCTGACCGGTCAGGCGAACCACCTCGGTGTTACGATCGAAGCGGACATCATCAAGCAGAAGCTGCCGGAGAACAACGGTGGCTACACGGCGGTGAACTTCGGCAAGACGCATAAGAAGGTGTACGAGGAACTCTCCTCCGATCATCCGATCGACCTGACGCGGTACCAGGTGGCGAACTGTTACATGGGCCGCGCCGGCCTGATCAATTCCGGCGGTCCTTCCGGGCAGAACGATGTTGCGGAAGCGGTGAAGACGGCCGTGATCAACAAGAGGGCCGGCGGGATGGGATTGATCTCCGGACGCAAGGCGTTCCAGCGACCGATGAAGGACGGGGCGGAACTCCTGAATGCCATCCAGGATGTCTATCTTTCCAAGGATGTCACCATCGCCTGAGGGTGGTTTGGTGCTGTCGCTTTCATGCAACTTCGTGCTGTACAAGTCTCAGAATACCGGCAAGGCGTCGAGTCACAGCTTGACGCCTTTGCTGCTTTAGGCAGGAGCCTCGATGCGTCTGACCATTTCACTTCCCGCGAGGGAAATTCCAGTGCCGTTGCGACCGGAGAGCGTATGAGCCCCCTTCGCTGCGTCATTTTCGATATGGACGGCACGCTCACGCAGACCAACCGGCTCATCTTCGATTCCTTCAACTACATCGGCCGGAAGTACGCCGGCAAAGTCTATTCGGAGCAGGAGATCACGGGCATGTTCGGTCCACCGGAGGAGGGGGCACTGTTGCGGATCGTGGACGAAGGGATGATGGAGGTTGTCATGAAGGACTATCTTGATTTCTATCGGGGCAACCATCAATTGGCTCAGGTGTATCCGGGGATCAGGGAGATCCTGGAATTCCTGAAACAACGCGGGCTGAAGGTGGCTCTCTTCACGGGGAAGGGGATCCATACGACGACGATCACCCTGGAAGAATTCGGACTGCAGACCTATTTCGATTACATTGTCACGGGGAACGACGTGGTTGAACACAAACCGTCATCGGAAGGCATCGGGAAGATCCTTGCCCGTTTTCAGTTAAAGCCTGAGGAGGTGCTGATGGTCGGCGATTCGGTGGCGGATATCAAGGCGGCGCGTGGGGCGGGAGTCAGGATCGCCGCCGTTGTTTGGGATTCCTTCACAAAAGAACGTGTGCTGGAAATGCGGACGGACTTTCTCTTTCATAGTGTCCCGGAGTTCAGCTCATGGCTGTGGAGGCAATGTGATTGAGGGGGGGGATCGTGGGCAGCTTGAGGAACACTCGCCGTTCCTCCGTTTTATCCTGCGCTTCGGGATCGCGCTTATCCTGATCGTCTTCTACGCGACGACTGCACTGCATTTTGAGTATACTCCCGACGATACGTATATTTATCTCCAGTATGCCAGGAACCTCGCCGCCGGGGATGGGTTCTCGTTCAATGATGCCACGCCGAGTTATGGTCTGACCGGGCCCCTCTGGGCGGTCGTCATCGCAGTTGGGACGGGGTTGGGACTCGATCCGTATGTCGTCGCGAAAACGCTCGATCTTCTCTTTGCCAGTTTTACCATTCTGGTGGTCTACATCCTGGCGTTCGTCATTCTCCAGGATAAGCTGTTTGCGTTGATGGTCGCGTGGATGCTCTCGTTCGATGCCTGGTTCCTGCGATGGGCCTCCTCCGGCATGGAAACTTCGCTGGCAGTGCTGTTGAGCGTTCTCGTGGTCTGGTATGCGTACCGGAAGGAGTACGGCATCGCGGCCTTTGTCACCGGCGTTCTAACGCTTGTCAGGCCGGAAGGCGCTTTGATGATGATGGCTGTGGCGGGAGACATCCTCCTCCATGGTGCACGGGGAGCGGAACGAACCCTTCGGATCGTCCGCTCGATGGGGGTTTTCGGTGTCGTGGTCGGCGTGTGGCTGGTCGTTGCCTGGGTCCATTTCGGTTCGATCATTCCCCTGACCCTTCAGGCAAAATCCACCACCGGCTTCGATCTTGCAACCACCCTGTTCGTCGGGTTGTCGACGATCAATATTCTCGGGGCGACACAGGGCATCGTGATCCTCACACTGATCTCCGGGATTGCCTGGATCGTGAAAGTGCGTGGATGGAGCATCCTGCGTGAGGATGGCTTTCCGCTGATCTGGACGATTGCGCTTCCGGCGTTTTACCTTCTCTTCAACGTGCAGGTGGTGTCACGCTACCTGTTGCCGGTCGTCCCGTTTCTCATTTTGTATGCAGTGTGGTCGATCAAAAAGCTCGAGGTGCTTTCCATGCTCTCCCCCCAAAAGGCGGTGGGGGTTGTCATACTGCTGGCCGGCGTTTCCCTCGCCCAGAATCAGTATGTCTATCAATCCCGCGTCGTGCCGCACATGCGCAACTTCACGATGGGGATGGAAGAGTGTTTGAGGCCGATTGCCTACTGGCTCCGGACCAACTCGGCGGAGGATGCCACGGTGCTGACCCCCGATGTGGGACTTCTTGGATATGTGTCAGGGAGGACGATGTACGAAACCGCAGGACTCTTGACACCGGCGGTCAAGAAGGCTTTTCAGGATGTAACCTATGATGAAGGAATGACACAGGGGAGATACAAACAGGCGGTCCAACCCGACTATATCGTTGACCGCTCGCTCGTTCCGAACCGCCTGGCCTCCGACTCTCTCCAACCGGTAATGACGAGGACCTTTTCCGGGCTGGGGATCTCGAAGTCGGACCTTTTCTATTATACACTCTACAAACAGGGGCGATGATGAAGGCCGTAAAGTGTATAATTGTGCTGGCGATGATGCTTGGGTGGGGAAGTGTGTCCGGGCAGGAGGTTTTTTCAGAGAGGATTATGGGATTGCGCCTCATCGGCGCAACGGAGGCAAAAATCCCGGTCGCTGAAATGGATGGCCGTCCGATCACCGTGGAGTTTGATGTCAACGAGGAGATGCCCGCGAATTATCGGGTCCGGGCGCTTCATTGCGACCGGGACTGGAAACTGACAGGGACCACATTTGTCAATAGTGAAACGGCAAATCGTGCGAAGGTCCCCATCGCTTACGAGCTTGCGCCGGCTGGGGCGCAGGGATACCGGTTTCTGTATCGTTTCAAGCTCCCCGGCATTGCAGGAATCGACCGGTTCGCCCAATCAGGGAACTACCTCCTCGAAGTGCTGGACGAGGAGTGGAACCGCGTGCTTGCCCGGGGAAGATTTTTTGTGGTCGAAAGAACCGTGCGCCCGGTTCTGAAAGTCATGAACCGCCAGCTTCCGTCGGAGATCCATCCGTGGAACAAGGTACATAGAGTGGAGGTGGGTATCGTCATCCCGGAGAATCGTGTGGAGGGGGAGCCACCGTTGCTCACCCCCTTGCTCACAACGGTGGACCTCATCAAGAACCGGCAACTCTATCACCCTTGGCGGATCGACGCCAATGTGTTCAGCTCCACTACCTTTGTCGAGGGGTTTGGAACGTCGAAACTGAAGTTTATCATCGAGAACGTCCAGCCAGGAAATGAATACCGGCGTATCGACCTCCGGAGTGTGAATGAATACCCCGAAGGCATGCAACTTCGCCCTCGCAACGGAGCCGACGTCAGCCGTACGTTGCAGTCTGCGCCGAAGGACAATAACGGCGTGGCGGTCTTAACAACCGGATCGCGGTATGCGGGGTACGTTCCGTTCCAGTTCGAATTGATTCTCGATCCACCCGGGTCCGATTCTGTTATCGTGGTCGGGGACTTTAACGGGTGGAGGCCATCGGACGATTACCGGCTTCGTTATGATGAAGAAACGAGGCGGTACAAAGCGACGGTAACGCTCAGACGCGGATTCTATGATTATCAGTACACCGTCGGGAACGATGATTGGGTGAGCATCGAGGGAAATGACTGGCGCACGGTCGGCGTGTACAGCGCTTTTGTGTACTATCATGATCCCCGGTATGGAGGCTTTGATCGCATCGTCGGTTTTACCCAGGGGATGAGCTCTGGCGGCGCCGGAGGTTTTTGACAGCGGGGGCGATGGCATCCGGCGAATGGGAGAGCGGCCGGGAACGGGACGTAGAAGAAATTTCTCCACGAAGGTACAGTAAGGGAAATAATCCCCATGAAGCTCAAAATCGGCATTGTCGGCTGCGGGCATCTCGGAAGCCTTCACACAAAAATGCTCGCACAGATCCCTTCCGCAGAGCTGGTGGGAGTGTACGATGTGGAACGGGAGAAAGCCCAACGCCTTGCCGCGGAGCATGGGACAAAATCCTTTGAAAGCCTTGATACCCTGTTGTCCGGGGTTCAGGCCGTGAGTATTGCCACGACGACGAAGAGTCATTTTGAGGTTGCGCGCACAGCGCTCGAACGCGGGGTCCATGTGTTCATCGAGAAACCGATTACCGAAACGATCAGCCAGGCGGAACAGCTCGTACAGATGGCCGAGGCGGCCAACCGGAAGATCCAGGTCGGACACATCGAACGCTTCAACCCCGCCATCCTTGCACTGGAACGTCTGAAGCTGGCCCCTCTCTTCATCGAATCGCACAGGCTCGCGCAGTTCAACCCGCGCGGGTCGGATGTTGCCGTGGTGCTCGATCTGATGATCCATGACATTGACCTTATCCTCAGCCTCGTCCAGTCCCCCGTGACGCGGATCGACGCGCACGGAGTGGCGGTGGTCTCCGACAGCGAGGACATAGCCAATGCCCGGCTGCAATTCGAAAACGGATGCGTGGCGAACGTTACGGCGAGCCGGATCTCGCAGAACAAGATGCGCAAAATGCGGTTGTTTCAAACGGACGCCTACATCTCCATTGATTTCTCGCAAGGGCTGGCCGAAGTGTTCCGTCTGGTCGATGAGGACGACACGAGCATCAAGCCGACCATGATGCTGGGGAAGATCGACCAGGGACACCGGAAACGGGTGATCGTGTACGAACAGCCGGAAGTACGGGAGATCAATGCGCTGAAGTATGAGCTTGAGTTGTTCCTGCAAGCGGTTCAAACGGGTACTCCCCCGCCGGTCACAGGAAGGGATGGCCTCCAGGCGCTCCAGGTCGCGGAAGAGATTTTGAGGATCATCAAGAGTCAAAAAGTAAGGGTTGTCTGATGGTTGTGGAACGTGTCGATATCCGAGAGCCCCTGCTCCGGCGGATTGGGGCTATTGCCGATGAGGGGAGGACCCGCGCCTTCGTCGTTGGGGGGTATGTGCGGGATCTCCTGCTGGGGAAGTCCGTCACGGACATCGACATCGTGGTGGTCGGAAACGGGATCGAATTCGGGATGACGGTGGCCCGCGCGCTGGGGAGGTCGAACCTCGTCGTGTTCGAGAACTTCGGGACTGCGATGCTGCAGCTCGACGATGAACCGGGTACGGCCGGCATGAAGATCGAATTCGTGGGAGCGCGCAAAGAGAGTTACAACAGATCCTCGCGCAAGCCCATCGTGGAGGTCGGGACCCTGGAGGACGACCTCTCGCGCCGCGATTTTACGATCAATGCCATTGCGGCATCGCTGAACGCGGCAGACCTCGGCTCGGTGGTCGATCCCTTCGATGGGCAGAGAGCATTGCAGGAACGGCTTCTCCGGACGCCGCTGGATCCTAGGGCCACGTTCGATGACGATCCTCTCCGGATCATGCGCGCGTTCCGGTTCGCGTCACAATTAGGGTTTGCGATCGACCCGCCCGTCTTTGAGGCTGCACAGAGCATGGGGGAACGGTTGAAGATCGTTTCCCAGGAGCGGATCACGGATGAATTTCTCAAGATTCTCTTCAGTCCCAAACCCTCCATCGGCCTCAAGCTGATGTTCGATGCAGGGGTGATGAAGATCGTCTTCCCGGAAGTCGCGCTCCTGGCCGGTGTCGATCAGCGACGCGACTATCATCACAAGGATGTTTTTCTTCACACGCTGAAAGTGCTCGACAACATCAGCGAAACGACCACCAACGTCTGGCTCCGGATGGCGGCTCTCCTGCATGATATTGCCAAGCCGAAGACCAAGGCGTTCAAAGAGGGGACCGGCTGGACGTTCCATGGCCACGAGGAACTGGGAGCGCGGATGGTGAAGCCGATCTTTCGGCGCATGAAACTTCCCCTGGATCATGCCGGTTATGTCGAGAAACTCGTACGGCTTCACCTTCGTCCGATGGCGCTCGTCGATGGAGAGGTGACGGACTCTGCGGTTCGGAGACTCCTGTTTGACGCCGGTGAAGATATCGATGACCTGATGACCCTGTGCCGGTCGGACATCACCTCGAAGAACCAGAGGCTGGTGGAACGGGTGCGGACAAACTATGACCTTGTTGTTCGAAAGATGGAAGAGGTGGAGGAAAAAGACCACTGGCGCAGCTGGCAGCCCCCTGTGCGGGGAGAGGAGATTATGGCGGTTTGCGGACTGCAGCCGTCGAAAATGGTGGGGATCCTCAAGGCTGCCATTACCGAAGCTATTCTCGATGGTGTTATCCCGAATGAGCATGATGCCGCGCTGGAGTATTTGTTGAGTATTAAAGAAGAAGTGATGGGACGGGCCTCCTGACCCCCTTGTAACCCCACCTCTATTTCATTGGTCTAAATCGCTGTGTATTGCTCTATACACTTTTCCCGACTTTCTTAAAGTTCCACTGAAACTTTATGAGTTGTCACACGTCTATTACTAAGAATTTTCCCTTGAAATCCACTGCACATCATTCCTTTATCTTCCGGAGATTTTCATCATGAAGAAGCTTCTGACCACCATCGCTCTGACCTTGTTTCTTGCTGTCGGGGCGTTTGCGCAATCCACGTCCCAACCGAAGCTCCTGACGCTAAGCAGGGCCGTGGAGATCGCTCTTGAGCTGAATCCGACCGTCCGACAAGCGCAGAACAATCTTGAGCGCGAGCAGGCAAGCGTTCTTTCCTCGTACGGCAACTTCCTTCCCAGTGTCAGTATCAGTTCAAACTGGGGAGGGAACTCCGGGGAGAGCTTTCTGCCGAATGGACAGAAACTCCCCTCGACGAGTGTGCGGAGTTTCTCCTCCAGCCTCGGAGCTTCAATGACTGTGTTCGACGGATTTTCGAATACCTCAACGTTAAACCAGGCTTCTTCGAATGCCATCTCGAGCGAGTTTGGACTTTCCCGGACCCGCCAAAACGTTGTCTATCAAACGCGCAGGCTCTTTTATGAGGTTCTACGTACCAGGAGGCTCCTGGAAGTGGCAGAGTCGAGCCTGAAGTACAACCAGCAGCAACTGGAGCGTGTCCAGGAGACGGCGCGGCTCGGTTCGGCCTCGCTGGTCAACGTCTATCAGCAGCAATCGCAGGTCGGGCAGGATGAAGTGCGCCTTGTGCAGGCCCAGAATGATTATGACAACGCACGCGCCAACCTGGTTGCCTATATCGGTCTCGATGTGACGGAAACCTACACCATTGAAGATTCCACCATTCCCACGGAACTGACGCAACTCAATGCAGCCATGGAGAAAAGCACCATGCAGGAATTCCGCCGATTGGTGGAAACTGCGCTGGGGTCCCGCCTCGACTACCAGGCCTCCAAGGAGAACTACCATGCAGCCGAGTCCGGCGTGACGATCGCACGGAGCGGATACTATCCGCGCATCACGGCGAGCACCGGCTACGGATTGAGCGGCAACAACCGGACGATCAGTGAGTTCGACGATTTCAAGAACACCCGCAGTTTTAGCTGGGGCCTCTCCTTCTCGTTCCCGATCTTTTCGGGATTCCGGACGAACCAGGCGGAGCAGGCGGCACTGGTGACCAAGAAGAACTCGGAAGTGACCTTGCAGGACACCGAGCGGAAGATCCAGGTCGAACTCCGCAGCGCCCTGCTTCAGCTCGAATTCGCCGAAAAGAATTATGATGCGGCGGTCAAGAGTTTGCAGTACCAGGAGCAAAATCTGAAAGTCAATCAAGAGAAGTACAATGTCGGGTCCGGAACGATCCTTGACCTGCTCTTTGCCCAGAACAACTATAATAGCGCATTGACGTCGAAGATCAACGCCGTGTACCAATATCTCTCGGCGAAGAGCAATCTGGAACTCGCTCTCGGTTCCATCCAGCAATAATTTTCCCATCATCCTTTCACGAGGAATTCTCGAATGGCTACGAACGGTAAGAAGTCCAAAAAGAAAATCATCATCTTCTCGATCATCGGTGTGGTGCTGGTCGCCCTCGTGCTCCTGGTGATCCTGGGAAGCAACCGGGAAACGGTGATCACGGTTCAGACCGAACCGATCCAGAAGAAGACGATCACGCAGATCGTGTCTGCGACCGGGAAAATTCAGCCGGTAACGCAGGTCAAGATCAATGCGGAAGTGAGCGGCGAGATCATCGACCTCCCTGTGCGGGAAGGTCAGCGCATCCGCAAAGGGCAATTGCTCGTCCGCATCAAGCCGGACGCCTACCAGGCGGGCTTCGAACGGGCGCAGGCAGCCCTTGCCATTAATCAGGCCAACCTGAACAAGGCCGAAGCGGAGTACAAGCGCGTCACCGAGTTGTTTGCCAAGAAGCTCGTGTCGGACGCGGAAATGGATATCGCCAAGGCGACGTTTCAAAGTGCCAAGGCTTCCCACGACCAGTCTTCCGCCTCGGTGAAAGAGGCGCGTGAGACGCTGGCGAAGACCACCGTCTATTCTCCCATGGATGGCGTCGTCAGCCAGTTGATCTCCGAGCTCGGGGAACGGGTGAGCGGAAGCACGTTTACCCAGGGAACGGAGATGATGACGGTTGCCGACCTTTCCCGCATGGAAGCGCGCGTCGATGTCGGTGAAAACGACGTGATCATGGTGACGGTTGGCGATACGGCCCGCATTGAAGTCGATGCCTATACGGAGCGGAAGCTGGTTGGAACGGTATACCAGATTGCCAACACGGCCAAATCGCGGGGACTCGGGACCCAGGACGAGGTGGTGAACTTCGAAGTTCGGATTCTCATCCACACCCCTGAGGATGTCCGGCTGCGTCCCGGCATGTCGATGACCGCTGATGTCGAGACGGAAACACATAAAGACGTTTTGGCGGTTCCTATCCAGTCGGTTACCGTTCGGATGCCGAAAATGGAGGAGAAGCCGGAGGAAACCCAGCAGGGAGAGGCAAAGTTTGTGGGCGGAGCGCGCAAGAAAGAGGAGGATAAACTGGATGAGGTTGTCTTCGTTGTTGATGAAGGGGCAGTCAAAACTGTGGTCGTGAAGCGGGGCCTGAGCAACGACGCGTATGTTGAGGTTACGGGTGAAGGACTGGAGGGGAAAGAAGTTGTCGCCGGCCCCTTCAAGGCGATCAATCGGGATCTGGAAAAAGGGACCAAGGTCAAGGTGGATAATAAGAATGCGCGGCAGACAGGGAGCAGTGTCGCGGAGAAGAAAGACTAAATGAGAAGCACCCTAGCGGTCAGCTTTGCGTTCCTGATACTGACGGCCCACACGGCAACCGTGGGCCAGACGCTGGAAGAAGGGTTGGCCTTTGCGCGGGCGGGAAAGCAGCACGAGGCGAAAGGGGTGTACGAGGCGATCCTGAAGAAGGATTCCCAAAATGCCGAGGCGCATTATCGCCTTGGGATGATCTTTCTGGGTCAGCGATTGCGCGATGTCGATAAAGCAGTAGAGCATATGGAAGAGGCGGTTGAGATCAACCCGAAGGAAGCAAACTATCAGCACGGGCTTGGCGCGGCGTATGGCACCGAGGCACAGTCTGCGGGGGTGTTCCGGCAAGCGATCCTCGCTCCCCGCGTCAAAAAAGCTTTTGCCAAAGCGGTGGAACTGAACCCCCGGCATATCGAGGCCCACATAGGACTTGCCCGGTACTACCAACAAGCCCCCGGGATCATGGGGGGCGATATGGACAAGGCGTGGCTGGAAGCGGAAATCATTATTGGGTTGGATGAGGTTCAGGGGAGGACATTCAAAGCCTCCCTGTTTGAAAAGGAAAAGAAGATGCCCGAGGCGGAGAACGAATACAAGACCCTCCTTGGGAACAGACCGGCGGATTGGAAGGCCTGGAGGGCGGCAGGGTTTTTCTACCTTCGTCAGCAGCGTACGGATGATGCGATCGCGTCCTTTACGAAGTACACCGAGATGCGTCCGGACACGGCCGATTCCTTCACGCGTCTTGCCCAGGCCCATATTCAGAAGAAGGACGCGGATCGGGCGATCGCTCTGCTTCAAAAGTCGTTGACCATGGACAGGGACTACTGGCCGGCCGTGTCGATCCTGGGAAGCGCGTACGAGCTCAAGGGGCAAAAGAAAGAAGCGCTGGAGACCTATCAGCGTCTCCTCGCGGCCAACCTGACCGAGGACCAGCGTAAAAACGTGGAAAAGAAAATCAAAGAGTTGAGCAACTAACAAAGGAAGCCTTATGTCATCAATCATCCGGTTGTCAAACATCAAGAAGATGTACCAAATGGGGGAAGAGGAAGTTCATGCCTTGAGTGGTGTCGACATCGAAATCACCAAGAACGAGTATGTCGCCATTATGGGCCCCTCGGGTTCCGGCAAGTCGACCTTGATGAACGTTATCGGCTGCCTGGATACGCCGACCTCGGGTCTCTACGAGTTGAACGGGACGAACGTGAGTGAAATGAACGACAACCAGTTGGCGAAGATCAGGAACAAGGAGATCGGGTTCGTGTTCCAGACGTTCAACCTTCTTGCGCGCTCGGACGTTCTTCACAATGTCGAGTTACCCCTTATCTATGGCGGGATCGGGTCCGCCGATCGCAAACGGCAGGCCAATGGGGCTATTGAACGCGTTGGGTTGGGCGACCGCGCACATCATAAGCCGAACGAGCTCTCGGGCGGCCAACGCCAGCGCGTTGCCATTGCCCGGGCTCTTGTGACCAACCCCTCCATCCTGCTTGCGGACGAGCCGACCGGAAACCTCGACAGCAAGACTGGGGAGGAGATCATGGGGTTGTTTGACGTCCTGCACAGCGAAGGGAACACGATCATTCTTGTGACCCACGAGGAGGACATCGCCGCCCATGCACATCGGATTATCCGAATTCGCGATGGGAAAGTAGAGCACGATGAGAAGGTGAAAAACAGGAAGATCGCCAGGCCTCACACAACGACAACGGCATAACCATGCGCTATTTCTTCTATGAAGTGAAGGAAGGATTGCTGATCTCCTTCCAGGCCATCCGGGCGAACAAAATGCGCTCGGCGTTGACCACGCTCGGGATCGTCATCGGCATCGTCTCGGTGACGCTGATGGGAACCGCGATTGAAGGACTCGATCGCGCGTTCAACAAGAGCATTGCGGCGATCGGCGCGGACGTGCTGTATGTCCAGAAGTGGCCCTGGGGTGGAGGGCAAGAGTGGTGGCTGATCCGGAACCGCAAGGATATTCGCATCAAGCACGCTCGGGACCTGGAGAAACAGGCGACGTTGGCGAAGGCGGTGGCCCCGGCGACGGGGACGCGGCGCAAGGTCAAGTATGAACGGAAGGTTGTCGAGGACGTCGTCGTTGTTGGTACGACCGAAGGTTTTACCGAGACCTCCGGAGCCAATATTGCGTTCGGTCGTTTCTTTACTTCCATGGAATCGGATGGCGGCCGGCCCGTCTGTGCTGTTGGGTCCGAAGTTGCTGCCAATTTGTTTCCCAACGAAAATCCGATCGGCAAGTCCATCAAGATCGGGAACTATACCTACCGGGTGCTCGGCGTGTTTGATCGTCAGGGAAGCATTCTGGGGATGGAGAGCCTGGATAACCGTGTCTACGTCCCGATCACCCGCTTCTTCAAGGAATTTGCCAATGTGCGTCAGGGAATTCAGGTCATGGTCAAGGCTGCAAGCCTGGAGGATGTGGAGAACGCCAAAGAGGAGGTCCGGGGGATCATGCGCAAGAGCCGGGGTCTGAAGCCGAAGGAGGCGGACGACTTTGCGATCAATCAACAGGAGATCCTGATCCAGACGTTCAACAGCATCGGCGTCGTCATTGCGGGTGTGGGACTGTTCATCACCGGACTGGCCCTCTTTGTAGGGGGAATTGGAATCATGAATATAATGTTTGTCTCGGTGACGGAGCGGACAAAGGAAATTGGCATTCGCAAGGCGATTGGCGCTCCCCGCAGAACCATCCTGTTACAGTTTCTTGTTGAATC
>JACPUH010000083.1 GCA_016192345.1 Ignavibacteriales bacterium | reverse complement strand
TGTCGGTGATGGATCGCTCGTCCCGCCGATGGTGTATGTGGAAGACCTTGTGGAGGCCATTCTTCTGGCGGCGAAGGGGGATGTGTTCGACGGGTCCATTTTCCATATTGTGGACTCCACGAAAATCAGTCGGAATGAGCTGGCAAAGGAATATGTGCGTGTTTTGGTCCCCGGGGGCACCATCACCCGTGTGCCGATGGCGGTATTCTACGGTCTGGCCCTGATGGTCCAACTCATGTTTAAGGTGCTTGGCAGGCCGGCTCCGCTCACAACGTATAAACTCCGCTCGGCATTTGCCCCCCTTTCTTTCGATGGGAGTGCCGCCGAGAAAAGGCTGGGCTGGAAACCCACGGTCGGTCTCCGTGCCGGACTGCAGGAGACATTACAGTCGTTCATTCGCTCAAACTGATTGAAAACCATTCTCAGCGTCGTTGGAGCCCGACCGAACTTCATGAAAGTGGCTCCCTTGCACAAAGCGTTTCAGCGTTCTGCGGACTCCCTTCGGCATCGCATCGTCCACACAGGGCAGCATTACGACGCGACGATGTCGAAAGTGTTCTTTGAAGATCTGCAGTTGCCGCATCCGGATTTTTATCTCGGTGTTGGATCAGGGAGTCATGCCCAGCAGACCGCGCGGATCATGGTTGAGTTTGAGAAGGTGCTGGAACAGGTCAAACCCGATCTGGTGATCGTGGTGGGGGATGTGAATTCCACGGTGGCTTGCAGCCTGGTGAGCGTGAAGATGGGGATCCGGGTGGCGCACGTGGAGGCGGGGCTCCGTAGTTTCGACCGGACCATGCCGGAGGAGATCAATCGTTTGATGACCGATGCAATCTCGGAGTATCTTTTCGTCTCGGAGCCGAGCGGGCTCGCGAATCTGAAACGTGAGGGGGTGGAGGACGGCAAGGTGTTCCACGTCGGCAACGTGATGATCGATTCCCTGGTGCACCACCGTGCAAAGGCAAATGGTTCTGCCGTTCTCGACGACTTGAAGCTCGTCGAACGCTCCTACACACTGGTAACATTACATCGGCCTTCCAACGTCGATGAGAAGGAGAACCTCGAAAAGATCCTGACGATCTTCGAGCAATTGTCCGGAAGGACGACCATCGTTTTTCCCGTGCATCCGCGCACGCGGAAAATGCTGGAGCAGTTCGGGTTGCAGGAGAGAGCCGGTTCCCTGCGAAGCCTGAAACTGATCGACCCTGTGGGCTATCTCGATTTTCTGCATCTCATGGATCGGGCGCAACTGGTGATTACAGATTCCGGCGGGATTCAGGAGGAGACCACGTTCTTGAACGTCCCCTGTTTGACCATGCGACGGAATACCGAGCGACCTGTGACCGTTGAAGTCGGGACAAACCAGCTTTGCGGGCAGGATATCGACCTCGTCGTTCAAAAGAGTTTTGAGGTGTTTGATGGACATGCAAAAAAGGGACGCAATCCGGATTTGTGGGATGGGAAGGCTGCCGAAAGGATTGCCGGCATCCTGCACACTACGCTATAAGGAGAAGAAGACAGCATGCGAAGAATCCTATCGTTATTGGTCGGACTTGGAATAGGGGTTGTGGGAGGCTTCTGCCAGGTCCAGGATCGTTCCTCCGTCCTTGACCGGGCTCTGGATCAACGTGCCCTGCAAAGTCTGCTCAGCCGGGAAAGCGGCGCAGATCAGGTCCGCGGAGTTCCGATGGAAGGTGCTATTGATCCCCATCGGTACGTCCTCGGTCCTTCGGATGTATTGTTTGTTGGGCTTTGGGGTCCGGTGACGGCGAGTCATACTGTGACCGTCACGCCCGAAGGGACGCTGATCATTCCCAATGTCGGGGAGGCGCAGGTTCTCCACGCAAAGCTCGCGGATGCCAAGAAGGAGATCACGTCCATGGTGAAGCGCCGATATCCTTCGAGCGAGGTGACGGTCACGCTTCTTCGACCTCGTTCGTTCCTGGTGTCGTTGCGCGGAAGTGTCAGCAAACCCGGACAGTATACGGCCACGGGTGCGGACCGCGTGGAAAAAATTCTGATCGAAGGGGCGGAAGCGGTCTATCCGAACACGACGTACACTATCCCGGCCATCAAATCACCGGATGGAACGCCCTACTCTCGTGAATCGCTGCGGCCACCTGCCATTCTGAGACCGGAGCGATTTGCTTCCGCGACATCGACGCGGAACATCCGTCTCATCCGGAAGAACGGCGACACGTTGAGAGTCGATCTTATGAAGTTTCCGACGACCGGAGACGATCGCTTCAACCCGTTCCTGCTGGACGGAGACATTATTCTCGTTCCGAACCGCAATCTCGGGCGCAACTCGGTCGCCATCAGCGGTGCGGTTAATTCGATTGGTGAATATGAGTACGTGGAGGGGGACCGGCTCACGGATGTGATCGCCCTTGCGGGAGGTTTGCTCTCGACCGCCGATCCTGCCAACGTGATTCTCTCGCGGCCCGGACCGGGCGGTCAGATTCTCGAGGAAACGGCGTACGATATGCGTGAGATTGTTGCCGGAAGTACAGCCGACCCGCTGCTTCGTCGGGGTGATCGGGTGTTGGTGAAAGAGTCCTCCTCTGTCTTTAATCGCTTCGAAGTGATGGTGACTGGGGAAGTTCAATTCCCCGGTGTCTATCCGATTTCTGCGGGTGAAACAAGGTTGACCAAGGTGGTTCAGAGCGCTGGCGGGGTGACGGACCGTGCGCTGTTGTCCGGTTCAGTGATTCTGCGGAAGGCCGGTAAGATCAAGAGTGACGATGAGGACTATCTTCCCCTCGAGCTGGAGTTGCTCCGGTCGCTCCGCACGCATCAATTAACCATGGCGGACAGTACACTGTTTTTGCTCGGTCTCCGGGTCGGGAGACATCCCGTCGTGGTGGACTTTAGAAAGCTGATCGCGGAAGGGGACAGTTCTCGTGATGTGATTCTCCAGAAGGATGATATCATCTATCTGGCGTCCAACCGACATGCGGTGCTGGTGGATGGACAGGTCGCCCAGGCGGGATATCTTCCATATATTCCTGGGGCGGACTATTTGCACTATGTTCTCATGGCTGGAGGTTTTTCGGAGTTTGCTGAAACGGATGAAGTGCGCGTGATTAAAAATGGAACCAAGGAGTGGATTGAGCCGGAAAAAACAACCATTGAGTCGGGAGACCAGATTTGGATACCGAAGCAACCGCGGAGAGAATTTGTTTACTACATGACTCTTGTCCGCGATGTTGCCTCGATTCTGGGTGCGGTCGGCACGCTGATCATCCTGGCGATTCAGGTTTCGAAGTGACAGGTGTGCGCGGCCGCAAAGCCAGTTTGCCTGACCTACCGAGGAGTCTTGCATGTTCCTGCCGAGACGTCGATTCGGCAACAAGTGGTGCTCCATAAAAGCATAGCGTTATGTATCAAGTACGATCCTACTCACCCAAGGTTTGAGGAATTCAATAATGCCAGAAGAACAAAACGAGGGGCGAACAATCAACTTGATGGATTACCTTGCTCTCCTGCTCAGATGGAAGCGTTACATCGTGATCAACTTGGTGGTTCTCACGGTACTGACCGCCGGGATCACACTGCTGATTCCCAATCGGTTCAAGTCGACCGCGAGCCTTCTGCCGCCGAAACAACGTTCAGGGGCATCCTTACAGGGGAGCATCTCCCAGATTGCCCGTGACTTCCTGCCGCTTGGTAACCTGGGGAGACTGGGAACCCCCCAGGAAGCCTACAACTACCTTGCTGTGCTGGAGAGTTACACCGCGATGGAGAAGTTGATCAAGAAATTTGACCTGGCTGAGGTGTATAACATCAAGCCACGGACATCCATCGAGAAAACCATCAAAGCAGTCAAGGACTACCTGGATTTTACGATTGAGGAGGAAGGAACCATCACGATCACGGTGTGGGATGAGGATCCACGGCGGGCTGCCGACATGGCAAATTATCTCGTCGAGGTGTTGAATGAGATCAGCCTCCGATTGGGGACGCAGGAAGCGCGTGACAACAGGCAATTTATTGAGAAACGCTATCTCAAAGTGATTGAGGATCTCCGGACCGCAGAGGACTCTCTGAAGATGTTTCAGCGGAGGTATGGCATCTACTCCATTCAAGAGGCGTTGAGCGGAAAATTTCTCTCATCGTTCGTCCCACTGGAACAGGTGCCGGATTTGACCATGCAGTACATCCGTCTCTACCGGGACCTGGAGATTCAGAACAAGTTGTTGGAGTTTTCCTTGCCCATGTATGAACAGGCGAAAGTGGATGAACAGAAGGACATTCCCGTCGTTCTGATCCTCGACGAGGCGGTTCCAGGCGAGCGGAAAGATACGCCAAAACGCATGCTCATTGTCCTCGCAAGTGCCGTTCTCTTTGGTATCCTTCTTGTGCTCACGATATTTCTCATGGAAGCGATCGAAGCGCGCAACGAGAGACTCCATCCTTTGGAAGGTCGACTCAATACGTTCACAGGAAAAATCAGGCGACTCTATAAGGTTCGTGAGTAATTCTCATTCAGCGTGCCGGATTTTCCTATGGGTCAACAAGACGTGGATAAAGGGGATGAGCGGACCAAGGGTGCTGTCGATAGCGGCATCCTTCGTAATTCCACGCTGAACTTTCTCGGGCAGGTCGTTCCATTGGGGATCGCGGCCGTGGCGGTGCCGTTTATCGTCCGGGACCTGGGCATTGAACGATACGGATTACTGTCGCTGTCGTGGATTTTGCTGGGGTATGTTTCGTTCCTTGACTTCGGCCTTGGCCGTGCAACCACCAATGCCGTGGCTTTTTTCTCCACGAAGGGTCAACAGGAGGAAACGGCCGGGGTCGTGTGGGTCTCTCTCGGGATCAATCTGGCGGTCGGCGCGGTCGGTACTCTTCTCGCCCTATGGTTCACGCCGATGCTGGTGGAGCGCGTTTTTTCCGTCCCGGGAGAACTTCGTGAAGAGGCCGTCGGCATGTTTGTCATGCTGGCTTTCTCCGTTCCCCTGGTGACCCTGGCCATGACCCTCCGCGGAGTTCTTGAAGGAGTGCATCGATTTGACCTGGCCAATGTGGTCAAGGCCCCCTCGTTGGGGATGATGTTCCTGATTCCGATGTTCGGAAAGCCCTTCGCGCTAGATCTCGGCGAGATCGTTGGCCTGATCGTGCTTTCCAGGCTGGTCACACTGCTGGTGTACGCCGTATTTGTTTTTCGTCAAATCCCGAATCTTCTTAAGTTTCATAACTTCCGATCGATGAAGGCGGGATTTCTTCTGCGTTTTGCTGGTTGGATTACCGTCTCGAACATCTTTAGTCCGGTCTTGAACTATGCAGAACGGCTTTTGATTCCGGCGCTTCAACCCCTTGGGGTTCTTGGATTCTATACGGCACCATACGAGATTATTTCAAGGTTACCCATGCTTCCAGCAAGCGTTGCTGCAACCTTGTTCCCGACGTTTAGCTCGAACAAAGAGGGTGATTTTCAGGCAGGAATTTTGGACCTCCTGGTGAAGCCGACGAAATACCTCCTGTTTCTCATGACGCCGATTGCGTCGGTTTTCATCTTTCTTGCCCCGGAGATCCTGGAACTCTGGCTTGGAGCTGCATTCAGAGAGCGGAGCATGTTCCTGCTGCCCGTTCTTTCCCTTGGCTTCTTCTTCAATTGTCTGGCCCACATTCCCCTGGCGGCTGTTCAAGGCCTCGGGAGACCTCATTGGAGGGCGAGATTGGATATGCTGGAAGCAGTTCTCTTTCTTTTCCTCACGGTGATTCTCATACGTGCTTTCGGTATCAATGGGGCGGCTCTTTCCAAATCCTTTGTCCTGTTTCTCGATGTCGTGGTCATGTTTGTTCTTGTCCGCAGGATATTGAATGTTTCATGGTCAACACTCATTCCACGTCAGATGCTTGCCTTCATCGTTCTGAGTCTTGTGTTTCTTCTTGCGGGGCTTTGTTTGACCGCGCTGGATTTTAGCTTCCCCATAAGGATGCTATCTTTTTCCATCGGTGTGACCATCGTGGTTTCTCTTTTCTGGTTTCAAACACTTCCTGAAGAAAGAGACTCGATGAGAGTTTTAGTGAACAAGTTTATTGCGCGGTAGTTTGCGGTGACGAAGATTGTTTGCTCCTTCTTTATTTTAACGGCGAGAAGATGTGGACATGCTTGAATCATTGAAATTCTTCATTCTCCGTTTCGATCGTCGAAGACGATTCTTCAGAACATTAGCGCCAGCACAACGAATTCTCGACATCGGTTGCGGAACGGGGAAAAACGTCACGGAAATACAACGGCTCTTCCCGTCGTTGGAGTTTCACGGAGTGGATTTGTTGCAGGACAGCCAGGTCCCCCCCTTCGTTCAGTACAAACGAGTCGATCTCGAAGACGGCGCCCTTCCGTACCCTGATGAGTATTTCGATGCAATCCTTGTCGTCCATGTTCTTGAACATCTTCATCGTCCTCTTCGCCTGGGATCGGAGATCCACCGTGTCTTGAAAAAAGGGGGGCGTGTGTATGTTGAAACCCCCAACTGGATCTCACTGTTCATACCTTCTTTAGCGGTGGATCGCAGTCAAATGCAAACCATCAATTTTTTTGATGATCATACCCATGTCAAGCCCTGGAGCAGGCAGGGATTGTATGCCTATCTCGGCGCCTGCTGCCACCTTGAGGTCGAAAAGGTGGGAACCGTGAGGAATTGGTTGAGGCTTCCCGGCGATCCATTTGTCATTCTCGCCGGGTTGGTCATCCCCAACAGGGGCAATGTCGCTTCAGCGATCTGGAATCTGACCGGCTGGCGCATCTACGGTGTAGGCAAAAAGAGTACGCACTAGGATCGACTTTGTGACGAATCCATCATACGCACTATCATCTTCCCTGTTCAGGCGCGAGTCTTGGTTTGTCGTTCTCGGCGCAATGCTTCTTTTGACGCTGCAATTCCAGACCACCCCTGCCCCGATCGAAGTCCAAATTATTCCCCTCACAAGTCTTCTGGCGCTCGCGTTTATCCCATTCGTGGTATTCGAGATCCGTCGTTCTCCCCTGTTAATCGCTGTCAGCCTCTTTGTGGGGTTTGCGATTGTCCATTCATTGGTGTTGCTGATCATAGACCTGGCCGCGGGTGAACCCGAGCTGCGATTTTTCTCGTGGCTTCGGCAATGTGCCGCGCTTCTGGCCGGTTTTGCCGTTTTTCTTGTTGTTCGTGAAACCATGCAACACCTCACCGACAGGAGCATCACCCGGTATATTATCCTCGGCTCTTTGCCGGCAATTTTTCTAGCGATCCTGAATATACTGTGGGGAGGATTGAAGATGCAGTGGGTCGGCGAGATTGTCAGCGGTGTGAGGTCGTTCATTGCCCCGCTGGGTTACACAGCCCCGCTTCGAGCAAGCGGTTTTTCCCAGGAGCCAGCGACGTTCGCCGCGGTCATCGTGATTGTCCTTTTCCCGATCCTTTTTTACATGTACGAGGTCAAGTACCCTGGTTGGAGGACCTTCACCTACTTTGGCCTCGTGACTCTCGCATTTGTCTGGACGTTCAGCGTCGTGGGAGTACTGCTGTTCCTCAGTCTCGTCGGCGTGGGGGTGATTCTGGGCCCACGACGTGCGTTCTTTGGGAAAGTCGGGGTGGTTTCCCTGGCGCTGCTGATCGGGGGCCTGATTCTCATCCCGAGCAACCAGATTCTCCGACACGGAAGATCGCTTCTTCAGGGACAGTCAAATGTCTCATTTATTGACCGCTTTTACGGAACCTTTGGCCCGTTCATGATGTCCTTCGAAACATTCACGGTCTTTGGATATGGATTGGGGGGTACGGTCAGTCATTTCACAGAGGTCCTGCCCGAGGATGTGCAGGATGCAGTGGCATCCGTGAAATGGAAAGAACTTCCCAACCTCTCAACGCTCATCGGGAGAATTTACGCGGAGACGGGTGCCGTGGGATTTGCTTTGTTTGTCACAGCCCTTGTCGTAGCCATGTGGGAATTCCGGAAAATTGTCAGTCGTCCTCGTCCGCCAGATCAGATTGCCTTTCTTCACGCCTCACGATTAGGGTTGCTCCTCGCCATGATAGGGTCCGCCGTGACACTTGGTTCCTTCCATATGCCGTATCTGTGGCTCTGGTTGGCCATTGTGGATGCCCGTTTCCTTCAATCGATTCCCGGGAATACATCTGCGTAACGATCCAATCCATGCGAATTCTCTTCCTGACATCCCGCATTCCGTATCCGCCCCATCGGGGTGACAAGCTGAAAATCTGGAATTTGATGAAACAGCTTGCGCCCCGGCACGAGATTTTTCTCTTGACGTTTGTTCAGTCCAAAGAGGAAGTACGTTTTATTGCTCCTTTGAAGGAGGTCTGCAAGGATGTTCAAACGGTCCATCTTCCTCTCTGGAAGTCGCTTTGGAATTGTACAGCAGCCCTCTTTGGAGGAGAGCCCTTCCAGGTCGCTTACTATCGTTCGTCGGCGATGGACCGCTCATTACGTCAAACCATCGACCGTTTTCAGCCCGACATCCTGCATACGCACCTGATCCGGATGGCCCATTATACGGCCGAAGAACGGAATCTTCCCCGGGTCCTGGACATGACCGATGCGGTTTCTTTGTATTTATCCCGCTTTCGTGATGCACAATCCAACACTTTCAAAAAATGGGCTCTTGGGCTGGAACTCAAGCGCATGCAAGAGTACGAGCCCATCATCGCTCGCTTCGATCGAGCCCTTGTTTGTTCCGAGACGGATAGGGAGTTTCTGCAACGCCGGGGATCCGGATTTAAACTCGACCTCCTGCGCAACGGTGTTGATCTTGACGCATTCTCGATTAATGGGGAAACAGAATCGGATCCGTACAGGATCATCTTTTCGGGGAATATGTCCTACTATCCCAATATTGACGGGGCAAAATTCCTGGTGCACGAGATTTTCCCGCTTGTGAAGCGGTCTGTTCAGCAAGCACGGTTGTATATCGTTGGACAGAATCCCCCGGCCCAGGTCGCCTCGCTTGCTTCGGCGGACGTTACCGTGACCGGGTTTGTTCCTGATATCCGAACCGAGTATCTTAAAAGTGCTCTTGCGGTTTCCCCTATTCGGTTTGGCGCAGGGACCCTGAATAAAGTACTGGAACCGTCGGCCCTCGGGATCCCCGTCGTCTCCACATCGATCGGTTGGGAGGGGCTCGGTCTTGAAAAGGATAAAGAGATCCTTGTGGCGAATGATGCACGCGGGATTGCCGACGCAATCATTCGGCTCTTGAAAGACAGCACGCTCCGGCTGTCCATGGGGCAGCAAGCAGCACGAAAGGTTCGGGCAACTTCAGGATGGGAAAGCATAGCGGGTGGCCTCGAAACTATCTATACGCAACTCGTGGAAAAAACGCGGTAGTCAATGTCCAAACGAACCGAACGCATACTTCTTTTCTTCCTCGACCTTCTCACCATCAATGCGGCCTACGTTGCGTATTACTGGCTGCGCATCGAGAGCGAATGGTTCGCGAGTCCCATCCAGCCTGAGCTCTGGCTGCCGATGGCGGTTATTTACGTCTACTGGCTCCTTCTCTTTGCCTTCTTCGGGTTATACAGGTCATGGTATGCCCAATCGAGGCTGGATGAACTTGTAACGATCTTCCGCACGACAGCAAGCGGGGTGCTCGTCCTGTTCTTTCTTATTTTCCTTGACGATGACGGGGCAGGTCCGCAGCCGGGGCTCCGCACCCTCATTATGGTCTACTGGGTGTTGGTGCTTGTCTGTGTGAGTGCGGGAAGGCTCACGATTCGTTCCGTTCAGAAGAAACTTCTTGAATCCGGTATCGGTGCTCGGAATACGGTCATTGTTGGTTGGTCCCATAAAGCGTACGAGATGTGCGACATGGTGCTGAAGTATCCTGCACTCGGATATAGGCTCGTCGGGTTCGCAACGGTGAAGAACCGTCTTGCAACGAAGAAGGGGGTCCCGAAAAACTATAAAGGAGTGCCGATTCTTGGTGCCGTTGGGCAAATGCCTTCGCTGATCAGGCAATACGATATCCGTGAGGTGCTCATCGGCCTGGACTCGACGGAACATGACAAGCTCCTCGACATTATCCGGTACTGCGACGGGCATGAACTCGGGATGAAAATCATGCCCGATATGTACGATATTGTCAGCGGGCAGGCGCGGCTCAGCTCGATTTACGGTTTCCCCCTGATCGAAGTGATGCCGGAGATCATGAAGCCGTGGGAGGAGTCGCTGAAACGACTGTCCGATATGGTTGTCTCGGCGATTATCCTCGTGGTTGGGTTGCCCCTCTGGCTCCTGGTTGGGTTGATCATCAAGCTCGACTCGCGGGGACCAATGTTATACAAGCAAGAACGAGTCGGGAAAAACGGCAGGCCTTTCAATATCTATAAATTCCGATCGATGGAAGCCGACGCGGAGAAGAACTCCGGTCCCGTGTGGGCGTTGAAGAAGGATCCGCGCGTCACGAGGGTGGGCGCCATTATCCGGCGCATGCATATTGATGAAGTTCCGCAGTTCATCAACGTGCTGCGCGGCGACATGAGCCTCGTCGGGCCGAGACCGGAGCGCTCGTTCTTCGTGGACAAACTGGCTGAGGAGCTCCCGCTTTACAAACGACGCCTCAAAGTCCGTCCAGGTATCACCGGCTGGGCCCAGGTGAAACATAAGTACGATGAATCGATCGAGGATGTGAAACTGAAACTGAAGTATGATCTGTTCTACATCGAGAACATGTCGTGGCGGATGGATTTGAAGATACTTTTTAATACCTTGTATGTGATGATGTTGGGAAAAGGACACGCGTAGCGGAGGGAGAACGTGTGGTAGGGGAGAAGGCGAGAGTGGGTGCGACGGGGCAACGGAGCAGGGGGGGACGTTAAAATGAGTGAAAGGAGAACCGTGTAAGTGAGTTTACAGATCAAGAAAAGGCGGCAGCCTCGATGAACATACAGATGGTTGATCTGGTGACGCAGTACAGGAAAATCAAGCCGGAGGTCGATGAGGCCATTCATCGTGTGCTCGATTCCGGTCACTATATCATGGGGAAGGAGGTCGGGGAATTTGAAGCTGCTGTCGCCTCCTACCTCAATGTCAAGTATGCGGTCGGATGTGCCTCCGGGACCGACGGGCTGCAGGTTGCCATGATGGCGTTGGGGATCGGTCACGGAGACGAAGTGGTCACAACTCCCTTCACCTTCGTCGCGACGGCGGAGACGATCGCTCTCATCGGTGCCCGGCCCGTGTACGTCGATATTGATCCCAGGACCTATAACATCGATCCGGCGAAGATCGAAGCGGCGATCACAAAGCGGACGAAAGCGATCATCCCGGTCCACCTGTACGGCCAGCCTTGCGATATGGATGCGATTATGGGAATTGCCAACAAACATGGAATTCCGGTAATCGAGGATGCTGCACAGGCCATGGGGGCGGAATACACGGGACGCAAAGTCGGGGGTATCGGAGCCTTTGGGGCCATCAGTTTCTTCCCGAGCAAGAACTTGGGAGCCTTCGGCGATGCCGGAATGGTTGTGACGAACGACCCCCTCCTTGCTGAAAAAGCAAGAATGATCATTGTGCACGGATCGAGGAAGAAATATTACCATGAAATTCTCGGCGTCAACAGTCGCCTCGATACCCTCCAGGCTGCCATTCTTCAAGTGAAGTTAAAGTACCTCGAGGAGTGGCATGAAGCGCGTCGCCGTGCAGCGCATGCGTATAACAGGTTGTTTGCCAGGAGCGGTATTATTGTCCCCTCGGAGGCCCCCGGCTGCAAGCATATCTACCATCAATACACGCTCCGCTTGAGCCGTCGCGATGCGGTGGCGAAGCACCTTGCCGATAAGAAAATCCCGCACGCAATTTACTATCCCATTCCCCTGCATCTGCAGCAGGCTTTCACGGATCCGGTTGTACCGGAAGGAACCTTCCCGGTCACGGAGCGGGCGGCACGGGAGGTTCTTTCCCTCCCCATGCACACGGAACTTTCCGAAGAACAGCAGGAGTTCATCGTTGCCTCGGTTCGAGAAGCGATGTCGCATGCCGCGGGTCAGGGAGAGCCTGCCGGCGTCGGTTCGGCCACGTGACCCTGTCTTATTTATCCACGAAGGACACGAAAAAAGAATACCTCGGTATACAAAAAAAACTCTTGGAACGGGTTAAAAACACACCACAACAATCTGCGGGAATGACGCACTCATTGTTGCCAGGATTTCTCATCTAAGGATTTTCTTAGTGATTCTTCCCCGCCCGCCTGCTGCCGCAGGCAGTCGGGCGGGGTGAACTTCGTGGAGAAATATACTTTTTTTAGTATCCTGATAGAGAATTATGCGCTGCCTAGTGATCATACCGACCTATAACGAGGCGGAAAACCTTCCCAGGTTGATCCCCTCCATTCTTGCCCTTGCCGACTCGTTCGAGGTGCTGGTGGTTGACGACAGCTCTCCGGATGGAACGGCGGATGTTGTCAAGGGAATGCAGAAGGGAAACCCGCGTATCCACCTGAAGGAGCGGGGGGCCAAGCTGGGATTGGGAACGGCATACGTGGCCGGGTTCCATTTCGCGCTGGCGAACGGCTACGACAGGGTTTTCGAGATGGACGCAGATTTTTCCCATGACCCTGCAGAACTTCCGCGCCTTCTGGAAAAAGCAGAGACATACGATCTCGTGATCGGTTCACGCTACGTTTCCGGCGTGAATGTGGTGAACTGGCCCATGCGTCGCCTGGTGTTGAGCTATGCCGCGAATGTCTACACCCGGTGGATCACCGGCATGCCGGTCCGTGATGCCACCAGCGGCTTCAAGTGTTTTCGTCGCGAGGTGCTGGAAAGCATCGACCTTGATTCGCTCCGCTCGAACGGATATGCGTTTCAGATCGAAATGAGTTTCCTGGCGTGGAGCAAAGGGTTCCGCGTCTGCGAGCTGCCGATCGTCTTTGTCGACCGACGCGTCGGCATTTCGAAAATGTCGAAGCACATCGTCTATGAGGCCGCCTGGATGGTCTGGCGGCTTAAGTTCAAAAACCTGTTTGAGCGATCCTGAGCCCGCGGCCCGGTGATCGTGAATTCTCTTCGTCCCTGCATGACGATGTTTCCTTGAGCGGCAAAATCAACCATACCACCCCGCTGCAACTCTCCGTCATCATCGTGAACTACAACGTGCGTGATTTCCTCAACCACGCTCTTGTTTCACTCCAGAAAGCAATGAAGGGGATCCGTGGCGAGATCATCGTGGTGGACAACGCTTCGGACGACGGAAGCGTCGAAATGGTCCGCAAGCGATTTCCCGCCATTCAACTCATTGCCAATGCATCGAATCTCGGTTTTGCCAGGGCCAACAACATCGCCCTCCGACGGGCGCGGGGAAAACTGTTGCTTCTCATCAATCCCGATACCCTAGTCCAGGAGGACACGCTGCGCGTGATGATGAAGTTTTTTGAAGAGAATCCCGACGCCGGGCTTGCGGGCTGCAAAATCCTGAACCCGGACGGGAGTTTTCAGCTCCCCTGCCGGCGCTCCTTCCCCACACCCTGGGCTGCCTTCACGAAAATCTTCGGGCTGAGCGCACTCTTTCCGCGATCCCGGTTGTTTGGTCGCTACAACCTTACCTATCTCAGTCCAGATGAAACCTACGAACTCGATGCCGTGAGCGGTTCGTTCATGATGGTGCGTCGGGAGGCGTACGCGCAAGTGGGGGGACTGGATGAGGACTTCTTTATGTACGGCGAGGATCTTGATTGGTGCTACCGGATCCAGCGTGCGGGGTGGAAGAACTATTACGTTCCCGCCACCAAGATCATCCATTACAAGGGAGAAAGTACCCGTCGGAGTAATGTCCAGGAGATCCGCACGTTCTATCAGGCGATGCATTTGTTTGTCCGGAAGCATCACGGTTCGTCGTATCTTTTTGCCATGTTCCTGCGTCTCGCGATCAGCGTGACCTCCCGGCTTGCCATGGGGAAGGCCTTTGCACGGTCCATGGGGGTGGCGGCCTTCGATTTTCTGCTTGTGGATCTCAGTATCCTGCTCGCGGAGCTTCTGTGGTTCGGAACGTGGTTGCGCCTTCCCATGCACGCCTACCCGATTGTGTACACCGTCCCAGCCGTGGTGGTGGTGACGGGTCTTTCTGCAGCCGGCGTGTACTCCCGGCATCGCATGTCCGCCTCGCGGACGATCGTTGCGACGCTTGTGAGTTTCATGTTCATCTCCGCCCTCGTCTTTTTCTTTAAAGATTACGGCTTCAGCCGCGGGGTCACCATCATCTCGGGGTGGCTGAGCATCGTCTTTCTCCCTTCGTGGCGGCTGGCCCTCCGCGCGGTGGGAAAGACGACCCCGGAAGGAAGAAAGAGTCTCTTTGGCCGGCGAACCGTGCTTGTGGGCACCGACGCCTCGGCGCAGGAACTGCTTCGCCGGTTACGTACGCGTGTGGGGGACGGGTACGATGTCCTCGGGTTTATCGATGTCAACCGCAAGAAGATCGGTGAGCAACTGCTCGGCTTGCCGATTCTCGGAAGCGTAGACAATATCGGGAAAGTGATCCATGAATTGCATGTGAGCGACGTGATCTTTTCGACCCAGACGCTCTCGTACACGGATATCCTGTCGGTTATCAGCCGGACGCGCGAGCAAACGGTAAACTTCCATCTTGTTCCAACAACGCTCGAGGTGATCATCGGGAAGGGGAGTGTCGACTCCCTCGATGAACTCCCGCTTGTACAAATTAACTATAACATCGAGAAAACCGGAAATCGCGTGCTGAAACGAGGGTTCGATCTCATCCTTTCTTCACTCCTCTTGATTTCAGTCTATCCTTTCGTATATTTGAAAAAACGAATCAGGGGGGAGTCCGGTTCACAGTTCGTCATCAAGCTTCCTTCAGTGTTCTCCGGCCGTTACAGTTTCGTGGGACCCCCCGAGAGCGGGTTGCATGCCGGTCTCTCGAGTCCACCCCGGGTCAACGGTGTTGCCGGATCATCGCTCTACCTCGGAAAACCCGGCCTGACAGGGCTTATTCAATTGCAGGGTAGCCGGAGCCTCACGGCACAGGAGTTTGAGCAGTACAATCTTTATTATGCGAAGAATCAATCGGTTGCACTGGACACAGAGATTCTTTTGAAAACGATGGTGCAACGAAAGGCCGGCCGGCCGGAAACTGCGTCTCTTCCGGAACCCACCCCGCCGGTTCAACGCGCTCCCAGGGGGAAGGGCGCCTCGACTGCAGTTGGTGTTTCTGCACGAAAAGGAGTTTCCTAATGGCCAAGTTGGTATTGGATTTTGAGAAGCCAATTCTTGAGCTGGAACAAAAAATAGAAGAGATGAGGAAGTATGAGGACAACCTGGATATTGCGGATGAAATAAAAACTCTTGAGAGTAAAGTGAACCAACTCAGGGACTCCATCTTTACCAATCTTACGCGATGGCAACGGGTGCAACTGGCGCGGCACCCTGATCGTCCCTACACGATGGACTACCTCAACCTGATGCTGGACGATTTTGTGGAGCTCCATGGCGACCGCCATTTCGGCGACGACAAGGCCATTGTGGGTGGACTTGGAACGCTGGGGGGAGAGCCTGTGGTCGTCATCGGCCACCAAAAGGGACGGGACACCAAATCCAACGTGTACAGAAACTTCGGCATGCCCAATCCGGAAGGATACCGGAAAGCGCTCCGTCTGATGCACCTTGCGGCAAAGTTCCGCAGACCGGTTATTACGATGCTGGACACACCGGGTGCCTATCCTGGTATCGAGGCGGAGGAACGGGGCCAGGCGGAAGCGATTGCCCGCAACCTGTTTGAAATGTCGCATCTGCCCGTTCCTATCGTGGTGGTGATCATCGGGGAAGGAGCGTCCGGAGGAGCCCTGGGGATCGGGGTAGGAGACAGGATCCTGATGTTTGAGAATGCATGGTACTCGGTCATTGCGCCGGAATCCTGCTCGAGCATCCTGTGGCGCAGTTGGGACTATAAGGAGCAGGCGGCCGAAGCGTTGAAGTTGAGCGCCTCCGACCTGGTGGAACAGGGGATCGTCGACCGGATTGTGCCCGAACCGCAAGGGGGCGCACATCGGAACCATGCGATGGCTGCAGAGACTCTGAAAAACATCCTGCGCGAGGAGCTTAAGGCCCTGAAGAAACTCAAGCCGGAGAAACTGGTTCAGAAACGAATTGAAAAGTTCAGCGCCATGGGGCGTTGGGCGGAGTAACCTGCGGCTGGAGGATTGGGAGTGATGATCAGTCATACGTCACAGATACGGGTTCGATACGCGGATACGGACCAGATGCGGTTCGTGTACTACGGGAAGTATTTTGAGTACTTTGAGCAGGGGCGATCGGATTTGCTCCGCGCGATCGGGCTTCCATATGCCGACATCGAAGCGCAGGGGATCTTTCTCCCCGTCATCGAGGCCTTTGCCCGGTACAAGCGCTCGGCCCGGTACGATACCCTGCTGAATGTCCGGACGACTGTCACCGATATGCCCGTGGCGCGGATCCGGATCGAGTATGCCGTCACGGTGGATGGAGAGTCGGAGGTGATCGTCGAGGGATACACGGTGCACAGTTTTTTGAATGCCGCCACCGGCAGGCCCACCCGCGCCCCGGCGGTTTTTCTGCAGACGCTGGAAGAGGCCATGGGAAAAACAACATGACGTGGTTGGTGAAGTCACGAATTCCAAATACCAAGCACCAAACTCCAAAAATTGGGATTTGAGATTTGGGATTTCTGTCAAAGACAATCCTTCATTTTCAATACCCTGAATGACTATGTTGAAACCAGAACTCCTTGAAATTCTCTGCTGCCCCAAGTGCAAAGGGGATCTCGATTACAAACCGGAGCAGAGCACGCTCACCTGCAAGGGATGCGGGCACGTGTACCAGGTGCAGGACGACATCCCGGTGATGCTGATCGATGAACCGCGATGAGGCCGGTGTAGGGGAACCCGCACGCCGGAACCACGCACCCATGAGCTGCATGTGATACGCCCATCTCCCTGACCGATCCGCCCGTGATTCATCCATCGACATTCCCGCATGCTTGATAAAATCCTCCGGTTGGGTAAAGAGGCAGCCATCTACGGCCTGAGTTCCATCCTCGGCCGCTTCCTCAATTTCCTGCTTGTCCCTTTTTATACCAATTATCTCCTTCCCTCGGAGTACGGTGTTGTTGCAACGCTCTACGCCTACATCGCCTTCATGGTGATTGTCTATGGCTATGGGATGGAGGCGGCCTACATGCGATTTGTCTCACCCTCGGAGCCTGGGGATACTAAGCGGAACTTCAGCACACCGTTTCTATCCCTGCTTGTCACCTCTGCCCTGTTTTCGCTGGTGATTCACCTCTCGGCCGATTCCGTGGCCGGTTGGATTGAGATCGGGGAGGAGCATGCGGACCTGGTTCGCTATGCCGGCTGGATTCTTTTTTTCGATACGCTGGTCGCAATTCCCTATGCCTCGTTGCGTATGGAACACAAAGCGCTGAAGTTTGCCGGGCTGCGGGTGTTGAACATCGTCAGCAATATCGCACTGAACATCCTTTTCATCGTCGGGATGGACATGAAGGCCGACGGGGTTTTCCTGGCCAACCTCCTGGCCATGATGATCTCGTTCATACTGCTGTTCAGGACGGTCATGGCCCGACTCACGATCAGCTTTTCGCGCGGCCTGTACCGAGACTTGCTCAAATTCGGATTGCCCTACGTCCCTGCGGGGATTGCAGGGGCGGCCATGCAGGTGATCGATCGCCCCATCCTCAAGATGCTGACCAACGACGCGACCGTCGGCGTGTACCAGGCCAACTACCGCCTCGGCGTGTTAATGATGCTGGTGGTGGGAATGTTCGATTATGCCTGGCGGCCGTTCTTCCTGCAGCATGCCAAGGATGAGGATGCGAAGGAGCTCTTTGCAAAGGTGTTTACGTATTTCGTCGCACTGATGTTGTTCATCCTGGTTTCAGTCTCCCTGTTCGTGGAGGACCTGGTTCGGATCCAGGTTTTTGGAAAGTACTTCATCCATCCCGATTACTGGGGAGGGTTGACGATCGTTCCCATAATCCTGCTCTCCTATGTTTTTACAGGCGCCTATGTGAACTTCGTCGTCGGAATTTATCTTGAAAAGAAAACCAAAGTTCTTCCCTATGTCACCGGTGCGGGGGCGATCGTGAACGTTCTCGTGAACTTCTGGTCCATCCCCCGTTATGGAATGATGGGGGCAGCTTTTGCCACACTGGCAAGTTATGTGGTGATGGCAGCCGGGATGTACATCGCCTCCCAGCAAGTCTATCCGATGCGGTATGAGTGGTCCAGGATCCTCCGGTTGGCAGCCGTCGCCGCGGTCGTGTTCGCCGGCGCTTCCATGGTTCCTGTTGAGCCGGCAACCCTGATCGGCCTGGTGATGAAAGCGGGATGGTGTCTCCTGTTTCTTCTGTTTGCGTTCCTGGTGAGAGCGTTCGACCCCGCTGACATTATCTCCGCCCGGCAAGCTCTCTCGAAACTCCTGGGAAGACGTTGAGTTTCTTGTCTCTTTTTTGTATACAGAGACAGCCATGAGATTGTCGGCTGTTGAAACGATTCGTTTCCGTGTGATGAGGAATGGGGGATTCTTGAGCAAAAGATTCTTGAAAGACTTTATGGGAGGGATGGCCATCCTGGTGTTTTTCCTTCTGCTTTCTCCGGCCCAATCCCAGGACCTCGTAACTCTGCAGTTTCCCGCCGATCGAAATTGTGCGACCATTTCTATCAACGACGCGCACAATATCCGTGAAGCTTGCGAGAACACTCTCCGTCTGCATCCCGGTATCGATGAGGCGATGCGTCGCCAAAGCCTGATGAAATCACAGGATCTGGTCGTCGGGGCGCAAGAGTTGTTTTGGGTTCGAAGACCGTTCGAGTCCGTGCACGACACCGTCCGCGCGGAGCTGATGGCGATTGCCAGCCAAAGTTATGTCTGGGTCGCCGTGGCCGAACTCGACAACGGCCATGTTACGATGTCGGAGGTGGAGGAAATTGTCCGCGCCCTGGAGCTTCAGACCCCGGCCCCCTCTCAGGATTCCACCAGGGGAATTCTCAGCCTCGACAAGCAATACTTCGGTTCTCCTCCCAATATAGGCTCGGATTTTACCAAAGGGGCGGGCGACGGGAAAACGCACTTTCTCATTTGTGACGTCAAGGATGGGTGGGAAGGGACGGGTTCTTTCGTGGCTGGCTTCTTCTATTCCCTGGATGTGAACCCTTCCAGCGGTTTTCAAAATTTCAGCAATCGACGCGATATCCTCTATCTTGATTCGTATCCTTCCATTTTTTTCAATAATGCGCGAAGGACGTCGCTCGTTCTTTCAACGCTCTCCCATGAGTTCCAGCATCTGATCCATTGGAATTATGACCCTCTGGAGATCTCGTTCTTTAACGAAGGATTGTCGGAATACGCCGAAGGGCTCTGCGGCTATTTGTTCCGTAGCCCGGCGGGGTACTTGCAGGATACCAATGTCCCGCTGACGGGGTGGTTAAATTCCCTGGACGATTACAGCCGGGCTGCTCTTTGGACGCGGTACCTTGCTGAACAGTACGGATTGGAATTCATCCGGCGGTTTACGCAGCATCCATCCAACGGCATCCCCGGGTTCCAGGCGGCGCTCCAGCAGGCAGGGATAGCGTCCGACTTCGACAAAACGGCCCAGAATTTTTTTACTGCCAATTGGGTCGGTGCCAACCCTCTGGCCCTTCCCCCCTATCGTTATACCTCTCCCCTCGGAGCAAGACCATTCCTTCTTGCCCGTTACTTCGATCCCAACGTGAGCGGCAACGGGGTGCTCCAACAACAAGCAGTCGAGTATCTGGAGTTTTCCCCGGGCGCGCAGAATTTCAAGGCCCTTTTCTCCGGCTCACCGGGGTTGACAGTGCGGGCTATTGAGACGGGGCCATCGATTCTCAGGGTTCGCGATGTTGTTCCCGGGGCAGAGTTTTCCTCCCCCGATTTCGGTTCCTCGCTCACTTCCATCGCCTTTGTTGTCAGTAATGCAAGCCTCTCCAGCCAGGCGAACTTTTCTTACACGGCCACCGGTGAAGTAGTTCGGTTCATCGCGGAGGAACGCTATGATGACGGATTCCCGACCCAATTCACTTCAGGAGTCGCTCCGTATGTCGGTTTTGGAAACAGTTCGGTCACTCTCGGGGTGGCGGTACGATTCGAACCAAAGGTGCCGAACAATACCCTCCGGTCGGCCCGGATGATGGTGGCGTTCAACCAGGAGTTCATCAACGGGACCGCGTTGGCGGATGACGATCGCGATTTCATGTTTCACGTGTGGGGGGATGACAACGGAAAACCCGGGGCCGACCTGATTACGCCCTTCCTTGTGACCGTCGACCGCACGTCGAATCCCGTCAGTACGTTCACCGATATCGACCTTTCTGCATACGAGAACCAACTGACGAATCTCACAGGTCCCATCTATCTTGGGTTCATTGAGGATAGTGATGATTCTGTCGGAACGTACGCTGCCGTTGACAATACTACCCTGGCGGACTACTCCTATGTATACCGGGGTCCGAACCACCCTCGTGCGCCGGATTCGTGGGAGACGTTTCGCGTCGTGAGCTCGTTGAACAACAACGTCCTGGATGGATTTAATGCGATGTTCCGTGCCGTGTTCGAGTACAGCGATTCCAGCGCCGCCCCGAGGCTTGCCGTGGGGTATCTTCAAAACCCGCTCTTGAGCGAACATGTCGATGTGGTTGTCGCCAGCTCCGATGAGCTGCGTCCTGCGAGCGTATCAGGATCGTTCACGCAAGCCAGTGGGGCCGTGAGCTTGCGGTTTACGCCGATCACGGGAACAATCAAGGCTTTTATCGACACAAGCCAGACGTTGACGGGGAGCGGTCCGGTCTCGATTCGTACGCGGGCAGCCAAACGTTACGGCGTGTTCCATACCGATACCCTGATCACGTTTGCGGCGCAACTCTTGAAACAGCATGAACCCCTCACGCTTGTCTCGCCGGGCGGATTGGTATCACTTCGGGCCGAGCAGGGTTCGGTACGGGAGCCTTTGTACCTTACCGTCTTTGAAGGTATCGCCGCTGTGGATCCGAACGCTCCCATTCCGTCAAACGCGCTCCGCACATTTACCATTGGTCCCGTGGGCTTTGAACTTGAACGGGCGATCTCGATCAGTGTGCGGGATGTGGTTCCGGCTGATCAGTTCACACTGGCGCTCCGGAAGAACGGATTATGGCTCGAAGTACCCACGACCCACGACCGTGGGAGTTCAATTCTCGTTGGCTCCGCCCGCGAGCTCGGGGTCTTTGGGATCGTCAGAACATCGGATGTCGATGGCCGGTTGGAGACGATCCCATCTGAATTCGCCCTTCTCCAAAATTATCCCAATCCCTTTAATCCCCGGACAACGATCCGATATGACCTTCCCACTCCGTCGAAGGTTCAACTGAAAGTCTTTGATCTGCTCGGCAAGGAAGTGGCGGTGCTTGTGGAGGAGGAAAAACCCGCCGGCCGGCATAGTGTTCAGTTCGATGGAAGCTCCTTGCCTACGGGGGTCTATTTTTACCGGATGGTGGCGGGGGCGTTTCTCGACACCAGGAAAGTTGTTTTGATCAAGTGAACCCCTTCTCCCATATCGTCATGGTTGCGCTCCTGGTGTCTCTTGCCGGATGCGCCAAGGATCCCGCTCCAACTCCGGTGGAGGATATTCCTGATGACAAGGAAATTCTTGCCCTGGGCTGGAAGGATTTTGAGGAGAAACGATACGACTCCGCCATCACGAATTTCACCGAGGCGTACAATAAATCCACGACAGCGGCGATCCGCTCGGAGTCTCTCTGTGGGCGGGGATGGGCAAACTCGTATAAGCGCGATCTCGCGAAGGCGAAAAGCGACTTTGCGTTTGCCCTGGGCATCAACGGCATCGCGACGGATGTCGACCTCGATGTACGGGCAGGACATGCCTTCGTCGCCCATGCGCAAAACGACTTCACAAGTGCGATAGCATTGGCCCATGCCGTGTTGACACAGCGTCCGACCTATGCCTTTGTGCATGATCCCCGAGTGACGGCGAAGCGAGTTCGCATGGTACTTATCCAGAGTTACTACGCCGACGGCCAGTTCGCCCAAGCGGCCGGTCAAATGGATCTTTTGGTGCCGGCGAACGCCCCGCATCCGGCTGATCCGGTTCTTCTCCTTCAGAGTATTATCGCGGCAGGGAGTTCATTGTAGGGAAATGGGTGCCGGATCGATCCGATATCCCATGAACTGTGAAGGTCCCGCGTCCGTTGATACTGGACGTATTGTTTGGTATATTGGGACCGTCTTGTTCAAAAATCCAAAAGAGTGAATTCGTGAGTGCAGAACAAAGTCAATCGAGTTGGGTGCCGACGAACCCCCTGTACGACCCGGGAAAACCGATGCAGATCGGCGGGCAGGCGGTCATTGAAGGGGTGATGATGCGGGCCCCGGGGTCGGTGGCGACAGCGGTTCGAAGGGCGAACGGCAGGATCGTGGTAAAACATGAATCCTTCAGGTCGCTGATCGAAAAGTACAAATTTCTCAACATGCCGGTCCTTCGCGGGGCAGTCGGATTGATCGATATGATGTACCTGGGAATCCGGACCCTCAACTATTCGGCAGAGATTGCCATGATGGATGTTGAGGCGGAGGAGGCGTCGAAGAATGGGAACGGAAAACCGAAAGAGACGAAAAAGCAGGGGCAGTCGACGCTTGCCCTTGTTGGGACGCTGGTATTCGCCCTCGGTCTGGGGATCACGATCTTTTTCGTAACGCCCATCGTTGTTACCAGCAAAGTGTTTGAACTCGAGCAAAAGGCATTCGAATTTAACTTCGTTGCGGGATTGATCAGAATTTCCATCCTGCTGGCCTATCTTGCCGCGATCTCGCTGATGAAGGATATCAAGCGGTTATTCCAATACCATGGGGCGGAACATAAAGCCGTCTTTGCCTTTGAGTTGAGCGACCTGCTTGTGCCCTCCGTGGTGCAACGGCATACCCGGTTCCATCCCCGGTGCGGCACGAGCTTCCTGCTCATTGTCATGTTCGTCGCCATCATTTCCTTCAGCATCCTGGATGCCCTGCTCATAGGGCTCCTGGGTGAACTCACGATGCTGGTCCGCCTGTTGACCCACCTTCCTTTTATCCCGGTGGTCGGGGGTATCGCGTACGAGTTCATCAAGTTTTCAGCGAAATACGGCACCACATGGTGGGGGAAAATCCTCATTGCTCCCGGCTTGTGGCTGCAGCGGATCACGACCAAGGAACCGGATGAATCACAGCTCGAGGTTGCCATCGTGGCGCTCCGTTGTGCCCTTGGTCTTGATGACCCGGGAAAGTACACGCTCGAATCCTCCAGCCCTGTTGAAGCAATCTCTGCCCCGGCCGTGAAGTAGCTCGCCGCCTCTTTCGTTCTCTCCCACCGAACAAAGGCACCAACCTCGGATCATGTATGTTTGACAAGCTGGAAAAAAATGTTGAGCGGATACAGGAGTTGCAGCAGTTGTTAAGTGATCCTGCCATCGTTGCGGACCAGAAACGATTCCGCGATCTGGGGAGGGAACTCCGCATGCTCGAGCCGATCGTTCAAGCCTATCAGAGGTACAAGAAGGTGCGCAACGACTGGGAGGGGAGCAAGGAGCTGTTCAACTCCGCCAGCGATCCTGAGTTGAAGGCCCTGGCGCTGGAGGAATACGATTCGCTGAAGTCGAAGGTGGTCGAACTGGAGGAGGAGCTGAAGCTGCTCCTGGTGCCCCGGGATCCGAACGATACCAAGAATTTCATCATGGAGATACGGGCAGGGACTGGGGGAGAGGAGGCGGCATTGTTTGCGTCCGATCTATATCGCATGTACACGCGGTTTGCCGAACGGAAAGCGTGGAAGGTTGAGCTGATGGATTGGAACGAAACCGGCAAGGGGGGATTCAAGGAGGTGACGATTTCGGTCTCCGGCGATGGGGCGTACGGTCTGATGAAGTTTGAAAGCGGGGTTCATCGCGTCCAGCGTGTCCCGGAAACGGAGGCTCAGGGTCGCGTTCATACCTCGGCCGCCTCCGTGGTGGTGCTCCCCGAGGTGGAAGACGTGGAGGTGGAGATCAATCCAGCGGACCTTCAGTTTGACACCTACCGATCGGGAGGAAAGGGGGGGCAGAACGTCAACAAGGTCGAGACGGCGGTGCGGATCACACACAAACCGTCCGGCATCGTCGTGGCATGCCAGCAGGAGCGATCGCAGTTTCAGAATCGCGAGCGGGCTATGAAAATGCTGCGCGCCAAATTATACGAGGTGAAGGAACGGGAACAGACCGCCTCCGTTGCCGCACAACGGAAGTCGATGATCAAGAGCGGCGACAGGAGCGACAAAATCCGGACATACAACTTTCCCCAAAACCGTGTAACGGATCACCGGATCGGGCTGACCCTCTACAATTTGTCCCAGATTATTGACGGCAGCCTCGATGAGCTGATTGAGCGTCTGCGTGTGGCTGATCGTGCGGAGAAACTGCAGGCGGAGGTGTGAGCTACGACTTGCCGTGTTGAGAAGGGATGTTCCGCACTCTTCCGAAGAAACCCCTCAGGAGCTGTTCACTCTCCCTGTCACAAACCCCGGTAACCACATGCGGATTGTGGTTGAGGCGTTTGTCTTCAACGATATTATACAAGGTTCCGCACGCACCTGCCTTCGGGTCGAAAGCCCCGAACACCAGAGTTGGGATCCTCGACAAGACGATGGCGCCCGCACACATGGCGCAAGGCTCGAGGGTCACGTAGAGGGCGCACCCTTCCAGACGTCGTGATTGGAGATGGTTTGCCGCGGCGGTCAGGGCTATCATTTCTGCATGCGCAGTAGGATCTTGAAGCCGTTCCATTTGATTATAGCCGCGACCGATGACCCTGTTCTCGTACACCACAACCGCCCCTACCGGAACTTCATCCTGTTCGAAGGCTTGCTCCGCCTCCCGGAGTGCTTGCTTCATCCATTGCTCATGTTGGGTCATCCCTGAACCTCCCCGGCCTTGGGTTTGATCATCTGCCCCGCCGAGGTTTGGACGGTCTCAAAACCCTGAGCGTTGGAAAAATCCCTCAATGTCCTGGCGATCCTCTCGGCTCCCTTCCGAATCTCGGTCAGGGTCTCGGCCAACTTGGGGGAGTCTTTTGCGCTGCGCTCAGCCTGGTGAAGATAGAGAAATACGATGGCGAGGGGGTTGTTGATTTCGTGCTGCAATGTCCTGAGCATTCCATGGACTGTTTGAAGCTCTGCTTCCTTGATGGAAAGCTGTTTCTGCTTTTCCGATACTTTGGTGCGGTACTCAATGACTTTGACCAGAGCAAACGCGAGCAACCACATCCAGATGAGCGCATCAAAACTCTTATAGAAGTCGAGGAAATGAGTGAAATGTCTCTCCTTGAAATCCCGGTAGAACTCCATCGTTGAAATAAAGAGATATGCATAGATAATGTAGCCGGAAAGGACCGCAGGGTGTTTAATAAAGAAATCTTTTAAAGGGCTCAGGGCCCTGCGGAACGATTGCATGGTGGAAGGGGGAGGACTGAAATAGGATGAGTGATGTGGTGTTGATGCCATGCTGGCGCGGTTAGCTTAAAAGCCCACTAAGGGTAGGGAAATTTCATGGATTTTCAAAGCCGTTTTTCTTTTCGGTAGCGTCTCGTTTCAAAATAAAACGAGAAATAAAGAAGCCCGCCACCGAAAACAGGTGCGGGCTTTTAGTCCGACGTAGAAAATCACCGCCTTTGCCGGTGTCTAGACTCTATCAGGTTGCAAGGTCAAGACCTCGGTTGAACATTACCCACGAAACTCACGAATCACGCGAAAATCTATTTCGTGTGTTTTGGGTGTTTCGCGGGAAGAAAAAAGCCACCGCCTTTGGCGGTGGTCGTTTACCAGGGGGACGGTGATCGGACTCTATACTTGGAAATTCTTTGTAGTCCTACGGGAAAAAATCCTTTGTATCCGCAAGGCCATTATGGAGTCCACTTCCCGCCGATCAAAACGAAGTGGACCCCATGGGCTTTCTTTCTTACTTCATCAACGTAAACTTCCTCGTTTGAGTAAACGTACCGGCGTGGATTCGGTAGACGTAAATTCCGCTCGTCAGCCCTTCAGCATTAAATCTCACAGCGTGGCGTCCGGCGGATTTTTCTCCGTCCACGAGGACGGCTACTTCTCGTCCGAGCATATCAAAGACACTGAGTTGCACTCTCGTCGGCTCTGGGAGCTCGTAGGAAATCGTGGTCGACGGGTTGAACGGATTGGGATATGCGTTGGCAAGCACGTATTCCGTCGGGCTCAAATCCATGACGACCTTGTTCTCGCTGCTCAGTGATGCCGAATTTGCACTCGTGTTCTTCCCTTGATCGTGAGGTACAACTACATTCACCGTTCCTTGAGATTCCCCGCCCTGACCGTCGAAGGCGGTAAACGAGATCGTATAGGTCCGCCCGCTCCCCTTGCCGTTGCGCGCGGCACGGACCTGGGCGGTCGCGGTGCCGACACCGCTGGCGTCGGCGCTTCCCGTCTCGTTGTTGGTGATGCCCGTGATCTGGATCGTCACGTCGTCGCCGTCCGGGTCGGTGACGCCCAGGATGGAGATGTCGACCATCTTGTTGTTCGGCGGCCAGAGCGAGGCGACGCTCGGCGCCGCGCCGGAAACGTCGGGCGGCTGATTGGGCTGTCCGGCTGGCCCGTTTTGCAGCATCTGCGTTCCGGCGCCGGTTGTGCCGACGACGACATCGAGCGTCCCGGGGCCGCTGCTGGTCAGGTCGCCCAGTGCGAGTCCATAAGCCCGGAGACCAGGAACATAAACAGGCGCTCCCAGTCCGCCACTGCCGTTGTTTAGGAAATACGCAAAGCTGTCACCGGTGGTGGCACCCGTTACCACTACGTCGGGATTGCTGTCGCCATTCAGGTCACCGACTGCGCCCATGCCGTTCCGGAAGAACAGCGTGGGATAGGTTGTCCCCCCGTCGAACGTACGCGCACCCGTGCTGCGGAATAGGGTTACGCCGCCGGTCCGCGTGCCGCCAATGTCTGAAGCGGACACAACCAAGTCGCGCAATCCGATGCCATCCATATCGGCAATCACCACGCCCTGCGCCTGGTTCGCTCTTCCGTTGGGGGTAAGGGGAAATGGCATGCCCACGGTCGAGGGGAACGTCCCTGTCCCGTTGCCATAGAGAACGGTGACCACATTGCCGCTCCCGAACTGTCCAAACCCGGACGTGACGACGATGTCGCCGTTGCCATCGCCATCCAGATCACCCACCGTGACAAACTGTGCCGGGACGTCGCCGTGACCCATGAACCTAGTCCACACGATTGTCGGTGGCGCGAAATTGCCAGAACCGCCGTTGAGCAGGACCCAGACGTCGCCTTTTGAAGTGAAAAAATTGTTGGCGCCACCCACGATGAGGTCGGGCTTGCCGTCACCGTTAACATCACCGATCGCAGCGGACCAGACGACGTAGCGCGTATCACCAGGATTGCGGGTGTCGTAAACGTTGTAGACGGTCGGGTTCCCCAAATTCCCGGCACCGTCACCGAAAAGCACGGAGAATGCTCCCGTGGTGGCATAGTCGAATGTCACGACGTCCAGGTTGCCATCGACGTTGATATCGCCGATGACAATGCCCCTTGGCCTCGCCGCAAGGGAGGAAGGAAAGGCAGGAAACTCCGCGGGGATTCCAAACCCGCCCTGGCCGTCGCCAGGAACTACCTGGACGTTCTGGTTCTCGTAGCGTCCGATGATGACGTCATTATTGCCGTCGCCGTTCATGTCCCCAACGGCAACGGAGCCGGAATTACCCGTAGCTGAAACCGTCGTGTAGGGCGGCCCGGACGGGAGGGAAACTTGGGCCAGAGATCGACCGGGAATCGCGGCAAGAGCCGCGATCTGGGCAACCACGATCCAGGTCATAAATTTACGCACCCTCATAGGGCCTCCTTTGGTTAGGATTGCTTGGGTGGCTGGTCTCTGCTGGCCTATTTTCCACCTTTGGACACGATGAACGGGAAAGGATTCCTCGCCTGTCATCGCGGCCATAAGGTTTCTTGGGTGGTGACCGTTACTGCCTTGGACAGAAACCGGATGATAATGACAATGAAAATTACTATCAAAAAGGAGGCTAGTTCAATCCGTAGAACTACGTATTTTTGTAAGTAAAAGTACGTATGCGAGAGGACGAAGGAGATGGATGAGGGAGGACAACCTCATATCTATAACTTCGCCTTGTTTCCCGCAAAAAAAAATCCCCCGCTTCATGCAGGGGATTTCGACCACGTGGGTCAAACAACGCAAGTCATGATGGAGTCCACTTCCCGCCGATCAAAACGAAGTGGACTCCATTGGCTTTCTTTCTTACTTCATCAACGTAAACTTCCTCGTTTGAGTAAACGTACCGGCGTGAATTCGGTAGACATAGATTCCGCTCGTCAGCCCTAGAGCATTAAATCTCACAGCGTGACGTCCAGCGGCTTTTTCTCCATCCACGAGGACGGCAACTTCCCGTCCGAGCATATCAAAGACACTGAGTCGCACGCTCGTCGGCTCTGGGAGCTCGTAGACAATCAAGGTTGTCGGGTTGAACGGATTTGGATAATTCTGCCCAAGGTTGAATTCCGTTGGGAGAACACCTCCACTCTCCGTCAGGTCTCCGTCCGTTGCTGATCCCTTCCCCAATTTGCCGACGTTCAGCACATCGCTTCCGGCCACTGGAACGCCGGAGAGAGTCGTCCCGACCAGCATCGCCGAACCATCAGTGTTAGTGAGCCCGGTTGCCTGCGTATCAAAATGCAACATGAGGTCGATATCACCGTCATGATCGACATCCTCGGGATGCCCTTTGCCGTGAGCTTCGGCCGCTCCACCAGGACCGAACCTCAAAGATGCTACGTTAAGTGTCGTGGCATCGAAATCGGAGGTCGACAACACCGCAACAGGGACAACCCCCTTGTTCTTGAAGTTCACGACGTTCGTCAATGATCCCGGTTTGATGTCGACAATGATGGCGTACGGCTTGACAGTCACTGTCTGAGAGCCAGTCGAGACATTTCCCGCAACGTCAACCGCTGAGTACTGTACGGTCGTCTCTCCCAGGGGGAAGATCCCCGGCGCATCAGAAATAATCGTCACCGGGAGTCCGCACGCATCTTCTGCCGTTGCAGTGCCTATTGATCCAGAATAACCGCCGGACGTGTTGGCGGCAACGATGATATTATCGGGGACCGTCAGGACAGGCGCTGTCTGATCTGTCTCAACCGTCACTGTCACTTGGTCTGACGACTGAGCTACGCCGTCGGAAACTGTGAGGGTAAAGGTATGCGTACCGCTCCCCAGTGAAGTTGTGAACGATGCATCAGTCGACACAACAGACGCCCCGAGCGACCAGCTATAGCTCAAGGGATTGCCGTCCGGGTCATTGGAGCCGGAGCCGTTGAGTGTCACATTTGCCGAGCCCACGACGCACGAGAACAACTGGTCTGCACCTGCAGCAGCAACGGGCGGCTGGTTGGTCGGCACCGGGACGATCTCCAGCGGTTGACTGGATTGCATGCTAAGGTCGATGCGGAAGTTGAAGCCGTTTAACCCGCCCCAGTCACCGATGTTAAGCGTGATCGTGTTTTCGCCCGGGTGCACAGCTTGGGCGAACACGGCGTCAGCGTTCAGTTGATCCGCGGTGCCGACAATCACGTTATTCATGTAGGTATTATTGATGAATTGCGTCGACCCACCCGCCATGACGTCGTTGATGGCGACCTGCGCGAAGTTGTCTGCCTTGAGCGAAAACGTCATCTTGGGATTTACCGCGTCGGTCGGGACGGTGAAGCGCACGCGGTAGAGATACCAGAGGGTTTGGTTGGTGGTGGGACCGGCGCCGGGATCGGAAGCGCCATCCGTCTCGTAATTGATCCAATGATTAGTGCCGGCGATGTTGCCCCACGGGTGCGTGAACGGGTGACCATACGGCGCGTAGTTCGCTAAGTAGGCCGGCTGCCAGTTGCTGGTGGCGGGATTGTAGTATTCCACGTTGGCCGCGAAATCGCCGACGTTGCCGGAGCCGCCGAGGATGGTAAGCGTTTGAGTCGGCAGAGGCGGAGCAAACACCGTGGTGTTCGTGAGCACGACGAAGTTCTGGCCGCCGTAGCCGTTGGCGCTGACTGAGGCAATGTCGGGCTTACCGTCGCCAGTGAAATCGGCCAAGGTCACGTCGACGGCGTTGAGAAGAGCGTTATACAGATAGGACGAGCTCAGCGTCCCATCCCCGTTTCCGGTCAGGATCGCGACTTTGGCGATTGAGGGAAGACTCGCCGCCACATCTAAGTTTCCGTCACCGTTGACATCGGATATGAAAAACCCGCTCGGCCAACTGGTAGCCCCAGAGGGAAAGTTCGCGGGACTCCCGAAAGTTCCGTTGCCATTGCCAGGATAGACGGACACGGATCCGTCGCCCAAGCCCTCGATGAGATCCTGCTTGCCGTCGTTGTTTAGATCCGCAACTGCAATGCAGGACGCGGCCGGGCTAACAATGCTAGGCGCCTGCAGCGTGCCGTCGCCATTGCCAAGGAAGACATCGGTCGCATTGGCCTGACCGCTGGTCACAACGAAATCACCTTTTCCGTCGCCGTTCACGTCCGTAATAACGCCGGCCCCGACGGCGGGACCGCCCGCATTCGGCATGATGCTGGTCACCTGTCCGGGAGTGAACGCGCCATTTCCATTATTCCCATAAACATACAAGCCGGCGTAGGCACTACCGACGATGAATTCCGACTTACCATCACCATTCAGGTCGCCGACCGTCAGGGAGCGAACATCATAAAATCCGAGGGCATAGTGCGTGGTGACGAACTGTGGCACTCCGTTGCCATCATTGCCCGCGTTGACCAGCACGGTAACGAAGCTGGCGGGACCCCAATTGATATGCGCGGTGGTTACGCAGATGACATCGAGTTTACCATCGCCATTTACGTCAGCGGCCTTATCCAAGACGTAACCGTCGATGAACGTCGGCCAGCCCCCTCCGGTTGGTAGGTATTGCATGAGATTCGGGTTCAGGCCCACCACGTTGCCGGTCGTCATTGGTTGGACGTCGATGTTGATTTCGGCGAACGAGGCGGTGCCGTTGCCACGCATGAAACGGGCGGAGGGGGAGCCGTCGACAATGAAGGCGTCCAATTTGCCGTCACCGTTAAAGTCGCCGACCGCGGCTGGCCTGGGCGGTTGCCAAGGTTGGCTGCCTGTCGGAGTTGCGATGACGGTGTTGAACGTGGGCACTTGCGCAACGCCACGAGCAGGAACCGCGGCAAGGGCCGCGATCAGGGCAGCGACGACGAAGATCATAAATTTACGAACTTTCATAGGGCCTCTTTTGGTTTTGATTTTTGTGATTGTGGATTATGGTTTCAAGTTCCAGGTTTTCTATTACCGACCAAGAAGCCGCCGCAGGTCAGGGAGTTGTTCTTTGAGTACCAACCCGATCGCGCCCGCCTTCTCGGCGGCGTGTCGAAAGGATGGAGTACCAAAATCGGTAACCATGATGACCTTCGCGCCGGGGTCGAATGCACGGATTCGTGCCGTCGCAGTGATTCCATCCATCTGCTTCATCCGGATGTCCATCAACACATAATCCGGTCGGTGTTGTGTGTATGCCTCGAGAGCTTCGCTGCCGTCTGCGCGTTCGATGATTGTATCGTCGTCCGAACAGACGGTCGATTTAATCGCCCCCCTCATCGCGGCATTGTCATCTACGATCAGGATGGTCACGTTCACAAGAGTGAGTAAATCGATAGTGTGCATGGTCGCGGTCACAGGGCTGTTTTTCTTCGTGGTGACCCTTGACGCGGTGGAGAGAAACTAACTAATAACGACAACGATAATTAATATCAGAAAGGAGGATAGTTCAATCCGCAGCGGTACGTATTTTGGTAGGTAAAGGTACGTATTTCGGAAACGGAGAATGGGATCGATCAGAAAAGGGGAGGAGAAGGGATGAGCGGATTCAGGGAGATTAAAATGCGGGGAAAGCCACAAATCACACGCACCAAATTTCAAAACTTTGTCTTGTTCTCCAGGGCGAACCGCAGGAGCGCGGTGGGACCATGGAGATCAAGTTTCGAGCATATATGGGCACGATGGGTATCGATCGTTCGAACACTCACAAAAAGATGGTCGGCGATTTCTTTTGTGGTTTTTTCTTCGGCAATCAATCTGAGGATCTTCCGTTCCGTCGGTGTAAGGAGAGAAATGAGCGTTGGGTAGTCTGCGGCTTCCCCGGAGCGCGAACGCTTGAGAAGAAGACCGGAGAGAGATGGACTGATGTAGTGCCTTCCGGAACCGACTAACGTGATTGCGTCGAGAATGTCCGTTAACGCGCTATCCTTCACGACATAGCCCATCACACCCAGGTCCATTGCTCTATTAAAGACATTTTGCTTGTCGTGCATCGTGAGGATAATGATATCGACGGGGATTCTCTTCGAAAGGACGGTTTTGGCCAATTCCAGACCTCCAAGCCGGGGCATGTCAATGTCCACGATAGCGATGGAGGGCTGATGCCGTTCGATGAGTTCGAGCGCTTTCTCGCCATCCCCCGCTTCGGCAACGATAGTGTATCGTCCGTCCTCTTCAATGACTTCCTTCAGCCCCTTGCGCATGAGCGGGTGATCGTCGGCAAGCAGAAGGGTGACGGTGTGTTGTGAGATCATAACAAAATCCAAGTATGAAAAACGGAACTATTCTTTCTGACTCTGTGCAAACCGGAAGAAATCCGCGATGTCGCGATTGATGTCGGAGAAATGAAGCCTGTCATTCAAGACTTTCCTGAGTTTAGCAAGAATTACCCATTAATGACGTTGTTCACCATCCGGCGAGCCAAAAGGGGAGAGTGGGATATGAATCTCTATTGTTGTCCCTTTCATGGGAGACGACTCGATCGTGAACGTTCCCCCAAGAATTCTGACACGCTCCTTGATGTTTGTAAGTCCGATCCCTCCAGGTTGCTGCCCGTCCACACCTTTCGTGTTAAATCCCTTCCCGTTATCGTGCAGGAGGATCATCACTGCCCGATCCCGAACCGAAAGGTTCAACAAAACCTCGGTGGCGGCTGAATGTTTCAAAATGTTATTCATCCCTTCCTGCACGATTCTCACGACATTAATCTCTGATTCCTTCGGGAAGGCGCCATCAATATTATCCAGATGAGCGCTTACCGTGATTGTCGTGGAGTCCTGCACCGACTCATAGAGCGAACGCAGAGTTTCCGTGAGTCCCAGCTGGTCGAGCTCGGGGGGGCGGAGATCGTGCGAAAGCTGGCGTACGGATTTCAGCACGGCCGATACCGAGGATGATATCTGTTCAAACTGCCGGCGGGCCTTTGGATCATCGCTCTGCGTCCCCAACATCGCCCTGTTCTTGACAAGAAGGAGTTCCTGACCCAAACTATCATGCATCTCCCGGGCGATGCGTGTCCGTTCCTTTTCCTGATTCTCAATGAGCAGACGCGAGATTTCTTCCTGCCATACTCGTGCCCTTTTCAGAAACGCAATTCTTCTTTGAATGATGGACACCACAAGAAAGAGCACGGTTATCCCTACACTGATGCGGAACCACCACGTCATCCAATAAGGGGGCAGGACTGTCAACGTTATCGTTGCCCCATGTTCATTCCAAACGCCATCATTGTTACTCGCCGCAACCTGGAAGATGTATGTTCCGGGGGAGACCTTCGTGTAAAATGCCGATCGCCTTGTTCCTGCATCGACCCACGGATCATTCTCCCCTCCCAACCGGTACTTGAATTGAACCTTCCGTGGATCCGCAAAACTCAATGCGGTGTACTGAATTTCAACGTTTGCATCCTCATACAGGATCTCCGGGATTGAACCTGCCGGGAAGACGCCCTTGCCGGTCCGTACATTTTCAATAAGGACGTTGGGAACAAGAGTGTTGATTTGCAGGTCGGCAGGATTGACGATCGCCACTCCTTCAATGGTTGGGAAAAAGATTCTTCCGTCCGGGGACCGGATCGCATTGGGCTGAAACCCGCCGTTGGTCTCCACATTTTTCAACCCGTCGGCCCGTCCGAACGATTGGACAGGAACGGTTTGAATTTCCCCGTCGGCCACACGATCGAGCATTCGACGCGACGCACGGAAAATGCCGCGATTGCTTCCCATCCAAAAGGTGCCGAACTGGTCTTCAACAATGTGTGAGACGATGTTGTCAAACAGACCTTCCCGCGTCGTAATGACGGAGAAGATGCCGCTTTTCAATCGAACAATACCGCCGCCGTATGTTCCAAACCAGAGTGTTCCGTCTTCGCTCTCGTAAATAGATCGGAAATAGTGACTTGCGAGACCGGGAATCGCGGTGAACGAGATGACCGAATCAGCGGCAATCTTGTTGAGTCCTGCCACGGTTCCGACCCAGAGGTTCCCCTTGCTGTCCTCATAAAGAGCCCGAACGTCATCGTTGGAGAGCCCCGGGATTCTCCTCCATTGCCGGTCTTTCCCATCAGCCAGTGAGAAAAGTCCATTGGCGGTTCCGGCCCACATACCGTTCTGATGATCTTCATAAAGGGCAAATACCCTTTCATCTACCGCTTCAAATATCTTCGCTTTGTTCTGTTCGATGAGAACGAGACGTGAGGCGTCGAGCCAGATTCGTCCCTTGCTGTCCTCGAACACGGACCAATTGCACATATTCATCGTCAAGGCGTTGAGGGTTGAGAACTCCATGCGTCCGTTCCGGATCTCGTACAACCCGCCGCAGTTCGTACCGAGCAGCATCGAGCCATCCCGTCGCAGGCAAAGGGAAAGAATACCGTCCGTCGAAAGTCCTTGCTCCCGGCCAAGCACGTTGAAGAGCGCTCTTCGTAATCGGTGGAGTCCTCCTGTTGGCGTCCCGACCCAGATATTTCCCTCCCGATCTCTCATGATGGTGTTCACCTGGTCGTCCATCAGCCCGTCTGCGCGTTGTATGGTAACCACTGAACCATGGGAGATAACGGAAATACCCTTGTGCGTGGCCACCCAGACGTCACCGTTCGATTCGAGGAAGAGGCTGTGTGCATAGGGTGAAGCCAGACCGTTCTCCGTCCGGAATCGCATAAGCCCGTCGGGGGTGAATCGAACAACACCACCGGGGCTCAGGGCGGCCCAAACCGCTCCCTGTTGATCCCTCCTAAGGTCGCGGAGGTCGCCTCCCGGTTGCTCAAAGTCCTTTGGTTCCAAGACAACAAACGCTGAATCGTCCTTGATGCCAAAAACCCCGCCCCCCCCCCACGTTAGGAGGACATTGGCGTCGAAGAGCAATTGTTCCATCCCTGATCGGGGTTGAACAGGATTGATGGCATGGAATCGGTTATCGCGAAAGTACGCCGGCAACCCATCGGACAGAACCCACACGACACCGCGGCGGTCTTCCGTGATTTTTCGCACAACCTCGGATGATAATCCATCCGCGCTCTGATATGTTTTGAACGTGCCGTTTGAGTAAAGGATAAGCCCGTTTTCAGTGCCGATCCAGAGGCGACCCCGTGAATCCTCGTAGAGCGCAATGCACCGATCGGCTTTCATCCCGGGAGTGTTGAAACGGTCGAACACCGTGAACCGTACGCCATCAAACCGAACGAGTCCGCCGAACGTTGCCAGCCAGAGGTAACCATCTCGTGTTTGGCAGATGGAGTTCACGGAGTTCTGTGGCAGGCCCTGCTCCATTCCCCAATGATCGATGACAAAATCCCGGACCGGAGCGGCCTGAAAAGAGCCTGGCTCGTTCTGTGCAAGAAGAATGCACGGAACAATGAAGAGGAGAACAGTAATCCCAAGTTTAAAGAAAGATTTCATGTAAGGAATTGGGGTAGGAAGATGCTTCACACGAACCGGGCTAATGCGATCCTGTTCAGTCGAATTGGTGCTGCCGGGTTCCAACAAGGGTCCAATTCCAAGGTAGAGAAAAAAGATTGGAGATGGAACAAAGGCGTGAGCAAAGGAGGCGGACGGCAGGCTGTCCTCATGGGGCGTTTGCGGTACAGATGCTCTGCACAGTTCCGCTCGTAACGATATTCTCCGATTGTACACCCGGAGGGATTCGAACCCCCAACCCTCAGATCCGAAGTCTGATGCTCTATCCAGTTGAGCTACGGGTGCGAATTCAATGTCGTTCATACCCCGTTGCGGATCCCGTTTCGCTCGCCCTCTTGGGGCTTCGTTCAACGGCCTGCCCGCCTCGTCGGATCAAGATTGGCAGGCGGGGATGCTCAAAACGGCAGCCACTCGCGTCGCTCGTGGTCCGTTTTGGCAGTTGAGCTACGGGTGCTTCAAGGGAAATCCCAATCAACAATTTCCAATGGCCTGGTGCGCCTGAAGGGAGTCGAATCCCGTCCCCCGCTTCGTGGAGGACGGGACCCCTCACCAGGCAAATTCCTTGAAAGAGGAAATCGAACTGCAATTCTCCCGTCCGCTACGCTGAAAGCCAGCAAGCTGGACGTCGTTTCATGTGCGCCTGAAGGGAGTCGAACCGCCGGAGGCTTACTAAAGTAGCACGCGAAGCGTGCCACTTTTTGGATCCAAGGTCCCGGCGACACTAGGATCGAGGAATCTGACTTTCCCACTTCACTCTCGAGTTTGTGCACCCGGAGGGATTCGAACCCCCAACCTACAGCTCCGTAGGCTGCCGCTCTATCCAGTTGAGCTACGGGTGCAATTCTTCAGATAGTCTGATAAATACCCTGCAAAAGCCTCCCTGGCGCCCGAAGAATCACTTGCGTGGCGACTATGGTACGAAATTTTTCATGATTTTCAAAATTCCCGATTTCAATCCATGCAATTTTGTGAGTCAATGCATTTTTTGAAGCATTGGATCCTTCGGGGAGTCGCTTCGTTATTTTCAGGTTTACAGTCGCTTATCGAGCTCCATGGGAAACCGCGATGGAACGACGTGCGATCCTGTCAAGCGCATTCTCCATCGAAGCAAGGGAGTCGAGAATGATATCTGCAGACTCGAGTGCCTCAGGGGAAGGCATGAGCTCCTTTTGGGGGATTGCTATGACTGCAGCCCCTGCAGCTTTTCCTGCGAGGATGCCGCTCCCGGAATCTTCTACGACAACGCTTTCCGACGGGGTCGTGTGGAGCCTTTTCAATACCTCGAGATACACATCGGGCGCCGGTTTGCCGTGGCCGACCTTATCGCTGGAAAGAACCTGTGAGAAGAAACGAGCCCATCGATTCGATTCAAGCGCTGCGTGAATCAGGACTTCCGGAGAGCCGGAAGCAAGTCCAAGTACGAATTTCCCCGCGCAGTATTCGAGGGCTTGTTGCGCCCCGGGCATAACGCGTATGGTGCCGGAGCGGTAATGGCGAACCATCCCATCCAGAGTTTCCTTCGTTACTTCGTCGCGCGAGAGCCTGCCTTTCAATTTCCCATGCACATAGTCGATCCAGGCTGCCGTGCTGCGGCCCATCAGCGCTTTCTGGTCGTCGTCCGTCCACTTGAGGGCGAATCTTTGGAACATTGTCGTTCGTACTTGAAACCAAACCGGTTCGCTATTCACCAACAAGCCATCGAGGTCGAAAACAACGGCTTTGATCATTGCTTCTTCTGCCCGTAGTATGCTTCCGAACCATGCTTGCGGAGAAAATGTTTATCGAGCAAGGTTTTTTTCAACGGACGCTGCTTGGGATTCAGCAAGAGTGTTTCGCTGGCCATGCGGGCAACCCGCTCAAGCACAAGAGAGTTTGTGACTGCCTCTTCGAGTGTCGTGCCCCAAGTGAACGGGGCATGCCCCGCGACAAGCGCGGCGGGCATCTGAAGAGGATCAATGTCCTTGAACCGCTCGACGATGACGCAACCGGTGTTTTTCTCATAATCGTTTTCGATTTCCCCTTGTTTCATCTCCCGCGTGCAGGGGACTGTCCCGTAGAAATGGTCGGCGTGGGTTGTGCCGAACGCGGGGATTTCCCGCCCTGCCTGAGCCCAGGCTGTCGCATACAAACTGTGTGAGTGGACAATTGCGCCGATTTTCGAAAAGGCCCGATACAGCTCCAGGTGAGTCGGTGTGTCGGAGCTGGGGCGGAGGGTGCCTTCAACGACTTCCCCGGTTTTGAGAGAGACAACAACCATTTGTCCCGGCTTCATCTCGTCATAGGCAACCCCGGAGGGTTTGATGACGATGAGTCCTTCTTTTCTGGCAACCGCACTGACATTGCCCCATGTCAGAAGAACCAATCCCTCCCGGACGAGGCGAAGGTTGGCTTCACAGACCCGCTTTTTTAATTGCTCGAGCATCGGTTCTTCAATTCCTATTCATGGTGACTTATGGAACCGGAATGTATGATCGTGCATCCCTTGCGTCAAAATCCTCAAGATCCCGATCATGATCTTGCCCCTTTTCTGATTTCGATGAGTTGTTTCATCACACTGTACAAGTTGCCATGCCATGAGTTTGTCCCAAACGCATCATGCAAGGTTCTGTACAATTGGTAGAGTTCTTTGTAGACCGCATGAGCAGCGGGGTCGGGTTTAAAGACTCGGTTTTTCAAGCCGGTCATGGCCTGTTGCGCTTCCGTGAATGAATCGTAGCCACCCGATTGTTTCCCCGCGACAACGGCCCCTGCAATCGCCGCGCCGAGGGCGCATGTCTGGGCGGATCGGCTGACCATCATGGGGCGTCCGGTGACATCAGCGTAGATCTGCATGACAAACGGGTTTTTCTCGGCTATCCCGCCGCAGTTCACCACCTGCTCAACGGTTACCCCGTATTCTTCGAACCGGTTAATAATGGTGAGCGCACCGAAGGCAGTCGCTTCGACGAGAGCCCGATACATTTCGGCTGGCGTTGTATACAATGTCTGTCCCACGAGCAAACCGGAGAGCCTTTGATCGACGAGGATTGTCCTGTTGCCGTTGTTCCAATCGAGCGCGAGCAATCCCGACTCCCCCGCCTTCAATTTCGATGCGGCTCTGGCAAGAGCATCGTGAGTTCCCTTTTTGCCATCGGGGCGAATGTAATTCACAAACCAGTTGAAGATATCTCCCACAGCGGATTGACCCGCTTCGAATCCGTAATATCCGGGCAGCACGCTTCCGTCCACTATGCCGCATAAGCCGGGGATATCCGGAAAAGGGCTGTTGTTCCGCGCAACCGTGATGTCGCACGTGCTCGTCCCCATAATTTTGACGAGTATGCCACCTGTAATGCCTGCTCCGACAGCACCCAAATGAGCGTCGAAAGCGCCGGTAGCGACAGGGGTTCCTTCGCGCAGGCCGGTGCGTCGTGCCCATTCTTTCGTCAGTCCTCCGACGGGGCGATCCACCGTCTGGGCGTTAGAGTGTAACCGCGTTCGCAGAACGGCGAGTGCCGGATTCAGTGTTCCTAAAAACTCCGCGTCGGGATACCCTCCCCATTCAGCATTATACATTGCCTTATGCCCGGCGGCGCAGATGCCGACCGTCAACCGGTCCGGGGACTCCGTCCCTGTTAAGAGGGCGGGAATCCAGTCGGCGATCTCCACCCACAAGTGTGATGCTTCGGCAACTTCAGGGTTCGTTCTGACACAATGGAGTATCTTACTGAAGAACCATTCGCTCGAATACACCCCTCCGCACTTGGCCAGGTACTGAGGACGGAGTTTCCGCGCGAGCTCGGTGATCTCCGCCGCTTCAGCGACGCCGGTATGGTCTTTCCAGAGCCAGGCCATCGCGTCCGGATTTTTTGCAAATCGTTTCTGGAAGGCGAGCGGATGTCCGTTGCGATCCACCGGCAAGGGCGTGCTCCCCGTTGTATCCACCCCTATCCCGATCACCTGTTCGGGGTTGAACCCCTTCAAGCGTCGTTTCGCAGCTGTCAACGCCTTGCGGATGCTCAGTGCCGTTCCCCGTACGTAATCAGCAGGATGCTGGCGGGCAAGGTTGGGGTCGCGTGAGAGAATGACACCCTCATTCCCATGCTTGTAGTTCCAGACGGCGGTACCGAGCTCGCGACCGTTGGTGATATCGACCACCAGTGCGCGAACGGAATTCGTCCCGTAATCAAGTCCTATGGTATAGCGGTTGTTCATGCCCTTATTCCAACGAGTGTATGCACATGGGTTGAATGGACGTGGGACGCTCGTTCCGTTTCATGAAACCATGCTATCCGGTAAAATATAAATAGGCCATCAGAATCAGTAACAAAACAATCGTCGAATTAATGACATCCCACCTGTTCCAACTTTCCCTGGATTCCAACCGATGGTCTTCCGACAAGGTCGAGAATGTTAAATTCCTGATTTGCTCTTCGGACGGTTTTTCCGTCAAATAACTGCCGGCAATCATTACGATGACCGATATAAGGAAGATGAAGAGGCTATAGTACTGGAAGTAGGTATTGTTGACGATCCAGAAAAGCGAGCCTTCCGTATAGCCGTTCTCAAATCCGGCAAGCTTCAACGTCACGGGGGTATCGACGATGAGCCGAAAGATTCCGAGGACGAACCCAACAATAAGTGCGGAGAGGCATCCTTTCGCGTTCAGTCTCTTCATGAATATGCCGAAGAAAAAGACGACGAAGATCGGCGGCGCCAGGTATCCCTGCACGCCCTGGAGATACTCGTAGAGTCCCTTGCCCCCGCGAATGACCGGAATCCACAGTAGTCCAATGATCACGAGGATGGTCGTTGCCATGCGCCCGATCCAGACAAGCTGATGCTGTGTTGCATGCGGCTTCAGCTTCTGGTAGAAATCGATCGTGAAGAGCGTCGAGCTGGCATTGAACGCCCCCGCGAGCGAACTCATCAAGGCGGCCAGTAACCCTGCCACGACAAGCCCTCTCAATCCGACAGGCATCACGTATTGTACCATAAGAGCAAACGATCCTTGTGCGTAGTCTACAATTGCCTTGCCGTCCGACCCCACCATGCTTGCGAATTCCGGTACTTTGCCGCTTTTGGCCAGCGCGAGCCAGATCATTCCGGGAATAATAAAGATAAAGACCGGGAGAAGCTTCAGGAACGCCGCGAAAATACTTCCACGGCGTGCCTCGCGCTCGCTCGGGGCTCCAAGCGCGCGTTGCACGATGTACTGGTCCGTTGTCCAGTACCACAAGCCGATGATCGGCGCGCAGAGCAGCATCCCGATCCAGGGATAATTGGTGTTGAAATACCATGCCATGCGCCCTGATTCCTTGAGGGGTGCCCACGTTCCCTCCATCCCGGCGGGGATAAGCGGCTTCCAGAGGTTGAACATGTCCGGGTCCAGGACCGCGCGCAACTCGCTCCAACCTCCAAGTTTCGACAGTCCGAACCACGTGAGGAGAAGGGAGCCGAGTATCAAGATGAACGTTTGCACCGTTTCCGTGTAGGCAACAGCGCGCATGCCTCCCAGGACCGTATAAATTCCGGTAAGCAGAATCACAAGTACCGAGCCGATCCAAAAGCTGTCAAAGACGACCGAGCCGATCTCGATCTGCATTTCCGGTAACAGGGAGCCGAAAACAACGCCCCCCGCGAAAATACCAACGGCAATTTTTGTCAACACATACGCAACGAGTGAGATAAGCGAGAGTACCCAGCGCACCGTCGCCGAAAATCGTTTTTCGAGAAACTCCGGCATCGTGAAGACACGCGACCGGATATAGAAGGGTGCCATCACCCAGCCCAGGACCAGGAGGCACCAGGCGTGAAGCTCGTAATGTGCGAGTGCGACCCCGCTTGTCGCTCCCGATCCGGCCAACCCGACAAGATGCTCCGAGCCGATGTTGGATGCAAAGATCGATGCACCGATGACCCACCAGCCTAAATTCCTGCCGGCGAGGAAGTAATCGTCCGTCGTGTCTTTTCCCTTCCTGATGACCCACCACGCCAACCCCAACAACCCGCTGAAATACAAAGCAATGACCAGCCAGTCGAGAGATACCATGCTGTTTGTTCCTTTTGATGAGAGTTATCGATGGTGATAGACTTCCCAGCCGAGGTAGGTGCCGAGGGCGTCTTCGATGGCATCGGCGACGTTCGCGCGCGTTGCAGCGACATGATGTTCCAGGCCCTGGCGGCAAATATACTGTAACAATTTCTGAAAAGCAGGCACTCTGATGACCCCAAACCCTCCGAATGTATCGAGTGTATCCTCCGTAAATTCCCCCTCCCCCACGTACGACGTCACACGCCCACGCAACTCGTCGGTTGAAATACGGCAATAGGAAAAGGGGCCCGGGGCGACACGTCCCACGATTGTTCCGAACGTGTTCTCCTTCCCGACGGTGCCGGCGATGATCTCCTGGTAATCCATTTTCTGGTGGCTGAAAAAAGATTTCGGCAGATTCGAGCAATGGAACACGACTCCTTTGTCGGGGTCCGTGCCGTAATTATTGTTCCAGTCGAGGAGCGCAGCGGGCTTATTGGATGCGGATTGGAGAACATACATCCCGAGTAGCCCGGCGACATCGGTCTCGCATGCGCTCGGCATCAGCGAATCGGACATCATGCTCATCAACGTACAGGGGACGACGCCATAGAATTCCTCAAGTGCCGTCCAGCACTGAATCGCGGTGGCAGAGAGATGTTTTTCCTCCACCCAGCGATCGATGGCGACCCCCAACTTTGCCATCTTGAGGAGACTCTCTTGTGGTATACCGCTCACCGTCGTATAGGAGCGGATGGACTCCAGCTTTTCGCCGACCGGTGTATCCGTGTCGTTCATTTTCCGCACCCACCCCAGCGCTTCGGACAGGTCGAGCGTCTCGACGGAAATGCCCGAGGCTTCCAGGAGCTTCTCGCTGTAGCGCACGGTGTTGAATGCGGCGGGCCTTGCCCCCAAGGCTCCGATCCGGGCATTCTTTAATCCCCGAACGACGCGGCATGTGGCGGCGAAGCGGCGGAGGTCTTCACGAAACGACGCGTTCGAAGGGGTGGTGGTATGGAGCTGCGTGAGCGAATACCGGATTCCATATTGTCGAAGGTTGTTGCAGACGGACATCTTGCCGCAGAAGCTGTCCCGTCGAAATTTTATCGTCATCTTCTCCGCTTCATCGCTGAACGCGTGGACGAGGACCGGGACGTTCAATTCCGACAGCCGCAATGCATCGGCGACAGCGCGTTCATCGCCGAAGTTCGGCAACGTGACGAGAATGCCGTCGATTTCGTCGCGGTGGGACCGGAAGAGTGCAGCGCACTTTTGTGCGTCCGCATAGCTTTCAACGGCTCCGAACTTCGTCGCGTCCAAGGGGAGGATGACGGTATTCAATCCTTCCTCCTTAAGAACGTCGAGGATTTGCTTTCTGCCAGACTCGCACAAATGGGCGGGAAAAAATCCCCTGTTGGCAACAAGTACTCCAAGGGTAGTAACGGTCTTCATAGAGTTGTTCCTCTTGTCCAGTTCCGAAGTTGAAATGAGCGGTTTGGTTGCTTCACCCATCGGCACCGATTTCAGGCGTATTGAGTGAAAACATAACCGCCTTATTCTTCAGAAGCAAGAAATGCATTCTCGGCAAACGGTTCCGATTGGGGAAAATCATGGATGAAGGGATTCCTAACCGCAGGGGCTCGGTGAAGAATGGGGGTTTTAGCCTGTACTGACGGTCTTGAAGCGAAGTATCAGATCTCTAAGCGAATGGATAGGTCTGGGGTCGTAATCTCATCCCTGCAACAGAGGTATGCCGGACGAACTTCAGAGGTCGATGCAGAAGATGCCGGATCAAGGGGCAAGCGGAAACGGGTTGAGTGCAATTCCCCCTCAAAACACGAAAGCCGACCTTTCAGCCGGCTTAACATTGCAGATTGAAAATTGGAGATTATTGCCACAAGTTTTTTCCAATCAACAATCTGCAATCTCCAATAATTCGTAGCCCTAACGGGAATCGAACCCGTATTTCAGCCTTGAGAGGGCTGCGTCCTAAACCGTTAGACGATAGGGCCGGGACAACGAAAAATGCAAAATTAAAAATGAAAAAAGTGATGAGCCCACATTTTTCATTTTGCGTTTTTAATTTTTCATTGTATCGCTGCCCCGCCAGGGCTCGAACCTGGACTCTTCTGATCCAGAGTCAGACGTGTTGCCAGTTACACCACGGGGCAAATCTCTCATACATCAAGCGTGTTGCCAGCCCCAATTCAACACAAGTTAGCGAGCGTAGCGAAGCTAACTTGTCTGTTGCATTGAGGATCCCGCCATTGTTTGGCGGGATTACACCACGGGGCAATTTCAAGGGAACACAATTTAGACAAAAAGGGGAAAATTTCCAATGAGAATTTTCCGTGTGAGATACTCGTGCACGATCTCCGCTGAAAGGCAATATATGCCCCACTGACGCATCGGATGGTTCTTCCCCTCGATAACCCCATGACCTCACCTTGACTTTAGAGCCTTTTTTTGATATACTTTTTCGAGTTTTTCGTTGAAATGGAGCAAGAAGCTCTTATTTTTTTCAATATCTCTACACGCACCGATATTCAGGTCGAAAGCTCTTTGATCCTTCAAACAGTCTTGAGAACCCCGTTATCTGTTCATACTCTTTGCCTGAGAAATCAAGGAAACCGAAGAGACATGAACCGGGTGGTGACACGATCCCTCCTTGATTCCTTCCCTTTGTACCGTATGGACGAGTTGCGTTTGACGTTTGGAAACCTTTTGTAGGGAAGGCGCAAGGCTCCATGGTTACAAAATATGGGTATGATGTTTTCTTCACCGTTGCGGTCGTCTGTGTTGTCCTGATTCTTGCAGCACTCGTGTTTCTTGAGCCAAAGGTCCTGAAATACGGTGTGGTTCTTTTTTCTGTGGCGTTCTTTGGCTTTGTGTTGAATTTCTTTCGGGACCCCGACCGGGTGACGCCGGCTGGTGAGAAAGTAATTATCTCTCCAGCGGACGGGAAGGTGATTCGGGTACAGAAGGTGCAGGAGGGAGAGTTTTTCGGATCCGAAGCGGTCATGATCAGTATTTTTATGTCACCGCTGAACGTACATGTCAATCGGAACCCTGTTTCCGGCGTGGTAAAACATCTGCGGTACGTCAAAGGTGAGTATTTTGCCGCCTTCGAGGATAAGGCTTCCGAGAAAAACGAGCAGATGGTTATCGGGATGGAAGGGGTTCACGGAAGGGTGCTGTTCAAGCAAATCGCCGGCTTCGTCGCCCGACGGATCGTCTGTACGTTGCAAGTGGGGGATACTGTCCGGGCGGGCGAACGGTTTGGGATGATCAAGTTCGGTTCACGGGTCGATGTGTTTGTCCCGCTCAACGCGGTTCTACGGGTTCAGGTGGGTGATGTGCCTGTGGCAGGCGAAACTGTGCTTGCAGAGTTTCACTAACGCGGCTCACGGAGGTTCCCTTCCATGAAAATTACTCGTGCCGTCGTTCCAAGTCTGTTTACGGTACTGAATGCGTTCTGCGGCTTTCTGTCGATCCTCAATGCCTCGCAGGGCAACATTGAAGTGGCTGCGTGGTTCATTATCCTCGCGGCCGGATTTGATTCGTTGGATGGGGTCATGGCTAGAATCACCCGCTCCTCGAGCCAGTTTGGTGTTGAGCTTGATTCGCTGTCCGATGTGGTATCGTTCGGAGCGGCGCCATCGTTTCTCGTCTACCAGGCCCACCTCGGCACGTTGGGCAATTTTGGCGTCATGATAAGCGCCATGCCGCTGGTGTTCGGCGCGATCAGGCTGGCGAGGTTCAATGTGCAACTCGTGGGATTTGAGAAGGACCATTTCAAAGGGCTACCCATCCCTGCTGCAGCCATGACCATCTGTGCATTTCTTCTCGAGCATTATACCGAAGGGTATGGTCTCAACGGATGGACGAAGGATGCCCTGGGATGGTTGGTGGGGGGTATTTCCCTCCTGATGGTGAGCAGCGTTCGTTATGATACCCTGCCCAAATTTTCCAGGAAGGGGATCAAGGCTCATCCCATCAGGGTAACGTCGTTCGTGCTGGCGGCTCTCGTGGTGGTGGTCACCGAAGGTCGCCTCATCTTTGCCGTGATGATGGCCTTCATCAGTTTTGGCGTTCTCCGGTCGGTCTACGAATGGATCCGGGTGCTGGTAACCCACGTCGAAAAGGATCCGGGTGAAGAGACCGAGGTTTCCAGCATCGACATCTAACTCACGATAGGATGGGAGGAAACGTTTGTTCCGCTCAAAGGTTGTCGTAACACTTCGCAAATCGATACTCGACCCTCAGGGAAAGGCCGTTCAACACGGCATGCATTCTTTGGGCTATGACGGGGTGAAGAATGTCCGGATTGGCAAATTTGTCGAGTTGGAAATCGATGCAGCAAACAAAGAAGCGGCGGAGACCATCACCCGGGAGGTAAGTGAAAAACTGCTTGCCAATCCGGTCATGGAAGATTTTTCGTTCACCACTGAAGAAGAGGCACGCTGAGCCCCATGAAACTCACATTTGGCATAGTGGTGTTCCCCGGATCGAATTGCGATCATGATGCGCACTATGCGGTCGAGACGATCTTGGGGCAGCAGGCAAGGCTGATCTGGCATAAGGAGGGGTCGCTGGGGGATGTGGATGTGGTCATCCTGCCGGGGGGATTTTCCTACGGTGATTACCTTCGCTGTGGAGCAGTGGCGCGGTTCTCTCCTGTCATGAAGGATGTTGTCCGCTTCGCTGCAGGAGGGGGCATCGTGATGGGGATCTGCAACGGTTTCCAAATTCTCACGGAAGCCGGGTTGTTGCCGGGGGTCCTTCTTCGGAATCGATCACTGAAGTTTGTCTGTAACCAGGTGCATATCCGTGTCGAGAATCCTCAGACGCGGTTTACCGGTTTGTGTCAGGCCGGCCAGGTGCTGGAAATTCCCATCGCCCACGGAGAGGGGAATTATTTTGCTGAACCTGACACGGTCAAGAGACTGGAGGACCAAGAAAGAGTTGTTTTCCGGTATTGCGATCCCCGGGGCGTCCTCAGCGATGGAGCAAATCCCAACGGGTCGATTCACAATATCGCCGGCATCGTCAACGAGGGGGGAAATGTGCTGGGGATGATGCCGCACCCGGAACGGGCATCTGATCCGGCCTTGGGTCATACGGACGGAAGGAAGTTGTTCGATTCGATCGTGGAGAGTTTTGTACCTGCGCTCGCCTAGAGACCGGGTCGAAAAGTATTGCCACCAAGGCACAAAGACACCAAACTTTTTTTCAAAACAAGTTAGAGTCCTGGTGCCTTCGTGGCAGAAATCCTTTACCACGGTCTTTTCGTCTGAACTCCAGACGATGGGTTTGCATCAATCACAATACGCATGAAAGGGAGGATATGTTCGGTTTGGGCACACAAGAAATTATTCTCATTCTGTTGTTCGTTCTGATCTTTTTCGGCGCCAAAAAAATCCCCGAGCTTGCACAGGGACTGGGGAAAGGGATCCGCGAGTTCCGCAAAGCAGCCCGCGACGTCCAGGATGACATCGAGAAAGAAGTGAAGAAGATCGAACCGACAGGGAACGATAAAGACAATAAGCAGTAGCTGCTCAGATTCCTCAATCGCTTCGCCTTATTGCCTCTCCTGGTACTTTCCACGCATGACGCTCTTGTGGACATAGGAACAACTCTACCCCTGCATGCGAACATACGATTCCATTGTGGCAGACCTGCAGTCCGGTGTGACCTCATGTGAGGGCATCACGCGTGAGTACCTTGCCGCTGCCGAACGGGGCAAAGGACTGAACGCCCTCCTCGCGGTCTTTCCGGAACGCGCCCTGGAACAAGCGCGCAGCGTGGATAAGAAACTCTCCGCCGGTACAGCCGGACCCCTGGCCGGGATGGTCATGACGGTCAAGGACGTTATCTGCCAGAAGGGTGAAAAAGTTACGTGCGGCTCGAAGATTCTTGAGAATTTCGTTTCGCCCTACGATGCCACCGTCGTGGAGCGTCTTCGCTCGGCCGATGCCATCCTTCTCGGCAAGACCAACATGGATGAGTTCGCGATGGGATCCTCCACGGAGAACTCCGCGTTTGGCCGCGTAAAGCTTCCCCAGGATGAATCGCGTGTCCCCGGGGGATCAAGCGGGGGATCGGCCGTTGCAGTGAAGGCCGGGATTTCGACCACGTCGCTGGGCTCCGACACTGGCGGTTCCATCCGTCAACCGGCAGCCTTTACCGGGGTTGTTGGACTGAAGCCGACGTATGGGCGGGTTTCCCGGTTTGGACTGGTCGCGTTCGCCTCCTCGTTTGACTCCATTGGACCCTTCGCTCTCACGACGAAGGATGCAGCGCGTGTGCTGGGTGTGATTGCCGGATACGATCCGGCAGATTCGACATCCGTCAACGTTCCGGTCCCCGATTACGGTGCCTCCCTGAACAAGGAGGTGAAGGGGTTGCGGGTGGGGATACCGGGAGAGTATTTCACGGACGCTCTCGATTCGGAAATCCGGGCCGCGATAGAGCGCAGGCTTGATGTCCTTCGTTCAAACGGTGCCGTCATCCGGGAGGTCAGTCTGCCGCACACGGAGTACACGATCGCGACGTACTACATCCTTGCAACGGCGGAGGCCTCCTCCAACCTTGCGCGGTATGATGGGGCGCGGTACGGTTTTCGAGCGGGGGGTGTAAAGGACTTGACGGAAATGTATGTGCAGTCCCGCAGCAAAGGCTTCGGACCGGAGGTGAAGCGGCGGATCATGCTCGGGACCTATGTCCTCTCCGCCGGGTACTACGACGCCTATTATCGGAAAGGCCAAAAGGTGCGGCGGCTGATTCAGAACGATTTTATTGAAGCATTCAAGAACGTCGATTGCCTGATCACCCCCACGACGCCGAGCACCTCCTTCAAGGCCGGTGAAAAGTCGAATGATCCTCTGCAAATGTACCTGTCGGATGTTTTTACAACATCGGCGAACCTGGCCGGCATCCCCGGCATCAGCATCCCATGCGGAACGGATCAGCAAGGTCTGCCGATCGGTCTGCAGATTCTGGGGAAACAATTTGACGAAGCGACCATTCTCAGGGTTGCTGATTTTTTAGAAACGATCCATTAACTCTTGAACCCTTCACTCCTCCAGTTACTCCCATGAGCGTACTTGTTGACAGCAACACACGGCTTGTCGTGCAGGGCATCACCGGCGGCGAGGGAACATTTCACACGAAGCAGATGATTGAATACGGCACCAACGTTGTCGCCGGCGTCACTCCCGGAAAAGGGGGGACGATGTATCAGGGGAACGAAAAGGACAAACTCGCCCGCCCTGTTCCGGTCTATAATACCGTGGGTGAGGCCGTGATGAAGGAGAAGGCGAACGTGTCGGTCATCTTCGTCCCGGCCGCATTCGCTGCCGATGCCATTATGGAGGCAGCCGAGGCCGGCGTTGCGCTGGTGGTGACCATCACCGAAGGGATCCCGGCGAACGATATGGTGAAAGTGTACGAATACCTGAAGGTGAAGGAGGTGCGGATGATCGGCCCGAACTGTCCGGGCATTATTACGCCGGGTCAGGCCAAAGTGGGAATCATGCCGGGCTTCATCCACAAGCCGGGGCGCGTGGGATTGATCTCGCGCAGCGGAACGCTGACGTATGAAGCGGTCTGGCAGTTGACCGAGCGCGGCATAGGCCAATCGACTTGTATCGGGATCGGCGGCGACCCGGTGATCGGGACCCGGTTCATCGATGCGGTGAAATTGTTTAACGAAGATCCCGGCACGGACGCGATGATCATGATCGGCGAGATCGGCGGAACGGCGGAGGAGGAAGCTGCCGAATATATCAAGAGGCATGTGAAGAAGCCGGTGGTCGGATTTATCGCCGGGCAGACGGCTCCCCCGGGGCGTCGGATGGGACACGCCGGGGCGATTATCTCCGGCGGCAAGGGGACGGCGGCGGAGAAATTCGCGGCCATGCGCGCTGCCGGTATCCATGTCGTTGAAAGCCCTGCCCTGCTCGGGGAAACGATGGAAAGGGTGTTAAGGGCATTCAAGAAGGGGCAATCTTCCGTCGGCAAACCGAAGTCTGATGCCAAACCAGCGAGAAAAAAACTCTCCGGGAAGCCCGCCAGGAAGCCTTTGGGCAAAAAGAAGCCGGCGACCAGAAAGGCGAAGCGTCGATAAAAAGTATTCCCGGCGCATGTGCCGGGAATCAACCCAGGAATCGTCTTTCCGGTGTAAGATCTGGAAACGAAAGAGGCCCAACCTATGTGGGAAGAAAAACGTATCGGCGTGATACGCGAGGTGACCGGTTCATTCGTCTACATCGTTGTCGATGCAGAGATCACTTCGCTGGCAAAAAAGATCGGCAACAAGACGTATTTCATCGGCCAGATCGGCACCTACATCCTGATCCCGGTCGGGAATATCCTCATCCTTGGGATCGTCTCGGAGTTTAAGAAAGGAGACATCCATGAGGGGGAAAAGGTCGTCCAGCGGCACCTGATCAACGTGACCTTGATCGGGACCCTGAAAAAAGGAAAATTCGAAAGCGGCGTGTCCATCCTTCCGACCGTCGATATGCCGGTCTACCTGCTGGAGGAGAAGGACCTCAAGGTGGCCTTCTCGACGTACCAGAAGTTCAACTTCTCCATCGGCCAGCTTTCCATGTTCGAGAGCGAGCGTGCATACCTCGATCCGAACAAGTTCTTCGGGAAGCACCTTGCGGTGCTCGGGTCAAGCGGAGCCGGGAAGTCGTGCACGGTCTCGTCCATCCTCCAGAAGGTGGTCCCCTACCCGGACACCAATATCGTCATCCTCGACGTGCACAACGAGTATAAACATGCCTTCCCGGAGGGATGCCAGCATTTCGATATTGCCGCGCTAGAGTTGCCGTACTGGCTGATGAACTTCGACGAGTTGGTGGAGATGCTGATCGATCAGCGGGATGACAACGCGAGCACGCAGGCTTCGGTGCTGCAGGATCTCGTCTTTGCCTCGAAGAAATCCAAGAACCCCCGCCTGGCAAATTTCATCACGGTCGATTCACCGGTGTACTATGACATCAATGAGGTCCGTGCCAAGATGCAGTTCATGGATACGGAGAAAGGGCAGGGTGCCGGTGGAGCGAAGGAGGGTCCGTATTACGGAAAATTCTCCCGGTTCCTTACGCGACTGAACAGCCGCCTCAACGATCCGCGCTATGCGTTTATGTTCAAGCCGAAGTTGTGTGTCGAGACCGATTCGATCAAAGGACTATTGACCCTGGTGTTCGGTCTGGACGGCAAGTCGAAGATCACGATCATGGACATGAGCGCGATCCCGTTCGACATCGTGAATACGATCGTGGCGCTCATCGCCCGTGTTGCATTTGATTTTAATTTCTGGAACCCGAACCGTCGGGACCTCCCCATCCTCCTCGTGTTCGAGGAGGCGCATAACTATCTCTCGCCCAACACAAAAGGGTCCACCTCTGCGCGCCTCACCGTGGAGCGCATCGCCAAGGAGGGACGTAAGTACGGGGTGAGTTGTATGATCGTCAGTCAACGGCCCTCGGAAATTTCCGAGACGATCCTTTCACAGTGCAACAACTTCGTCATCCTCCGTTTGCTCAATCCGGTCGATCAGGCTTACATTCGCCGGCTTGTCCCGGATACCTTCAGCGGACTTGATGCCGTGATCCCCACCCTCCGGCAGGGGGAGGCGCTCATCATCGGAGATTCCGCACCGATGCCGATGCGCGTCCAGGTCGATATGCCGAACCCGGAGCCGTTGAGCTCGGATATCTTTTTCTTCGATAAATGGAAGCAAAAAGGGGCCGTCACAGAGGCGGACGACGTTATGGAACGCTGGTGGAATCAGCATCGGGCTTGAGCCATGATCGGAATCAATTCATTACCGATGTAAGAAGGACCCACGAATCCTCACTAATCTCTCCCAATCGATTATGAAATAATTCGTTTAGTGAAGATTCGTGCAGATTCGCGGGTAAAAAAAATACGGAGCAGTTACAAGACAAAAATCCATCTGAAAGGAGCACCGCTGTAATGGCAGTCGAACGAACGCTGGCAATTCTGAAACCCGATTGTGTCCGCAAAAACCTCCAGGGGGAAGTTCTCGCCCGCATCCAGAAAGCCGGTTTCAAGGTCCTCGGCATGAGGCAACTCCGTCTGACGCAGCAAACCGCCGGGGCTTTTTATGCAGTGCACAAAGGTCGACCATTCTATGATGAACTTGTCGGATTTATGTCCAGCGGACCCTGCGTTCCGATTGCCCTGGAGAGGGAGAATGCCGTGGGTGAGTTCCGGAACCTGATCGGTGCGACCGACCCGAAAGAGGCAGCAGACGGGACGATCCGTAAGCTCTTTGCCGACAGCAAAGGGGAGAATATTGTTCATGGATCGGATTCGGTGGAGAACGGGAAGATCGAAGTCGGGTTCTTTTTCTCCGGAGCGGAATTGGTCTAAATGGCGATCCCGAAATGGAAAAAATTAGGGGAGAAGGAGCTCTACAAAAACCCCTGGTGGGTGTACCGTCAGGACACCTTCGAACTGCCGAGTGGGGAGGTGGGGGAATATTTTTACGTCCACACCAACGGCTCCAGCATGGTCGTTCCCGTGTTCGATGACGGAAGGATCCTGATGGTGAAGCAGTACCGGTATTTATGCGATGAAATGAGCCTCGAGTTTCCTTCCGGGGGAGTGAAAGCAGGGAGCGATTACATCAGGACAGCGGCGTCGGAGCTTGCGGAAGAGGCCGGTCTGAAGGCAGGTGACTTTCAGCTTGCGGGGAAGTTCAACCCCTACAATGGAGTGACCAACGAGATTTGCCGCGTGTATGTGGCTCGATCGCTGGCAAGGACGAAATCCGAACCGGATGCTACGGAACAGTTTGAGGAGACTCTGCTGACCCCGGAGGAGATCGATGCGAAGATCCGTTCGGGGGAAATCTGGGACGGCATGACGATTGCCGCGTGGGCGCTGGTTCGACCAACTCTTCTGAAACCCTAAGCTGCATCTCGATGCAGCTTTTTTGTTTTCTCAAAAGGAACGATCATGAAACGCTTGAGTGTACTCCTTGTCGGTCTCACCATAGGACTGATGTTCACCGTGCAGGCTCAAGTGCTCTCGGGAGCCGACCTGCTTCTGCAGAAACATTTTTCCATGATCCAAGGTAAACGCGTCGGACTCGTGACGAACCATTCGGCACTTCTTGCCGATGGACGCCACCTGGCTGATGCGCTGGCAGAGAACCCGGAGGTGAAACTGGTTGCGCTGTTTGGTCCGGAACATGGCATCCGGGGAGATGCCCCGGCCGGCGCGAAGATCCAGGACGACATTGATGGCAAAACAGGGGCCAAGGTCTATTCCCTGTACGGGCGTATCAATAAACCGACTCCGGAAATGCTTCAAGGGGTCGATGTGTTGGTGTTCGATATTTTCGATGTGGGGGCGCGGTTCTATACGTACGAAAGCACCATGTCCCATGCCATGGAAGCAGCGGCGGAAAACAACATCCCCTATATCGTCCTGGATCGCCCCAACCCGATTCGTGGAACGTGGGTGGAGGGATTTATCCGGCTCGATTCGCTCCGTTCCTTCGTAGGGTTGCACCCGATCCCGATCGCTCATGGTCTGACCATGGGGGAACTTGCCACCCTCTACAACGGCGAGGGCTGGCTCAAGAACCATATCAAGGCCCAACTGACCGTGATCAGGATGGAAGGGTGGAAGCGTTCGCAGTGGTACGATGAAACAGGATTGAAGTGGGTGAAGCCATCACCGAACATCCCGACGCTGGCAAGTGCGGTCGTTTATCCCGGGACGTGTTTTTTTGAAGGGACCAATCTTTCGGAGGGTCGGGGTACGGAGAAGCCGTTCGAATACATCGGTGCGCCCTACGTTCATGGAGCACCATGGGCCCAAGAGTTGAATTCCCGCAATCTTCCCGGAGTCCGCTTCGAGCCGATCGAATTCACGCCGAAGGAGATCCCCGGCGCCGCGACAAATCCGAAACACAAAGGGGCCCTCTGTGGTGGGGTCTTCGTCAACGTGATGGACCGGAACACGTTTGAACCGATCAAAACCGCCATCCACATGCTCTCAACCCTCAAACAGCTCTATCCATCCGAGTTCCAATGGCGACCGGGTTCGATTGACCGCTTATCCGGAACTCCCAACACCCGGCTCTGGATCGATGCGGGAGAGTCCCCGGAGAAGATTGTCTCTGCCTGGAAGGCCGAGGTGAAAGAGTTTGAGAATCTCCGCGCCAAATATTTGTTGTATTGACAACACTTGACCTGACAGGTTTTCCACCGGTTTCTTCTTGGAAACCTGTCAGGTCTTGGTGGGGTATCTCCCAAACACTTACCGCGTCTGTATCCCGCCCCCGTAGTTCATTGTTCCACCGACTGTTACAGGCAGCTTTCCCCTGAAGGGCGTTTTCCCGAAGAGGGCTTCTGCAGCGGTCTCCTGCAATGCCCGGGCATTGTCGTACGCGCACACGTACGTCGGGATGAAGGGAACCGACGCACCGATATATGGATTACCGAAGGAGACAAGGATCGTGTTCGGGTTCCGGTCGGTAAGCTGCTTGAGAAATGCGGTCTGATGGGCCGGGAGGTCCACCGTCCCGCTGTTCAACACGATCTTCACGTACGCGCCCACGAGAACAATATTCGCTTCCCTCGCTTTGATCAACGCCGATTCGATCTCCTCGTTCCGCAACGAATCGGAGAGCTGCAATTCAGTGACGGTGGCGGCATGCTTCCTCACCTCCTCCGGAAACGAGACGAGTCCACGCGACACCATGGAGTTCCCCTCCTTGTTGCTCATCGTCAGTACCAGGATTTTTTTCGCGGCGGGGATCGGGATTAAATTTCCCGTGTCCTTTGCCAGGGTGAGGCAAGCGGCTGCCACGCGTTTGGCAACGGCATAATGCTCTGCAGTTCCGACCAACGATTCGATTTGCGGGATTTCCACGATCCTCTGCTGCTGAAGGCCGACTCGAGTCTTGATGCGAAGGATTCTTCGTACTGATTCTTCAATGCGTTGCTCCGAAAGGTCTCCTTTTGCCAGGGCGTTCTTGATCGCGAGAATCCCCAGTTCGAGGTTCCCAGGGAAGAGGATGACGTCGCAGCCGGCCTGAATGGCCTTGACCGTAGCGACGTCGTACGGGTAGCGCGTCGTAATTCCTCCCATCACCATCGCATCCGTGTAGATCACCCCATCGAAGTTGAGTCGTTGGCGCAACAGTCCGCTCATGGCATTGGGGGAGAGCGTGGCCGGGATGGTGTCGTTGTCGACCGCCCTGATCCAGAGGTGCGCCGTCATGATCGCTGAGGGTTTTGAGCGTTGAAGGACCTCCTTGTACGGCAGCAACTCAACAGACTCGAATTCCTGCCGATCGCTCGAAACAACACCAAGGTGGGCATGGGAATCGGTCCCCGTGTTTCCGTGGCCGGGGAAGTGTTTACCGGTCGCAAGCAACCCATGATCCTGATACCCCCGGATAGCCGCTTCCGCAAGCGTTGCGACCAGTTGCGGATTCTCGCCGTACGATCGGGTGTTGATGACCGGGTTCTTCGGGTTATTATTGACATCCATCACCGGGGCAAAGTTGACATGCACGCCCAGTGCGCGGGCTTCCCTTGCGGTTACGGTGGCAGCCTGGTAGACGAGAGCGGGATCCCTCGAAGCTCCGAGGGCCATATTGATCGGAAAGTCCGTTGCTCCGTCAACGTACGTCCCGGCCCCTTTTTCAAAATCGACGGTCACCAGCAGGGGAACTTTGGAAATTTGTTGAAGCGCGTTGAGTTCGGCCGCAATGGCTTTTGCCTCCACCCGGGCAAACCAGAGTCCCCCGATATGATGGTTACGGATCCACGCACTGGTGCGATCCATTGTTGTGTGGACCGGTACGAACAACTGTCCGATTTTTTCGTCGAGCTTCATGCTGCCCAGAGTTTGCTCCACCCACTGTTCGTCCGGTGGAAGGAGCTGACTGTGGGCGGTTGTCAAGCAAGCAATAAAGAAGAGAAGTAAGAGTTTTTTCATGGCTCTATCTCAAGTGGGTTTGGAAGAAATAAGGAGCGGGGAGGGGAGCCTTGTTGCACGGCTCCCCCGGGAAGAAACAATCAGATCTTGGCCAGAGCCTGTTTCAGGTCGGCGAGAAGATCTTCGAGATCCTCAATTCCCACAGAAATTCTCACAAGCCCGTCAGTGACGCCGATGCGCTCCCGCTCCTCGACAGGTACGGAGGCATGGGTCATCGTTGCGGGATGGGAAATAAGAGTTTCGACTCCCCCTAGACTTTCCGCCAGAGCGCACAGACGGACCGATTTCAGGAATTTTCTCGCATTGTCCAGACTGCCGAGATCGAAGGAGATCATCCCGCCGAACCCGCGCATTTGTTTTTGCGCCAGCCGGTGTTGAGGGTGGGAAATAAGGCCGGGATAGTTAACCCGTTTCACCTTCCGCTGTTTGTTCAGGAAGAGGGCAATTTCCATGGCGTTCATGGTGTGGCGGTCCATCCGTACGGCAAGGGTTTTTATGCCGCGCAAACACTGCCAGGCATCGAAGGGGCTCAAGATACCCCCTGTCGATTTCTGAATGAACCGGAGCCGTTCGGCAAGGGCCTTATCCTTCAGAACGATCAGTCCTCCCAGCATATCACTGTGGCCATTCAGGTACTTGGTCGCACTATGAACCACGATGTCGATTCCCATGTCCAGGGGGTTCTGGAGGTAGGGGGTAGCGAACGTATTATCCACGATGGAGATGAGTTTTCTCGCCCTGCAGAGCTTGACAACCGCCGCGAGGTCGGTAATCTCCATGGTCGGGTTTGTTGGTGTCTCGATAAAGACCATCCTGGTGTTGGGCTTGAGCGCCGCTTTCAACGTTCGGATATCCGTCGTATCGACAAACTCGAAATCCAGGTTAAAACTGTTGAGCACAAGCTTCCCGAGCCGGTAGGTGCCGCCGTATACGTTGTGCGACACAACCACATGATCGCCCGCTTGGAGGAGATGGAAGATCGCGGTTTCTGCCGCCATCCCGGAGGCAAACGCCAGGCCCTCGGTCCCGTTCTCCAGCGCGGCAATGCTCCTCTCCAGGACGGTTCGTGTGGGGTTGGAGACCCGTGAATATTCATACCCCTTGTTCTTCCCGAGTTCCTCCTGGACGTACGTCGAGGTAAGGTGAATCGGGGTCATGATCGAGCCGGTGGTCGGATCGGGTTCAATGCCGGCGTGGACTGCTTTGGTGGAAAAGGCCATGATTAATCTCCTGGTTACGCGGATAGGCGCGGATTCACGCGGATGTGCGCGGATATTGATCTCACAACGAGTTGAATCCTATTTGTGTTCTGTTGAATGTATAAGTCGCTTGAATTCTACCCTCGTGCCAAAATTAATGAGAAGTCCTACTTGATACTTCGTATTCCTCAGACAGGCCAGCAACTTTCGTGAGAAGTCATCCAAGAGTTTCTGGATAGCCTTGGTTTCAACGATAATCTTGTCTTCGACAAGGAGGTCGGCTCTTTGCTCTCCAACCCTCTCTGTACCAATGAATAACGATAAGACTTTCTCCTCTTCGACGGCAAGGCCGATGTCCCGAAGTTTGATCGCGAGAGCGGTCTGGTATGTTTTCTCGGAAAGTCCAGGCCCAAGCGTATTGTGAACGTCAAAGGCTGCACCGATAATTTCCTCAGAGATGTCCGCGTATAGCAAGTTCGACTGATTCATCCGCCATCCTCTCTTCACTCTCCTCGACTCGATCCGTGCGGATCCCTTCATTCACATCTATCCCTGAATTCCCAGCCGTCAACGACTATCCATACCCATCCGCCCACATCCGCGTCCATCTGCGTTCATCCGCGTTACCGGGACATATATTCGATCACATCGTACCGGGTCATAATGCCCTTGATCTTTCCCTCCTCCTCCACAAGGACCGCGTGATGCTTTTTGGAAAGGATTGAGATCGCCTGGGTGATGAGGTCGTCGATGTGGACTTTGGGGAATGAGGCCTTCATAATTGTGCTCACGGGGGCATCGAACAATGCCGTGTTCCCAAGGACCGCGCTCATGATGTCGCTTTCCTCAACGCTCCCCACCGATTCACCTTTATCGAGCACCGGCAACTGGGAAACATTGTGCTCACCGCTCAAATCAAGGGCTTTCCGAAGCGTCGTGGCCGGGTCGATCGAAACGAGGTTGGGAATCCCCTTCTTTCCTTCGAGCACGTAGCGGACCGTGATCTTTTCGGGGATGAGGAAGCGGTTCTCGCGCATCCAATCATCGTTATAGATCTTGCTCAGGTAGCGCTCTCCCGTATCCGGAAGAAGGACCACCATGACTTCCCGTTCCGTGAGCCGTTCGGCCACCTTCATGGCTCCGGCCAATGCCGTTCCGGCGGATCCACCCACAAAGATACCTTCTTCCCGCGTAAGCCGCCGGGCCATTAAGAACGACTCTCTATCGGTCGCCTCGACAACTTCATCGATAAACTCAAAATGGAGGACGCCGGGGACGTAATCCTGACCGATTCCCTCCACCTTGTACGTTTTGAACACCGGGGAGAATTTTTTCGTGTAGAAATACTCGCGCAGAACCGATCCTTTTGGATCGATGCCGACGACCTTGATATTGGGATTCTTCTCCTTCAGGTAACGGCCGACGCCGCTGATGGTCCCACCGGTGCCGATGCCGCACACAAAATAATCGATCTGCCCCCCGGTCTGTTCCCAGATTTCCGGTCCGGTTGTTTTGTAATGCGCCTCCGGGTTCTTGGGGTTGTAGTATTGGTTGGCCAGTATCGAATTCGGAGTCTCCCGCACAATTCGTTTGGCCACTTCGGTGTAGCTTTCCGGCGATTCGTGAGGGACCGCCGTCGGGGTAACGATGACCTCGGCACCAAAGGCCCGGAGCAACCGGATCTTTTCAATGCTCATCTTATCAGGCATGGTAAAGATGCATTTATAACCCTTCACTGCTGCGGCTATCGCAAGGCCAAGACCCGTGTTTCCGGAGGTCGACTCCACAATTGTCCCCCCCGGCTTCAGCCTCCCCTCGCGTTCCGCTTCTTCAATCATCAGGGTTCCTATCCGGTCTTTCACTGAACCCCCGGGGTTAAATGACTCAACCTTCAGGAAGATGTTAGGTTTATAGCCCGAACTGATCTTGTTAAGTCTGACAAGGGGGGTTTTTCCGATGGTTTCAGTGATGTTTGCATGGAATTGGATTTTTTTGATGTCTGAAAGCATTTCGAAATGCTCCAAAATAAGGGATTTTGTAAAAAATGTTGAGAAATATACAACGATTCTTGCCTACTTAAAAGTGAAAAGGGGCCGTCCGGAGATAATGGAATGAACTTCCAACATCAATCGACCCCAAGGATCCATAATCATGGACGCTTGGAAAGGTCGGAGAGATTAGAATAAAGTGTTTTGGTGGTCAGAACATCCTGTTTTTATAGCATGGGATATTTGTCTTGACATTCCGCGTTATATTCTGTATACTTTCACCCCAATTTTTGCATAAAACGGTGTATTTTTCATCAAAAACTATAGGTTTTGATAGATTTTATGGCAACAACGGCGGATTTCAGAGTAGGGATGGTCATTAAATTTAACGGAGAGCTTCACCGAATTGAGGAGTATATCCACAGAACACCGGGGAATCTCAGGGCCTTTGTCCAGGCCAAGCTCAGGAACCTCAAAACAGGACGAATAACCGAAACCCGTTACAGATCCGGTGAGGAGGTTGAAGAAGTCCGTCTGGAACAAAAAGAGTTTACTTACCTCTATCACGACGGAGCAAGTTTTCAGGTGATGGATAAGGAATCCTATGAGCAGATGCCGGTTTCCCCGGCGGCTTTGGGGGAAGGATCAAAGTTCCTGAAGGAGGGGGAGACGGTGGTCTTGTTCATGGATGGCCATGACGTGATCAGTTCCGAAATCCCGTTCAACGTGGAGTTGAAAGTGGTAGAGACGGTTCCCGGCGTGAAAGGGGACACGGCATCCGGTGCGACGAAGCCTGCGAAGGTTGAGACGGGGGCGATGATCAATGTGCCCCTCTTTATCAATGAGGGGGATACCATCCGGGTCGATACCCGATCGGGTGAATATCTCGAACGCGTCAAGAACTGAGCCTGTGAGCTCCCTCCAGATGGATCTTCCCCACGAAGGACTTCCCGGAGGGAGTTTCGTTTTTGTTCCCCACAACTAACTCGGAGATGGCATGGACCTCGCGTACATCAAGAAGGTTATCAAGCTGGTTGAAAAAAGTGAAGTAGATGAGATCGAAATTGAAGAAGAAGGGAAGAAGATTCGTGTAGCAAAACATCGGAACTCTCAGGCCGGGTTCCCCCTCCCGGCATCGTATCCCTTCACGGCCCCCGCATCAGTTGCCCAATCCTCTGCTCCGGTTGCCCCAACCCCTGCAGCCAAACCGGAAAAGAAGTACCATGAGGTCAAATCTCCCATCGTGGGAACATTCTATCGAGCCCCCGCTCCGGATGCCGCGAACTATGTGGAGGTCGGGCAGGATGTGAAGGCAGGGACTGTCCTCTGCATCGTCGAAGCGATGAAGTTGATGAACGAGATCGAGTCCGATGTGGAAGGTCGCGTGGTGCAGATCCTTGCGGAGAACGGGAAGCCGGTGGAGTACAACCAGGTCCTCTTTCATATTGAGCCCTCCTGACCACGGTGAACGTCCGCTGACGGGATGCCCCAAAGCGGCTGGCATCGTACCAACCACCAGAATTATTTCAAGGAAACCGTTTGTTTAAAAAGATCTTGATAGCGAACCGTGGTGAAATCGCCCTCCGCGTGATCCGGGCTTGCCGGGAGTTGGGGGTGAAGACCGTGGCAGTGTATTCCGAAGCCGACCGGTATTCTCTGCCTGTCAAATTTGCCGATGAAGCGGTCTGTATCGGTCCGCCCCCCAGTAAAGAGAGTTACCTGAGTATTCCCCGGCTTATTGCCGCGGCGGAGGTAACCAATGCCGACGCCGTGCACCCGGGGTATGGGTTCCTGGCTGAAAATGCCAATTTTGCCGAGATCTGTGCCACATCGGGATTGACTTTCATTGGGCCGAAGTCCGATGCGATTACAGCGATGGGGGACAAGGCCTTGGCCAAGGAAACCATGCAGAAGGCCGGAGTCCCGGTTGTTCCTGGAAGCGATGGAGTGATCTCGGATCTTGAGAAGGCAAAGAAGGTTGCCGGCGAGGTGGGGTACCCGGTCATCATCAAGGCCACAGCCGGAGGTGGGGGAAGAGGGATGAGGATTGTGCGGGATCCGGGAGAGTTTGAAAATGCATTCCGGACGGCAAGCCACGAGGCGGAAACGGCCTTTGGCAATCCCTCGGTCTATCTCGAAAAATATCTCGAGGAACCGCGCCATATAGAAATTCAGGTGATGGGGGACCGCTTCGGCAACGTGGTGCACTTCGGGGAACGGGACTGTTCGATCCAGCGAAGGCACCAGAAGCTTGTGGAAGAGTCTCCCTCTCCAGCGCTGACCCCGGAAATCCGGGAGGCCATGGGCATAGCATCCGTGAAGGGTTCCAAAAGCGTCAACTACCTGGGGGCAGGCACGATCGAATTTCTTCTCGACAAACACAAGAACTTCTATTTCATGGAGATGAACACCCGGATTCAGGTGGAACATCCCGTCACCGAAGAGGCCTATGGGGTCGATCTCCTCAAAATGCAGATTGAAGTTGCCGCGGGAATGAAACTCAAAAAGGCTTCACCGAAACCTCTCTGGCATACCATCGAATGCCGGATCAATGCCGAGGATCCGAATTACGATTTCCGCCCCTCCCCGGGGAAAATATCGACCCTTCATATCCCGGGCGGGTTTGGCGTCCGTGTCGATTCCCACGCGTACGATGGGTATGAAATTCCCCCGTACTATGACTCCCTCGTCGCTAAACTTATCGTCAAGAGCCGTACGCGGGAAGAGGCGATCGAGAAAATGTACTTTGCGCTGGATGAATTTGTCGTGGAGGGGATCAAGACAACCATCCCCTTTCATAAAAAGCTCATGCGAAACGAGCAATTCCGGCGGGGAACGTTTGATACGAGGTTTGTAGAGACGTTCGATTTCAAAGACTAACGAATTATCAACCAGCACATCGAAAACAACTATGAACTTTCCCGCAAACCTGAACTATACCAAGGACCATGAGTGGATTCGTATCGAAGGCAACACCGGCTGGATCGGGATCACCGAATATGCCCAGGGAGAATTGGGCGATGTTGTCTTCGTTGAACTCCCTGCCGTCGGCTCGAAGCTTGAAACCGGCAAGTCGTTCGGAACCATCGAAGCCGTCAAGGCCGTTTCCGATTTGTACGCCCCGGTCGCCGGCGAAGTAACGGAGCTTAACAAGGAAGTTCAAGACAGCCCCGAGCTCGTGAATAAGGAGCCGTATGAACGCGGATGGATGATCAAGATCACCATCGCGAATCCGGGGGAGGTGAACTCTCTCCTGGATGCGGAGTCCTACAAGAAGCTCATCGCACAATAGCGCTCCTTCTACAACCGCGGCTTTCCTCCCGTGAGGTTCCACGCATGTCTCGCAAGGCGTCGGAGTGCGGCTGTGACCCTCGATTGAAGTTCTTGGGTTCTTTGGCTACTTTCGTGGCATCGGGGGTATCCCCATGCTCTCCCTGCATCTGCGCGTTACCCGGACATGGAATGATCTATGCCGCACCATAGCAAATTCTCACAATACACATCCTCGGCAGGGAGACTGAACCAGTCACAGAGAAACCTTGTCGTTGCTTTTGTGAGCATACTTCTCCCCACCATTTTCGGGCTTTCCATTCTTTTCCTGCAACTCTTCGATGTGACCACCGGGGCGGGCAGGGAGTATGCCCTCTCGGCAAGACGGGATACGCTCCTGTTGAGCGGATATCGGACCAGCATGTCCCTGTTTTACACCCTTCAGGAGGCTTACGCGCATTCCTCCCGCAGGGACGAACTTCGTCCGGTAACACGCAGCCTCGTTGCCGACCTTGATTCGATACGGCGCAGCTACGTGCGCCTGCTTGATTCTGCTCAACCTCGAAACCGCGAAGTCCTTCTTGCCCGGTTCGAGGCCCACTCAGCCAATGTCGATTTTCTCATCGCGTACGAAGGGAAATTCCAGGCACAGACGGAAGGCTCTTCGACGGAGGAATCCGCGCCCCTCTCTGCGGATCGGAACGACGTATGGATTCCCAGGCCGCACGAGTTCACCCGAAAAATGCAGGAAGATTTTGAGAGTATTCTCCAGGCCGAGTTGCTGGAGAACATCGCTCAGGTGGAACAGGCCGGATCCCGGATTAAGAGCACGACGCTCCGTACTTTCGGGATTTCCATCATCCTGTTGATTGTCGGAAGCGCGCTTGCATTTTTTGTGTTGCTCCGGGGAAAACTCGCCAAGGAAGGGACACCACGATTTTCCACCCTCCTTGAGTATTCCATGAACCCTATCGAAGTCCTCGGCAATACGGGAAAAATTCTTTATGTCAATCCTGCCTACGAGCGTTGGACGGGTAAATCGACCCGGGAATTGATCGGGCAACCTGCGTTTGAGGGAGTTCGGCTGGTGCAAGGCGGCCCGGGGGGGGATTTCTGGCCTTTGGTGGTCGACTCCCTGAAATCCGGAAAAGCCTGGTCGGGGGACGTTGAGATTGTCCGTCCCGATAACGGGATCAGCTTCACGCTCCTGATTATTTCCCCGATGATGGATCGGTCCGGCAACCTTCTCGAATGCATCGCGATTCACCATGATCTCACGGAGCGCAGGGAACTGACCCGGAAGTTCGAGGAGTCCCAGGAGAAATACCAGAACATCGTTGAAAGTTCGCTGGACGGCATTGTTATTGTTCAGGACGGCCGCCTGGTGTTTGTGAACTCCTCCGCCATGAAGATCTTCGGTTACTCTTCGACGGAAGAAATGAAAGCGGTAAGCTTTAGCGAAACGGTCGCTCCCGCCAGCCGGTTTTTTGTGCTCGAAGGGTATCAAAAAGGAAAGTTGATCGGGGAGGATATTCTCCGCAACTATGAACTCAAGGGATTGACGAAACTGGGGAAAATGGTCGATCTCGAAGTCAATGCCAAACTGGTTTCTTGGAACGGAAGGCCCGCAGTCCAGGCGTCGTTCCGCGATATCACGGAGCGGAAGACCCTGGAGCGGGAACAGGCGCTCTGGCTTTGGGAACAGGAGACGATGAGCACCATCGACCGCCAGTTGGTATCGACCGTCGATCTTCAGAAGGTGCTGGAGAATATCTCGCACCACGCAAAGATTCTGACCCGGGCGGATTGGGCCGGTGTGATGCTGGTGGACCTTGAAACGAGTATTGCGCGGTGGAGGGCGATGAAGGGGAACGAGGCTCCCCTGCCACCGGAGTCGTTCCGGTTGACGGGCATCCACGCAGAGCTCGCACGCAGCAAGGAACCGCTGGTGATCCAGGATTTTGGGGTGAACCCGAGATTCCCTGTGGAAGAACTCCCTCCCTTCAAGGCGGAGCGCATCATTTCAGCGGCCCGGTTTCCCTTGGTGGTTGATAGGGAAATTCGCGGTCAGCTTATGATCGGATTTCGACAGCACCACGAGTTTTCGCCGCGCGAGCTGAGATTGCTTGTCTCCTTGGCGGAGAAATCATCGATTGGACTCGCGAACGCCCAGCTTTACGACAGCTTGCTTTCCCGGGAAAAAGAACTTGAAATGCTCTCCGGAGCCCGCGTTCAGGCGCAGGAGGACGAACGCCGCCGGATTGCCCGTGAAATCCACGACAGCCTTGGGCAGATGCTGACTGCCATCAAATTCAATGTCGAGATCCTTGAAGACTCGTCCGACCTCCAGCAGCACAGTGACAAGGAGAGGCTGGAGGACATCAAGTCGCTGCTCGACAATTCCATGGCGGAAGCAAGGGAAATCTCGTATAATCTCATGCCGAGTGTCCTCGTCGATTTCGGCCTCGTCCCCGCCCTACAGAATCAGTGCGAGCAATTTTCGAAGCGCACCGGTGTCAAGATGAACTTTCGGGTCACGGGAGTCGATGCCCGCATCGATCCGGCGATGGAAATCGGCTTGTATCGTATTGCGCAGGAGGCCCTGAACAACATCGCCAAGCATGCCGAGGCCGCGGAGGTTAATGTCCAGTTGATTGCCGATGAGCAGACCTTGCGGTTGATGGTTGATGACGACGGCAAGGGGTTTACGATCCGGACATTTGACCCGACGTATGAAGAGAGGCATGGCATGGGTTTGGTTGGCATGCGCGAACGGGCAGTTTCGTTCAACGGCACGTTTATTATTAATTCCAAGCCGGAGCAAGGCACGGAAATTATCGTTGAAATCCCTCTCCGGCAGAGAACCAATGGCGACGCATAAAATACGCATTGTGCTTGCAGACGATCATGCCCTTATCCGGAGCGGTATCGCCACTTTGCTGCATGGGAGCGTCGATATCGAAGTTGTGGGGGAAGCATCGGACGGGGAGGAAGCAATTGAGCGTGTGAAGGACCTGCATCCGGATGTGCTCGTCATCGATCTTTCCATGCCGAAACTGTCCGGCCTGGATGCGATCAAGATCATCACAAAACGTTTTCCCGCCACGAGAGTGATTGTGCTCACGATGCATGAAAACGAGGAGTATGTCTACCAGATCTTACGGTCGGGGGCCGGGGGGTACGTTCTCAAAAGTGCCGGGAAGGAGGAGCTTTCTTCGGCGATCCGTGCAGTGGCCGGCGGGGAGAAGTTCTTCAGCCCGCGCGTTTCCCAGATCATGGCTGCCGGATTTGTGCGTCGTGCCGAAGGGGATGATGCCCAGCAGCCGGGGGTCGAGGTCCCTCTCACGAAACGGGAACGGGAAATTATCGTCCTCGTTTCCCAGGGATTGACCAACCAGCAGATCGCCGACCGGCTCTATATCAGCCCGCGCACGGTGGACACGCACCGGACGAACATTATGCAAAAACTTGACATCCACGACCTGGCGAATCTCGTTCGGTACGCCATCGACCATGGATTGCTTGGCGCAGGGGACGAACGGTCCAGGA